>NZ_PSVK01000003.1:0-354048 GCF_002931115.1 Rathayibacter sp. AY1E6 | reverse complement strand
ACGCAGCGCACCCACTCGCTCGCCTTCCGCGCCGGCACCGCGCTGCCCGGCCACCTCGGCATCGAGTGGGACGTCTCGGATCTCGCCCCCGCCGCCGCACCTGCTCTCGCACCGCCCTCCGCGGTCGAGCGCGCCCTGAGACCTGTCCCCACGCGCAAGGAGGCGCCGCATGTCCGCTCATCCGCATCCCCCCGGGTTCTCCCGGCGGCTGTTCCTCTCGGTGCCGCTCGCCGCGGCGTCCGCCGCGGCCCTCGCCTCCTGCGCCTCCCCCGGCGCCGGCGACGGAGTGACCACGCTCGACTTCTTCCAGTTCAAGGCGGAGGCGGTGGAGGACTTCGCGCGGATCATCCGCGAGTTCGAGGCGGCCAACCCGGACATCCGGGTCATCGCCAACAACGTGCCCGACCCCGACACGGCCATCCGCACCCTGCTCGTCAAGGACAAGGTGCCGGACGTGCTGACCCTGAACGGCAGCGGCTACTACGCCGACCTCGCGAAGGCCGGCGTGTTCCACGACTTCACCGGCGACGAGCTGGTCGAGCGGGTGAACCCGGCGGCCCTCGACATCCTCGCCGCCCTCGGCAGCTTCGAGGGGAAGGAGGTGAACGCGCTCGCCTTCGCGAACAACGCGGACGGGATCCTCTACAACCGCACGATCTTCGCCGAGAACGGGATCGAGGTGCCGACCACCTGGGACGAGCTGATCGCCGTCTGCGAGACGCTCACCGCCGCCGGGATCACTCCCTTCTACGGCGCCCTGCTCGACAACTGGACCGGCGCCCCCGCCTTCAACGCGCTCGGTGGGCAGCTGCAGCCGGACGGCTTCTTCGACGCGATGCGCGAGGAGGGAGCGGCGCTCGGCCCCGACTCCCCCGTCTCGTTCTCGAAGGACTACGCGACGACGATGGAGCGGCTCGGGCAGCTCTTCTCGTACACGCAGGAGGGCTCGTTCGGCCGCGGCTACGACGACGGCAACCAGGCCTTCGCCGCGGGTGAGGCGGCCATGTACCCGCAGGGCATCTGGGCGATCAACCCGGTGCGCACGAACAACCCGGACATCGACCTCGGCGTCTTCCCCTACCCGGTGCTCGACGACCCGGCGGACACGCGGGTCACCTCGGGCGTCGACGTGGCCGTCGCCATCGGCCGCGGCACTCCGAAGCTCGACGCGGCCCGCCGCTTCGTCGACTTCCTGCTGACCCCCGGAGTCGTCGAGCCCTACGTCGCGAGCCAGGCCGCCTTCTCACCGCTGGTCGGCGCCGCACCCAACTCGGACCCCACGCTGGCCGAGCTGCAGCCCTACTTCGAGCAGGGACGGCTGATCGGCTTCGTCGACCACCAGATCCCCGCGAGCATCCCGCTCAACCCCACGCTCCAGGCGTTCCTCGCCAGCGGGGACGCCGACGCGGCGCTCCGGACCCTCGACAGTGAGTGGCGCAAAGTCGCGGCACGCACGACCAGGAAGTGACCCCATGACCACGACCACGACGGCCGCCGCGCAGGCGGTGGCGACCACTCCTCCGCCGCCCGCGCGCCGCAAGCGCACCATCGGGCGCACCTCGAAGACCTTCTACTGGATGACGGTCCCCGCCGTCCTGCTCTTCTTCGTGCTCCACACGGTCCCGGTCCTCACCGGAATATTCTTCAGCTTCACGGATTACGCGGGCTACGGCTCCTGGGACCTGATCGGCGCCTCGAACTACCTCGCGCTCCTCCAGGACGACCGCGTCTGGAAGGCCTACGGGTTCACCTTCGGCTTCGCGATCGTGGCGACCGTGCTCGTGAACGTGATCTCGCTCGCCATCGCCGTCGCCCTCAACGCGCGGATCAAGTTCCAGACGGCGTTCCGCGGGATCTACTTCATCCCCTACGTGCTCTCGACCCTGGTCATCGGCTACGTGTTCCAGTACCTCTTCGCGAACTCGCTGCCGCAGATCCTCGGCGCGATCCCGGTGATCGGCGAGAACATCCTCGCGAACGCCGACTGGGCGTGGGTGGCGATCGTGGTGCTGGCGGTCTGGCAGGCCTCGGCCTTCTCGATCATCATCTACCTCGCCGGACTCCAGACCATCCCGGGCGAGCTCTACGAGGCGACCTCGCTCGACGGAGCGGGGAGGTGGCGGCAGTTCACCTCGATCACGTTCCCGCTGATCGCCTCCTTCTTCACGATCAACATGGTCATCTCGATGAAGAACTTCCTCCAGGTGTTCGACCACATCATCGCCCTCACCAACGGCGGTCCCGGCACCTCGACGGAGTCGATCACGCTGCTGATCTACCGCGGCGGCTTCCAGGGCGGCGAGTACGCCTATCAGACGGCCAACGCCGTCCTCTACTTCCTCATCATCATCGTGGTCTCGCTGATCCAGTTCCGAGTCCTCAGCCGCAGAGAGGCGTCGTTCTGATGACATCGACCATCACCCCCACGACCGCCATCGCCCTCGGCGAGCCCGAGGGGCGGCGCCGGCCCTCCCGCGACACCTACCGGATCAACTGGTGGGCGACCGCGCTCATCGCGGTCTGCTCGCTGACGATCCTCCTGCCGCTCTACTTCGCCGTCGTGACCGCGCTAAAGACGCCCGACCAGCTCGGCGGCACCGGGTTCGAGCTGCCGACCTCGATCTCGTGGGGCAACTTCGCCGAGGCGTGGACGGCGACCCGCTTCCCGCAGGCCTTCGTGAACACCGCGCTGATCACGGTCGGAGCCGTCGTGCTGACGCTGTTCTCGAACTCGATGGTCGCCTACGCGGTCGCCCGGAACATGCACAGGCCGTTCTTCAAGGGCGTCTACTTCTACCTGCTCGCCGCGGTCTTCGTGCCGTTCCCGATCATCATGCTGCCGGTGGTGAAGGAGACGGCCCTGCTGGGCCTGGACAACCAGGCCGGGCTGATCCTGCTCTACGCCGTGTTCGGGCTCTCGATCAACACGTTCATCTACACCGCCTTCATCCGCTCGATCCCCATCGAGCTCGAGGAGGCGGCGCGCACCGACGGCGCCTCGACCTGGCGGACCTACTGGCAGGTGATCTTCCCGCTGCTCGGCCCGATGAACGCGACCGTCGGGATCCTGACCTGCGTGTGGGCGTGGAACGACTTCATCCTGCCGCTCGTGGTGCTCTCGGACCCGTCCGCCCGCACCCTGCCGCTGGCCGAGTACGTCTTCCAGGGGCAGTTCAACACGAACTACACCGTCGCCTTCGCGTCCTACCTGATGGCGATGGCGCCGCTGCTGATCGTGTACCTCTTCGCGCAGCGCTGGGTGGTCAGCGGAGTGATGCGCGGGTCGATCAAGTAGCGGTCGCGGCGAGCGCCGCCTCGAGCAGGTCCGTGAGCACGGTGCCTCGCGAGCCCGCGTCCTCCGGGTGCCACTGCACGCACCAGAGCGGCGCGGACTCGTGCTCGAGGGCCTCGACGGTGCCGTCGTCGGCGCGGCCGACCACGACGAGGCCCTCGCCCGGACGGTCGACGGCCTGGTGGTGGGAGCTGCGGACGTCGAGCTCCGCGGCGCCGAGGATGCCGGCGAGGGCGCTGCCCGGCTCGAGCACCACGCGGTGGTCGACCATCCCCGACAGGTGCTCGCCGGGGACCGACCGGCCGACGTGACCCGCGCCGGGCAGGTGCTGCACGAGGTCGCCGCCGAGGGCGACGTTGACCAGCTGCATCCCGCGGCAGATCCCGACCAGCGGGGTCCGCGTCTCGACGGCACGGCGGACGAGCGCGATCTGCGCGCGGTCGGCCGCGGGGAAGGACTGGCCTCGGTGCGGGTCGTCGGGCCGGCCGCCGTAGAGGGACGGGTCGACGTCCTCCCCTCCGGTGACCACGACGGCGTCGGCGGCGGCGAGCCGGCGCTCGAGCTCGGCGGCGCCGGCCTGCTCGGCAGGGACGCGGTCGACCACGAAGCCCGCGGCGGTGGCGGCCGTGACGACGCTCGCGGTCAGCAGCTGCAGCTCGATCTCGAACTCGGGATCCTCGCGGCCGCCGTCGGCGACGTCGACGACGAGCAGGACGGGGCGGTCGGAGGCCATGCGGACATCGTGCCACCCGGCCGGCTCCTGCAGAACGTCGGCGGAGAGGAGGGCCTGTGCGTCGGCGGGCGAGGGATCGCGCTCTCGGCGGGCGTTCTGCACGAGCCCGCAGACCTCTCCCGGGGTCTGGTCAGGATCCGGTACCGCGATCTAGGATGTTCACTTTCACATCCCGTGCGAAGACGCACACCTCCGCGGCCCTGCGGATCGTGCCTCGACGCCGCACCCGATCACGAGGGCCTAGCTACATGAGACGATCACGATCGGCGGTGAGGACCGCTCTGGCGGTCGCGACCGTCGCCGCCACGGCGCTGCTCGGCGCCACGGTCCCCAGCTCCGCCTTCGGAGCCACCGAGACCCCGCTCCTCCACTACACGTTCGACACCGCCCCCACCGGCACCACGGTCGCCGACACCAGCGGCAACGGCTACAGCGCGACGCTGCGCGGCTCCGGGGCCCAGTTCCGCAACGGGCTCATCAGCCTCCCCGGCGGATCCGCCGCGGCCGCCCCCTACCTCGAGATCCCCACCGCCGGCCTCGTCGGCAAGAAGGACCTGACCTTCTCGACCTGGCTCGCCCACAAGGGCGGGACCGGCAACGTCGCCGCCGCGTTCGTCGGAGCGCCCGTCGCCTCCGGCGCCTCGTTCTCCTCCGGCTACTGGCTGCTCAACCCGAGCAACCTCTCCGGCTACACCAAGTCGGTCGTCACCAACTCGGTCAACGCGGGCGCTCCCTACAACACCGAGGTCGGAGCCGGAGCGACGGGCACCCCGACCGTCGGCGCGCGCACCCCCTCGGGCCTCTCGCTCTACACGACCGTCATCGACGGCTCGACCGGCAAGCTCACCGTGTACGTCAACGGCGCGCAGATCTCGCAGAGCACGATCGCCCGCGACGTCTCCTCGTTCGGCCCGTCGCTCGTCGCGTACATCGCGCGCTCGACCTACAACGACCCGGGCTGGAACGGCGAGATGGACGACTTCGCCGTCTACGACAGCGCCCTCAGCAGCAGCTCCGTGCAGGCGCTCTACTCCTCGCAGGCCCTCGACCGCGCCGTCGCGTCGGTCACGGTGCCCACGGAGGCGACCGCCGGCTTCACGGTGCCCACCACCGCCAGCGGCGTCGGCATCACCTGGACGTCGAACAGCGCGGCCGTGGCCATCACCGGCGGCACCGCGACCGTCACGCGCCCCGCCGCGGGGCAGCCGGACGCCACCGCCACCCTCACCGCCACCTACAGGGTCGGCACCGAGACCCGCTCGGTCGACTACGCGGTGCGCGTCGCCGCGCAGCTGGACGACGCGACGAAGGTCCAGCGCGACCTCGCCGCGATCGCCATCCCGAACGTCGGCGACATCCGGACGAACGTCTCGGTGCCCACCACCGGCACGCTCGGCTCGAGCATCGCCTGGAGCGTCGTCAGCCCGAGCGGAGCGACCGTCCGCGACGGCAGCGCCGCCGGCACCCGCACCGTCGACGTCGACCGCCCCGCGACCGGGAGCCCCGCGATCGACGTGGTCGTCCGCGCGACCGCGACCAGCGGATCCACCACCCGGACCCGCGACTTCACCCTCCGGGTGCAGCCGCTCCCCGCCGGCACCGACGACACCGAGGCGTACGTCTGGGCGTTCTTCACCGGAGAGGGCGACGGCGCCGAGCGCATCAGCCTCGCCGCCTCGAAGGGCAACGACGCGCTGAGCTGGAACACGCTGAACGGCGGCAAGCCGGTCTTCACCTCGAACCTGGGGACGATGGGCCTGCGCGACCCGTTCATCATCCGCTCGCACGAGGGCGACAAGTTCTTCATGCTCGCCACCGACCTGAAGATCGACGGGCTCCCCGGCGGCTTCGACACCGCGCAGAAGTCGGGCTCGAAGTACATCGAGGTCTGGGAGTCGACCGACCTGGTGAACTGGTCCGCCCAGCGCCACGTCAAGGTCTCCACCGACTTCGCCGGCAACACCTGGGCCCCCGAGGCGTACTGGGACGACGAGCTCCAGACCTACGTCGTGTTCTGGGCCTCGAACATGTACCCGACCACGAACACGGCCGACCGGGCCTCCGTCACCTACAACCAGATGATGTACGCGACGACCGAGGACTTCACCTCCTTCTCGGAGGCGAAGCCGTGGATCGACGTCAAGCGCGGCGCCGGCAAGGGCACCATCGACTCGACGGTCGCGAAGGACGGCGACACCTACTACCGCTTCACCAAGGACGAGGCGTCGATGACCCTCCGCGAGGAGAAGAGCACCGACCTGTTGGCCACCGTCTCGGGCTCGCTGCCCGGCACCGGCGGACCGGCGGACGAGTGGTCGCTGGTCAAGGAGAAGGTGGCCTCGGGCCTGCCCAACGGCGAGCCCGGGAAGACCTTCACCAGCGGCGAGGGCCCCAACGTCTTCCCCGCCAACGAGGGCGACGTGAACGGCCTCGACTGGTTCCTCTTCATCGACCAGCCGAACTACCACGACGGGCCGAACCACTACATCCCGTTCGGCACCGACGACCTCGCGAACGGCGACTCCTGGCAGCCGCTCGGAGCGAAGCTCCGCACGGGCCTGCCGCAGAACGCCGACGGCGGCAAGCCGCGCCACGGCACGGTCATCCCGGTGACGCGCTCCGAGTACCAGAAGGTGCTCGAGGGCTACGCCCCCGGCCTGGCCGTCGCCTCGGTCGCTCCGCTGACCGCGACGACCACGGTCGGCACCGCGCCGGTCCTGCCCCGCGCCACGATCACGACCGCCGCCGGCACCACCAGCACGGTCGACGTGGCCTGGGACGCCGTCGCGCCCGCCGCCTACGCCACGGCCGGGACCTTCACGGTCTCGGGCGTCGCGCAGGACGCGTCGCGCATGCCTGTGCAGGTCACGGTCACCGTGCAGTCCTCGCTGAAGGTGAGCGCGACCGCCACGTCGCGCTGCGTCGCCGGCAAGGTCGTGCTGACGGTCGTCGGCAAGAACGGAGACACGGTGCCGATGGACGTCTCGATCAGCACCCCGGAGGGCGTGAAGACGATCGCCGGCGTGAAGCCGGGCGCCTCCGGCTCCGCCGCGTTCACGGTGCGCTCGACGCAGCTCGCCGCGGGCGAGGCGACGGTCACCGGCACGGCCACGGTCGACGGCAAGACCGTCACGGCCACGGCCACCGCGCCCTACAGCGCGCGCAGCTGCGGCTGACGCACGGCACTCCTCGGGAGCCCGTCGCACCTCACCGGTGCGGCGGGCTCCCGTCGTCGTGCGGGGGGAGCCGGGAAACCGCCCTGACGCCGAGACGCCGCCGCCTCGGCCGCGCTTCGACGGACGGCGCGGCGCCTCGTCACGCGGGCGGGCCCGGGGCGGCCCGCCCGGCGTCATCCGGCGACGGCTGCCTGCCCGGCTTCGAGCAGGTCGCGGACGCTGCGCGGCTCGCGTCCGAGGAGGCGCCCGAGCTCGGGGCCGGTGCCCGCGAAGAAGCCGCGCTCGGCCGCCCGGCGCATCCCGAGGGTGAAGCGCACGAGGAACTCGGACTGACCCGCCGCGACGCGCGCGGCGACCCACTCGTCGTCGCCGAGGACGCGCAGCTCGACGGGCCGCCCGCCGACCTCGGCCGCGATCCCGGCGATCTCCTCGAACGTCGGAGCCTCCGTCGCGGTCAGCATGATCGGCCCGTCCTGCGGGCTCCCCGAGAGGAGAAGCCGGGCGGCCGCCTCCGACTCGTCCTCGCGGGCCGTCCACGAGACGCGACCGTCCGAGGGGACCTCGATCACGCCGGTCTCCCGCCACGGTCCGAGGAACAGACCGAGGCTGTGCGCGTAGAAGCCGTTGCGGAGCGACGTCCAGGCGAGTCCGGACTCGGCGAGCAGGCGCTCGGTCGCCGCGTGGTCCCGGCCCGGGCCGAAGGGGGTGTCGGCGGCGGCGCCCTGGTGGCTCGTGTAGAGGACCCGTCCGACTCCGGCCGCGACGGCCGCCTCGACGGCGGTGCGGTGCAGGGCGACGGCGTCGGCCCGCGGGTCGCTCGAGGAGACGAGGAGCAGCTGATCCGCTCCGTCGAAGGCGGCCGGGAGGGAGGCGGGGTCGGCGTAGTCGCCGACGCGCACCTCCACTCCGCGCTCCGCGAAGCGGGCGGCCTTCGAGGCGTCGCGGGCGACGACGGCGATCCCGGAGGCGGGGACGGAGTCGAGGAGGTGGTCGACGGTGGCGCCGTTCAGAGCGCCGGTGGCACCGGTCACGATGATCATGGGGAGAGCCTTCCGATGAGGGGTATCAGCGATACCACGAGGAAGATAACCACGGAATTCCCTTGATAGCAACCGTGCGCTACCGTCGATACGTGACCAGCCCCACTCCTCCGACCGACACGCGCCTGCGCATCGTCGAGGCGGCCGCCGGCCTCCTCCGCGACGAGGGCCCCGCCGCCGTCACCACGCGAGCGGTCGCCCAGGCGGCCGGGCTGCAGGCCCCGGCGATCTACCGCCTCTTCGGCGACAAGGACGGCCTGCTCGAGGCGGTCGCGGAGCACGTGCTGGCCACCTGGGTCGACTCCAAGGCGCGGACGGTCGAAGCGGCCGTCGCCGGGGGCGTCGACCCGGTCGAGGACCTGCGCTCGGGCTGGGCCGCGCAGGTGGAGTTCGGCCTGGCCAACCCCGCGCTCTTCCGCCTCCTCAGCGATCCGGGCCGCGCCTCCGGATCGCCGGCCGCCCTCTCCGGGCGGCGGGTCCTCGCCGCGCGCGTGCAGCGAGTGGCCGCCGAGGGCCGCCTCCGCGTGCCGGAGGAGCGCGCCGTCGGCCTCATCCAGGCGGCGGGCACCGGCGTGGTCACCACCCTGCTCTCCACCCCCGCCGCCGACCGCGACCCCGGTCTCGCCGACGCCGCGCTCGACAGCGTGCTCGCGGGGATCCTCGCCGACCCACCCTCCCCCGGCGACGGCGGGCGGCTCACCGCCCTCGTCGGCGTCCGGGCCCTCGCACCGGAGCTCGCCGGCCTCACGCCCGCAGAGCGCCTGCTGCTCGCGGACTGGCTCGACCGCGCCCTCGCGGCGGCCGAACAGGAGTGACGGGCGCGCTTCCACCACAGGAGTGACGGGCGCCGTCCCGCCGCGGGGACGACGGCGCCTCCGTCCCGCAGAGACGCGGGCCTCGCGGCTAGGCGCGCCTGCCGTCGGGCGGGAGGATCGACGCCTGGATGAGCGGCACGGGGCAAGGAGGGCATGTTGAAGCTGTGGAGCGCATCGAACGCGTTCTTCTACCTCGGCAGCGTCAAGGAGAACGACTTCCTGCAGAACGTCTCCGAGCTCGTCGGTGACTACGACCGCGAAACGACCTCCGCCAGCTATAACAAGGGCGTCCGCTCGACCTCGACCGCCTTGAAGCGCGAACGGATCCTGACCGTGGACGAGCTCGGAGCGATGCCCCGCGGCCGCGCCGTGATGCTCTCTACTGGCTCCCGCGCCGCGCTGCTGCGCACCGTTCCCTGGTACGAGGGCACGAAGGAGAAGGTCGCAGCGATCAAAGCCAGACGTGTTCTCGGGCGCGGACCGGCTCGTCGCTGACGAATGTGCTTGTGCTACGCGCTGCGGCGGGAGATGAGCGAGTGCTCGACGACGATCTCGCTCGGGTGCGCCGGAGGGCCGTTCCGGATGCGCTGAGCGAGGAGGTCGACGGCCGTCTTGGCGATCTGGCGGCTGCCGGGATCGATCGTGGTGAGGGCGGGTATCGCGTAGGCGGCGGCGGTGACGTTGTCGAAGCCGACGACGGCGATGTCCTCCGGTACGCGGATGCCGCGAACGTGCAGTGCGTGCAGTGCCCCGAAGGCCAGGGTGTCGTTGAAGCAGAAGACGGCGTCCAGAGGGACGCGGGAGTCGAGCAGCTGCGTCATCGCGACGGCGCCGTCGGCGTGGTGCCACTCGGTGGCGACCGCGACGAGGGCGGGGTCGAACGGGATCGCGTTCGCCTCGAGGGCACCGCGGTATCCGTCCAAGCGGAGTGCTGCGGCGCTGACGGATCCGCCGGCGGGGTTGCTGCCGATCGCGGCGATGCGCCGGTGTTGGCGGTCGATCAGGTACTGCGTGGCGGTGGCCGCGGCGGCTGTGTTCGCCATGGTCACGTGATCGACCGGGCCGTCGAAGATCCTGTCGCCCAGGAGAACGAGTGGGCGGTCCCCGACGAGTACTTTCTCGTCTCCGGGGCCGAGTGCGTGGGGCTGGAAGATCAGTCCGTCCGACAGCTGGCGGCTGGAGCCGGAGAGGACGGCGAGCTCGGCGTCTCGGCGCGCTCCGGTCTGCTGGATGATCACGGTCCAGCTGTGCCGCTCGGCCTCCGACATGATGACCGTCGCGAGCTGGCCGAAGTACTCGATCGCGAGATCCGGGATCGCGAGGGTGATGAGCCCGGTCTGGCCGGTGCGCAGTCCGCGCGCGGAGACGTTGAGTTGGTATCCGAGATCGCGGACTGCCTTGAGGACGAGATCGCGGGTCTCGGGTCTGACGTTGGCGTTGCCGCTGAGCACGTTGGAGACCGTGCGCGCGGTGACGCCTGCAGCAGCGCCGACATCGGCCATGGTCACCGGGCGGGTTCGCGATCGCGGCATCGGCATCATCCCTCCCATGAGCGTTCCCCGATCATCCCAGGTCGACGGTCGACGGTCGGCGAGAGGCGCACGGTCACCCAGGCGATGGCGGGGATCCGGAGCGAGAGGACGCCGTCGGTCAGCGCTACGGCGAGGGGCCGCGGAGTGACGGTGTCGGGGAGCTCCGCCGAGTTCGTCGCGAAGGGGTCCTCGTGTCGGAGGATCAGTGCCTCTGTCACCGTGAGGGTGGGGAACGACGTGAGGTCGACCGTGGTGTCCGTGACGCCGTCGGTCGCGCGGTTGACGATCATCAGGTCGAGCGAGCCGTCGGCGTGCGCCGCTGCGGCGAAGGCGAGGACGGGAGCGGAGTCATCGCCCGCTCCCGTGCTGTCCGCCTCGACGACGGTCCGGAGCGCGGTGGCGCCGGCGGAGCGCCGTGCCTGGGCGAACGGCCAGAAGGTGCTCTGCCGCCAGGCGGGGCCGTCCGGCTCGGTCATGATCGGACCGATGACGTTCACCAGCTGAGCCATGCTCGCTGCCCGGACGATGTCGGCTCTGTTGATCATGCTGATGAGCATGTCGCCCACGACGACGGCGTCCGCTGCCGTGTAGCGGTCCTCGAGGAGTCGGGGCGCCTCCTCCCATTCGAGCCCTCCGGCGACTCGTTCATCGTGTGCGACGAAGTCCCACACGTTCCACTCGTCGAAGGAGATGGCGATCGGACGCTCTGATCGCCTCTGTGCTCGGACCTGTCCGATCGTGTCGGCGATGGCGGTGATGAAGCGGTCCATGGCGACGCCGGAGGCGAGGAACGCGGAGAGGTCGCCGTCGTAGCGGAAGTACTGGTGGCACGAGACGAAGTCGACGTGCTCGACCGTGTGCAGCAGCACCTCCTGCTCCCAGGCTCCGAAGGTGGCCATCCGGTCGTTCGAGCTGCCGCAGACGATCAGTTCGAGGTCGGGGTCGAGTGCGCGCATGGCGGCGGCGGTGCGGGCGGCGAGACGCCCGTACTCGCCGGCGCTGAGATGGCCGATCTGCCACGGCCCGTCCATCTCGTTGCCGATGCACCAGAGCCGGATGTCGTGCGCCTCGTCGGCGCCGTTCGCGCGCCGCTCGTCCGAGAGCGTCGTGCCGCCGGGGTGGTTCGCGTACTCCAGCAGGTGCAGGGCCGAGCGGATTCCGTCGGTCCCGAGATTCAGCGCCATCATCGGCTCGACGCGCGCCGCCCGGCACCAGCGGACGAACTCGTCGATCCCGAAGCGATTCGGCTCGACGGTGTGCCAGGCCGGATCGAGCCGGACGGGACGATTCTCGACCGGACCGATGCCGTCGCGCCAGTCGTACGCCGAGACGAAGTTGCCGCCCGGGTAGCGGACGGTCGTGACTCCGAGCTCCTCGACGAGCGCGAGAACGTCGGTGCGGAATCCGTCGGCGTCGGCGCTCTCGTGCGAAGGATCGAGCAAGCCGCCGTAGACGCCTCGGCCCAGGTGCTCCACGAACGATCCGAAGAGCCGCGAATCGATCGTCCCGACCGTGAAGGCGGGGTGCACGATGCCGTGCGCTCGGTGGACGGGGTGCGAGGTCATGGCCGTTCCGTTTCATCGATGAACTGGTGCGCACAGTATGCACGCCTCGACCAGCGCACCGCGATATGACCGGGTGAATCGCGGATATTGACGGAGGTAGCCCGGCGGCTCTACTATCGCCGACAGCGGTCCTCGATTTCATCGATGAAATGCCTGGCACCAGGTGGCCGAGTCAATGAAGACAGTGAAAGCGAGGCACGTCGTGAGGCGTCACAGCACCCGGATCAGCATTGTCGCAGCGGTCACAGCCGCCACTGCGGCCCTTCTCCTCAGCGGTTGCACGCCGTCGTCCGCGGGAGGCGCCTCGGCCGGGAACGGCGGCGACACCCTGACGGTCTGGCACTACTACTCCGTGGACGGACAGACGGCCGGCCTCGACGACCTCGCGTCGGACTTCGAGTCGACTCACGACGGCGTGCAGGTCGAGAACGTCTACGTCCCGTTCGATCAGCTGACGAACAAGCTCGTGCAGGCTGCCGGAACCGGGACGGGTCCGGACGTGGTCGTCTACAACGCGGCCGACACCTACACGCTCACCGAGGCGAAGGCGATCGAGCCGATGAACGACTGGTGGAACGAGTACGCCGACGCCGGCCAGTTCCCCGACGCCGTCGTCCAGAAGGTCGGCGACGACGTCATGGGCGTGCAGGGCTTCGTGAACCTGATCGGCCTCTGGTACAACCAGGACATCCTCACCGAGCTCGGCGTGCAGCCCCCGACCACCTTCGACGAGCTCGAGGCCGACCTGGCCCTCGCGAAGGCAGCCGGCAAGGACGGGATCACCCTGACCGGCAAGGCGAACTCCGAGGGCGAGTGGCAGGCGTTCCCGTGGCTCTCGCGGGCAGGCTGGGACTACACGACCCCCGAGCAGGAGCCCCTCGAGGACGCCTTCGGGATGGTCCAGGACTGGACCGCGAAGGGGTACCTCACCAAGGAAGCGGCGACCTGGGACCAGACGGTCCCCTTCCAGCAGTTCGAGGCCGGCAACACGGCCTTCGCGGTGAACGGCAACTGGCAGATCGCCTCCGCGAAGAAGGACGCATCCTTCGAGTACGGCGTCGTCCCGATCCCGGTCGGCGACAAGGGCTCCGTGTATCTCGGCGGCGAGGTGCAGAACGTCGGCGCGTTCTCCAAGAACAAGGAGCTCGCGCAGGAGTACCTCGAGCAGGAGTTCTTCTCGAAGAAGGGCCAGCTGACGCTGCTCGACGCATTCGGATCCATTCCGTCGCGAGCGGACGCCGCCGCGGACGAGAAGGTCGGGAGCGATCCGGTCCTCTCGCAGTTCGCGACGATCCTGCAGGACAACGGTCACACCTCCCCCGACCCCGCGATCCCCTCGGAGAACGTCGCGAAGGTCCTGCAGACGGTCGGTGAATCGTGGAGTGCCGCCGTGGCGGGCAACGGGTCACCCGAACAGCTCTCGAGCGATCTGATGACCACCCTCACCCCGCTGCTCGCGCAGTAGTCCCTCACCACCGACGAACGGAGCGACCGTGAGCAGCACCTCGACCACGACCCGGAGACGATCCGGTGTCGGCGGCGGCCGATTGGGCTTCGCCGCACCGGGAGGAGTGCTGCTCGCGGCGCTGTCGCTCTACCCCATCTACCTGCTGATGAGGATGAGCGTCAGCGAGGTCAGCTCCGGAACCCTCAACGGGGACTGGCCGTTCGTCGGAGTGCAGAACTTCCTCGCGCTGCTCCAGGGCTCCGACCTCGGCGGCGCCACGCTGCGCACCGGGGCCTTCGTGGTCCTGGTCACGGTCGTCGGGGTCGTCGGAGGACTCGGAGCGGCGATCGCCCTCCGTTCCTCCCGGCTGGGCAGTGCCTTCCTCCTGGGGATGATGGTGTTCATCTGGGCCATGCCGCCCGTGGTGAACGGCAGCATCTGGAAGTTCCTCCTCGCCGATCAGGGTCTGGTCAACACGCTCGTGCGGGCGACCGGCCTCTCGGCGGAGGGCGTCCCCTTCCTCTACGACGCGAGGTTCGCGCTGCTCTCGGTCGCGATCGTGAACGCCTGGGCCGTCATCCCCTTCAATGCGCTGGTCTTCCGGTCGGCTCTGCTGGGCATCGACCCCGAGATCCTCGAGGCGGCCTCGGTCGACGGCGCGAGCCGCTGGCAGGAGATCCGGAGCATCCTCATCCCCGCGGCGCGGCCGACCGCCGTCATCCTGGCGATCCTGACCGTCGTCTACGCCTTCCGCAGCTTCGACTTCATCTACGTGATGACCGCCGGCGGCCCCGGAGACGCGACGTCCACGCTGCCCTACCTCAGCTACTCCCAGGCCTTCGTCCAGCACGACTACGGACTTGGTTCCGCGACGGGCATCATCGCCCTCGCCATCGTGGCGGTCCTCGCCGTCGTCTACGTCCGATCGACCAGGAGCGAGTCCTGATGAGCACCCTCACCGCCCCCCTGACCCGCCTGCGAGGCGGCGCTGCGACCCGCGTCGCGCGACCGTCCCGCACCCGGGAGCCGGTCGCCTTCACCGTACGCGTGGTGCTCTACGTCCTGTACGGGCTGCCCCTTGTCTGGATCGTGCTCACCTCCCTCAAGCGCCAGGGCGACGTGGTCGGCGGAGCGATCCTCTCGGCGCCCTCCTTCGACGCCTATGCGGAGGCGCTCGCGAACCCCGCCCTCGCGACGGCGCTCGCCCAGTCGGCGCAGATCGCCCTCGGGACCACTGCACTGGTGCTCGCGCTCGGCGTCCCGTTCGCCTACGCGCTGCGCCGCGTCGACGGCGTCGTCGCCGGTCTCGTCCTCGGGCTGCTGATCTTCCTGCAGATGGTGCCGCAGACGGCGAGCATCATCCCTCTGTTCGCGATCTTCAGCAGGCTCGGTCTTCTGGACACCACCGCCGGTCTCGTCCTCGCCGATACGGCGATGTTGCTGCCGTGGGCCGTGCTGCTGCTGCGACCGTTCTTCGCCGCGGTGCCCGACGCCATCGAAGAGGCCGCCTCCATCGACGGGGCCGGTCGGCTGCGCACCTTCTTCGCCGTCGTCGTCCCGATCGTTCGAAACGGCATGGCGACGGTCGGCTCGCTGATCTTCCTCGTCGCCTGGGGCGAGTTCCTCTTCGCGATCAACCTCTTCCTCTCTCCGGTCAACTACCCGATCAGCGCTCTCATCGCGCAGCAGACGTCGGGGTACGGGATCGACTGGCCCGGGCTGATGGCTCTCGCGGTCATCTCCTCGCTGCCGCTGCTGGCCGTCTACGTGCTGTCGTTCCGGCTGCTGCGTGAGGGCCTCGCCGTCGGCAGCGTCAAGTAGCAGTCGTCCTTCCTCTCGTCCCGCGCCACTCGTGAAAGATCCCGTCATGACCTTCTCCCCAGCCCTGCCCGTTGACCCGGCCGCCGGGACCCTGACACCCCTCGCCATCGACCGGGTCCAGCTGGACCCGGAGGGGTTCTGGGGACGTCGGGTCGCCGTCAACGCGACCGCCACCTTCGAGCACAACCTCGGCTGGCTGGAGCGCGCCGGATGGCTGCGCAATTTCGAGCTCGCCGTCGGGGGCGGACTCGCCGAAGGCCGTCGCGGACGCGAGTTCGCCGACTCCGAGGTCTACAAGACCCTCGAAGGGCTCTGCTGGCACACCGCCGGACGTGAGGACCCGGAGACCGAATCGATCATCCGCGCTCTCACCGCCCGCATCGTCAGTGCGCAGGAGAGCGACGGCTATCTCGGCACCCGCTTCGGCCGGCACGGTCAGGCTGAGCGTTACAGCGACCTCGAGTGGGGCCATGAGCTGTACAACGCCGGACACCTCCTCCAGGCCGCGGTCGCGCGACTGCGCACCCACGGTGAGGACGGGTTCACGCAGGCCGCGCGCCGTCTCGCCGACCACATCTGCTCGGAGTTCGGGGCGGACGGCCGCCAGACGGTCTGCGGACATCCGGAGATCGAGGTCGCGCTCACGGAGTTCGCCCGCGCCACGGGGGAGGAGCGCTACCTCGAGCAAGCCCGCGTGTTCTTGGACCGCCGCGGTCACCAGAGCCTGGAAGACGTCGAGTTCGGTCGCGCCTACTTCCAGGACGACGTCCCGATCCGCGAGGCCAAGGTCCTCCGCGGACACGCGGTGCGCGCCCTCTACCTCACGTCCGCGGTGGTCGACGTCGCCGTGGACACTGATGACGCCGAGCTGCTCGCGATCGTCGAGCGGCAGTGGGAGGCCACAGTCGCACGCCGGACCTACATCACCGGTGGAATGGGCTCGCATCACCAGGACGAAGCGTTCGGCGCCGACTTCGAGCTACCCAACGACCGCGCGTACTGCGAGACCTGCGCCGGCGTGGGCTCGATCATGCTCTCGTGGAGGTTGCTGCTCGCCACCGGCCGCCCGCGCTACGCGGACCTGATCGAACGCACTCTGCACAACATCATCGCCACCGCCGTGTCCGAGGACGGCCGCTCCTTCTTCTACGCGAACACCCTCCACCGGCGCGAGCCGGGCGTCGCGTCCTCCCCGGAGGAGCAGTCCAAGCGCGCGGACTCCAGTCAGCGGGCGGCGTGGTTCGACGTCGCCTGCTGCCCCAACAACCTCGCCCGCACCTTCGCCTCGCTGTCCGGCTACCTCGCCACCACCGATGCGAAGGGTGTGCAGCTGCACCAGTACGCGTCCGCCACGATCTCCGCCGCTCTCCTCCAGGGAGACGTCTCGATGGAGGTCTCCAGCGACCTGCCGGAGCGGGGGCGAGTCGCCGTGACCATCACGCGCACACCCGTCGAGCCGTGGACTCTGACGCTGCGGATCCCGACCTGGGCGACGAACGCGGACGTCGTCGTCGTCTCCGCCGACGGGGATGCTGCCGAGACGCCGACCGGACCGTTCCACGGCACGCTCCACCTCGAACGGCGTTTCCGCGTCGGCGACCGGATCGAACTCGACCTCCCCTTCGAACCCGTCCTCGTGCAGCCCGACGAGAGGATCGATGCCACCCGCGGCACCGTCGCCGTCCAGCACGGACCGGACATCCTCTGCCTCGAGTCCGTCGACCTCCCCGCCGGCGCCCACGTCGACGACATCGCCCTGGACGCCGGAGCGGTCCCGATCGCACGAGAGGGGCGTGTGACGCTCGCCGGCAGCGTCGCCGAACGCGACGAGCACGAATGGCCCTTCTCCAGAATCCCTCGAACCCCGCACCGACGGCCGTTGACCGTGGCGCTCACCCCGTACCGGTCGTGGGGATCCCGAGGTCCCGTGTCGATGCGCATCTGGCTTCCCGTGAACCACTCCTGATTCCCGGGCGAGCTCCCACCGCCGGGCGGATCCTCGCTCCTCTGCGGCGGCCGCCGGTCACCGCATCCGCACTTCGACGAAGAAGGCAGGACATGTCCCTCCTCTCACGCAGAGCCTCTCGGCTGCTCGCGGCACTCACGATCGGCGTCATCGCCGCAGCAGGATCGGTGGTGGTCGGCCAGACCGCCGACGCCGCCACCAGCTACCCCTACACGCTCGCCTCCGACAAGATCCGCGCGAGCTTCGCCGCGGACGGGTCGATGCAGTCGCTCAAGATCGTCGGCGACCTACACGACACCGAATACCTGATGAACCCGGACAGCGCTCCGGAGCAGGCCCGCGAGACGAACAGCAAGTACCGCCAGTGGTTCGGGAACCTGATGTTCTCCTACGCGAACGGCACGGGAGCAGTGTCGACCACCGGTGTCGGCGCGAACCCCTGGAAGACCGCGTGGACCTCCCAGTCGGCCGACGGCCGCACCGTCTCGGCGACGTCGAGCAGTGTGACGGTCACCCACCAGAACTCCACCAACGCGGAAGGCGTGAAGGGCTTCACCGTCACCGAGACGTACTCTCTCGCCTCCGACGGCTCCCTGGTCTGGAAGCAGGACGTCAAGAACACCGCGGCCACGCAGCTCGTCATCGGCGACTGGGGTGTCCCCGTTCCCGGCAACGAGCTATGGAGGCAGGGCGACTCGATCTACGAGACCCGGGTCCTCACACACTCCTACGTGGGTAAGAACGGCTCCTACGTCACTCTCGAGCGTCCCAGCGGCCAGGGCCCGTTCATCGCCATGACCGCCGACACCGCATCCGGCTCCGGCTTCGAGTACCAGGACCGCTGGCGCACCGAGGAAGTCGGCAACACCTCCTGGGCCTGGAACTCGGCGAACGAGAGCTCGAACATCAAGGGCCTCAACATCTACTACCCGCACTCCACCGCGATCCAGAAGACCAACCGCGGCTACCTCAGCTCCACCAGTGTCGCCATCGCGCCGGGCGCGACGAAGAGCTACACCTATCGCATCGGCAAGGTCGATGACGACGCAGCACTCAAGCAGACGATGTTCGATCGAGGGCTGCTCGACACCACGGTCGTCCCCGGACTCATCGTGCCCATCGACAGGCGCGCAGAGATGGCGTTCCGGATCAAGGGCACCATCACGTCAGTCACCGCGCGCAACCGCAACGACCTCAAGGGGTCAGCGCCCACGAACCCCGTCGTGACGTTCTCCCGGAGCAACGGCGACTACCGGATCTACGGGATGACCTTCGACCGCACGCAGCTGGGCGCCAACGACGTCACCGTCTCGTACACGGACCAGACCGGCGCCGCGCGGCAGTCCGTCCTCCAGTTCTCCGTGATCGACAGTGTCGCGGGACTCCTCGACACGCATGCGAAGTTCATGGTCGAGAAGACCCAGTGGAAGCCGTCCGACGGACTCTCCGCGAGCGACATCCGCAACTACACCTTCGACGACTGGATGATGAACGCCCCCGACGGCAGCCTCGCCACCACGACGAACGCCCCTCAGGGCCGCCGCAACGAGTACGCCGGCTACTACGGGCTCGGCGACGACTGGGGACTCCCGCACGGCCAGTTCCTCGCGGAGAAGCTCGTCGCCCTGCCCGACGCCACCCAGATCAAGGCCCTCGACGACTACCTCCAGAAGGCCGTCTGGGAGAACCTGATGGGGAACACGTCGCCCAGCGCCGCGCCGAAGTACACCGTCTACGACTTCTGGGAGCAGGGGAAGCCCGGCAGCCTGAACACCACGCCCGGCTACCGCGGCTACGCCTACCCGCACGTCTACAACACGTTCTTCGGCATGTACAACATCGCCAAGCAGAACCCCTCCGCGATCGCCTACGCCCACCCCGCTCAGTGGTACCTGACGACGGCCTACGGGATCTTCAAGGAGCTCTACGAGGGACCCGTCGCCTACAACTGGGAGACCGGACTCATGGGTGAGCTCTCGACACCCGATCTCATCGCCGCATTGCGCGCCGAGGGACTGGACACGCAGGCCAACGACATCGAAGCGAAGATGGCGATCAAGTACGCCAACTTCTCCTCCAACGCCTACCCCTACGGCTCCGAGTACAGCTACGACAACACGGGGGAGGAGGCGGTCTACACCCTCGCCAAGCTCAATGTGAACGACGACAAGACGAACGCCCTGCGCGTCATGCGCGACATCGTCGCCAAGACGGAGGCCGCCCGCGGACGCATGCCCGTCTGGTACTGGTACTCCGACCCCACCACCATCACGGGCGAGAACTGGTGGCAGTTCCAGTACAGCGCCTCCCTCGCCGGCTACACGATGGACGACTACATCAACCACACCGCAGCACTCGAGACCGGAACCACGGCCATCACCGCCGCGCGCCGCGCCGAGCTGCAGCGCCTGAACTACGCCGGCAAGGTCGCAGGACTCGCGACCATCAACTCCGGCCAGATCAGCAACGCGCCGGCCAACATCGGAGCCGCATCGTGGTCGTACCAGGCCGAGCGCGGCAACCTCGGCACCCTCGGGGTCGGCGGAGGCGCGAACGTCAAGCTGAACAACGGCTGGCGGGGCATGACCGGCGAGAGCGATCTCGGACTGTGGGGCACCCTGCAGACCCTCAGCGCCGACGTCGTCACCGATGACCCGATCTTCGGAGTCGTCGGATACGGAGCGGACGTCTCGCGGGACGCCTACTCCACCACCGTCATCCCGAAGGACGGCCTGCAGCGCCGCCTCAACCTGGTGACCCAGCAGCTGTCGGTCGACCTCGAGAACGACGCCTACTCGCAGGCGATCGTCGGCTCGAACAGCGCCGACCTGCGCCTGGACATGCTCAACCGCACCGGCACCGCACACTCCGGCATCGCGGAGGTCAGCGGCCTCGCGCAGGGCAGCTACGCGGTCATCGTGAACGGCGTGCGCCAGCGCACCGTCAACGTCTACCGGCCCGCCTCTCTCGCGGGAACGCTTCCCGCGCCGGTCCGCGTCCCGTTCGATGCGCCCGCCGGCAGCACGTACATCGTCCACCTGGTCTCGACCGCCCCGGGCGCGAATGCGGCGCCGACCGTCAACGCCGGACCCGACCAGGCCGGGCTGTCCCTCGGACTCGATCCGATCCAGCTCAGCGGATCCGCCTCCGACGACGGACTCGGCTCGCCGAACGGAACCCTGACGACGCAGTGGAGCGTGCAGTCTGCTCCTGCCGGTGCCACCGCGACCTTCGCGTCGCCGACTGCTCGCCGCACGTCTGCGTCGGTGAGTACCGCCGGCAGCTACGTGTTCGCACTCCGGGCAAGCGACGGCGTCCTTGCGACCACCGACACGGTGTCCGTGACCGTTCAAGCCCTGCAGCCGCTCCCGGCCGACTGGGTGACCTACACCTTCGACTCATCGTCGAACGGCACCGTCCCCGACGCCTCCGGCAACGGCAACGCGCTCGCGCTCAAGGGGACGGCGGCAACCGCCACCGACGGCACGGCGAGCGTGCTGCGGCTGAACGGAAGCGACGGGGCCTTCGCCCAGCTGCCGTCGGACATCCTGTCACGCTCGAAGGACCTGACCATCTCGATGAGGGTGAAGGTCGATTCGATCTCCACCTTCAGCCGGCTGTTCGACTTCGGCAGCAGCACCCAGAAGTACGTGTTCCTCACGCCGAAGTCGACTGACGGGAAGCTAGGGCTCGCCCTCACGACCTCCGGTAATGGAGCGGAGACACGGATCTCGACGAACTTCACGATGCCCGCTGGGCAGTGGACCGAGATCAAGGTGACCTTCAAGGCGAATACGAACGGCACGACGACGGGAACGATCTTCGCCAACGGAGTGCAGGTCGGGCAGAACACCGCCATGCCGCTCGCTCCGAAGGACCTAGGCCGCACCAGCGGCAACTTCCTCGGCAAGTCACAGTTCCCCGACCCGTACCTCGCCGGCAGCTTCGACAGCTTCGAGATCGACGGAGTCGTGCGCTAACGACACCCGAAAGACCAGCGCTGAACCGCTCGTCGCCCCCTCCTCACGCGGCGACGAGCGGTTCAGCACCTCTTCCCGCGCACAACTTCTGCGCATCAGCCCTCGCCCGCTGGCGCCACCGAGGGGCGAGCTGGTTGAGGTTGCTCGAGACGTACCCGATCGTGCTGCGGATGTTCATCAGATCCGCGGCAACTGACTTGAACTCCGCGTCCGTGATGACCGCGTCCTCGGCCGTCGCGGACTCGAACGGGGAAGTGCGACGCCCGCAGCGGGTCGAGCAGGCTGTCGCCGGCGACTACTCGCCGTCCTTCGCCCTCGCGCTGATGCAGAAGGACGCGGGGCTGATCCAGGCCTACGCGGACAGCGTCGGCGCACCCGTCCCCGGCGTCGCGACGGCCCGCCACTACATCGACGAGG
This sequence comes from Rathayibacter sp. AY1E6, assembly GCF_002931115.1. Taxonomy (NCBI): domain Bacteria; kingdom Bacillati; phylum Actinomycetota; class Actinomycetes; order Micrococcales; family Microbacteriaceae; genus Rathayibacter; species Rathayibacter sp. AY1E6. Next base: position 332,264 of record NZ_PSVK01000003.1, on the reverse strand, counting down.
CGATGGCCGCCGGCTTCGGCGGGGAGAACGCCTCGGCGCTGATCAAGGCGATCGCCGCGGAGGCCGACGTCGACCTGACCCGGCGCTGACCCTCCGCCCCGGGGTGCCCCTGCCCGGCCGTGACGGCCGCCGCAGGGGCTCCCCCGGCACCCTCCCCGTCCCGGCCGCGCCGCGTGCTTCACTGGAGGGATGACCACGCGTGACGACCACATCGCCGACTTCGCCGAGTTCCTGACCGCCTCCCCCTCCTCGTACCACGCGGCCGCCGAGGCGGCACGGCGCCTCGAGGGAGCCGGATTCACGGGGCTGGACGAGACGCAGGCGTGGCCCGCGGGGCCCGGCCGGTACTACGTCGTCCGCGACGGCGCGATCATCGCCTGGCACCTGCCCGAGGGCTCCGGGGCGACCACGCCCTTCCGCATCCTGGGCGCCCACACCGACTCCCCCGGCTTCATGCTCAAGCCCCGGCCGACGATCGGTTCGAAGGGCTGGCTGCAGGCCGGCGTCGAGATCTACGGCGGCCCGCTGCTCAACTCCTGGCTCGACCGCGAGCTCGAGCTGGCCGGGCGCGTGGTCACCCGCGACGGCTCGACGCGCCTGCTCCGGACCGGCCCGCTGCTGCGGATCCCGCAGCTCGCGATCCACCTCGACCGCACGGCGAACGAGGGACTCACCCTCGACCGCCAGAAGCACACCGTCCCCGTGTTCGGCGTCGGCGACGCCTCCGAGGTCGACCTGCTCCAGCTGCTCGCCGCGCACGCCGGGCTCGACGACGCCTCCGACATCGCCGGCTACGACCTGCTCACCGCCGACACGCAGGCGCCGCGCCGCTTCGGCCTCGACGAGATGTTCCTCGCCGCCGGGCGGATGGACGATCTCAGCTCCGTGCACGCCGGCCTCGTCGCACTCCTCGCGGCGAGCGCCGATCCCGCGGCGCCGCCCGCGCACATCAGCGTGCTCGCCGCCTTCGACCACGAGGAGCTCGGCTCGGCGAGCCGGTCCGGAGCGAGCGGGCCGTTCCTCGAGGACGTCCTCTCGCGCATCGGCACGGCCCTCGGCGCCGGCGTCGACGAGCGCGCCCGGGCGATCGCCGCCTCCTGGTGCCTCTCGGCCGATGCGGGCCACTCGGTGCACCCCAACTACTCCGAGAAGTACGACCCGGCGAACCAGCCGGTCGCCGGGAAGGGGCCGCTGCTCAAGATCAACGCGACGCAGCGCTACGCGACGGATGCGCGCGGTGCGGCGCTGTGGGCGGGCGTCTGCGAGCGCGCCGGGGTCGGGTACCAGGAGTTCGTCTCGAACAACTCGGTGCCGTGCGGATCGACGATCGGCCCGCTGACCGCGACCCGGCTCGGCATCTCCACGGTCGACGTGGGAGTGCCGCTGCTCTCGATGCACTCGGCGCGCGAGCTCGCCCACGTGGACGACCTGGTCGCCCTGACCGCGGCGATCGAGGCGTTCTTCACTCCCTGAGCCGGGTCCGGCGCGACCGGGGCCCGTGGCTCCGCGCAGCCTGTGGGCGGACCCTGCGACTCCGCGCAACCGCCAGGCGGGCCCCGCGGCTCCGCTCAGTCGCCGGGCGGCCGCCGGCGCTGCTGCTTCGTCTCGGAGCGCTGCTGCTTCGCGGCGAGCCGGCGGCGGGTGGAGCCGCGCGTGGGCCGGGTCGGGCGCCGCGGGGCGGAGGGCGGCGCGAGGGCCGCGGTGATGATCCCGCGGAGCATCTCGAGGGCCGTCTCGCGGTTGCGCAGCTGCGAGCGCTGCTGCGCCACCGTGACGGTGACCGCTCCGGAGACGAGCCGCCGCCCGAGGCGCTCGAGCAGACGCGAGCGCTGCTCGTCCGAGAGGGCCGTCGACTCCTCGACGCTCCAGGTGAGCTGCACGCGGCTGTCGGAGGTGTTCACGTGCTGCCCGCCGGGCCCGGAGGAGCGCGAGAACCGCCACTGCAGCTCCGATGCGGGGACGACGAGCCCCGGCCGCACCTCGAGATCCATGCGGCAAGCCTGGCACGCGCCCGCCTCCGAGCGGGAGCGCCCGCGATCCGCTCCCGGGTGCGGTGTCCTCTTCCGGACGTGTCCGCTACAGGCTCTTGTCCCCGCTGTGGTCACGTCCGGACGCTGGAGAGGTGCCCGGGCGGGCGCATCGGCCGACTCCTCATTGCCACCCGAAGGCGTCGAGGGGTCGGCCGCACGGCTCGGTCCCGCGGGAGCTCAATCGCGCGGCACCGTCTCGGCGAGGTCGATCTCGCCGTCGTCCAGCGCTCCCGGCTCGAGCGCCTCCGGATCATCGAGCACCGGCTCTCCGGCACCGGCGTCGCCGTCGCGGGTGCGCGAGTCCGCCGCCCACGCCGTACCGAGCGCGAAGAGCGTCGCCACTCCGTAGTGCTCCATCGCGGCGGCCACGCGGCGGCGGCCGGTCCGCGGATTCATGCCGAGCCGGTGCGACGCGGTCTCGAGCGTGACGCCCTGGCGCATCAGCCGGAGCAGCGGCAGCCAGCTCTGGTCGACGGCTCCGATCGGAGCGGCCTGCCGCCACAGCACCTCGAAGTACGACTCGACCAGACCGGCCAGCGCCGCATGGCGCACGCCGAGCACGCTGGTCGGCTTCGTCTCGCCCCACTCGAACGGGACGGCGAGGTGGTCGCCGTCGACCCAGAACCAGCTCGGCGGGCTCTCGAGGAGCCGGTACTCGACGCCCGCCGCCTGGTACGCCTCCACCCGGGCGAGCACCCGGGGGTCGCGCGCGCCGGCGGCCGGCATGATGACGCGCACCCGGTCCTTCGCCGCGAGCGCGTGCCCGAAGCGGATCGCCCGCTCCGTCGGCGGATCGAGGAACCGCTCCACGTTCGGGAGCACCGCCACGAGCGAGCCGGAGTCGCGGCGCACCAGGTCGAACCAGAGGTCCTCGGACGCGTGCGGCCCGTGGCGGAGGAGGGTCGGCACGGGATCCGACGTGTCCTCGCCGACCCGCCAGGCGCCGAGCAGCATCGGCAGGCCCGCGACGACGCGCTCGATCCCGTCCAGGGACTCCCTGCCCGCCCGCCGCGCCGACTCGGTGTGCCGGGCGATGGCCGCGGCCGCCCACTCCATCGGCGCCGGGAAATCGAGCTGCTCGCCCTCGCCGCCCATGAGCCCCCGGCCGCGGAGCCGCTCGATCGCCGCGGCGACCTCGGCCTCGTCGATGTGGGTCAGCTCCGCCGCGTCGGCCAGCGTCGCCGGCCGTCCCCGCAGCAGCGCAGCCAGGAGTCCGTCGTCGTCCATGCGTCTCCTTCGCCGTGGGCCGTCACCCGAGGGTGCCGTCTCCGCGGTCGAGGAGCAAGGGACGCGCGGCGGACGGCGGGGAGCGGCCAGGCGGGGGCGGCGGATGAACTCGTGACGAGCACGGACCTCGGCTCACCTGAGGAGACCAGCCGGAAGATCAGGGCCGTCCCTGGTTCTCCGTCTTGATGCCTCCCCAGGCCTACTGTTCTGCGACGTCCCGTACGCGACCGGACTCCGAGCCCTTGAGAGAGGAGACGTCTGGTCGACTTCAGACGCTCGGGCTCCCGTCGTCGAGGTCCTCGTGGTGGCGGTCGACGTATCCAGCCATGCCGGGGACCGTGAAGGCGATCTGGCCGTGCTCGGGTGAGTAGACCAGTCCTTTGCTGATGAGCGCGGCACGGTAGGGCCCGAGGCTGGTTGTCGGGATACCCATTCGCTGCGTGACGAGAGCGGTGGAGGAGGGTCCCTCACCGTCGGCTGCCATGGCGCGGAGCATTCGTCGCTCTGAGCGCGTGGCTCGCTGCCATCGTGAGCGGAAGAATCCGGCATCGAGCTGTTCGGTCCCGTACTGCACTGCTGCCGTGGCGTCGGCCAGAGTGACAAGACGACTGGAGAGGTTCCATGCGGCCTGCCCGTACTCCTGAATGAAGTACGGGTAGCCGCCTGCGGCTTCGAGGAGAATCTCGAGCGCATCGGGAGCGAACTCAGCGCCGAGCCGCTCCGCGGGCTCTCGGAGAGCGTGCGCCGCATCGTCGCGAGAGAAGGTGCCTATCTGTCGGTAGTTGAAGAGGCGCTCGGCGTACGAACGCGTCTCGGTGAGGACACGGGGGAGATTCGGGAGGCCGGCGGCGATGATGTAGAACGGCCACTCCCGCTGGTTCGCCGCATGCTGAGCGGCGATGAGCGCACCCATCGTCTCCGCATCGAGGTCCTGCATCTCATCGACGAACACACCGAAGGCACGACGACGCTCCCCCAGAGCGGTGGAAACGTCTTCGACGAGCTCGAGGAGGTCGACTTCAGCGTCGCCGGAGTCGGCACGTCCGTCGTTGAGTGCGACTCCGAGTTCGATCCCCGTTGCACCGACCTTCGCATTGAACGAGGAGATCGTGCCGAGTGCTTCTCGCATCAGCGCCGTCGGCTTCGAGCGGGTGAGCTTGCGAGCGGACACGACGAGCTCTCGAGCCAGGGCACGCCGTACGGCCCGCGCGCCGCCTTCATCCCGACGCGCCTCGAGGCGCACCGTGAGCCACTCGAACGACTCCGCCATGCGGTGCATCTCGTTCAACAGCACCGTCTTGCCGACGCCGCGGAGGCCCGTGAGGACGATGCCGCGATCGCTCATTCCATGCGTGACACGAGCGCGGATCGTGTCGAACGCTTCGAGCTCGCCAGTCCGACCAACGAGCTCGGGCGGCCGCCGACCGGATCCAGGGCTGTAGGGGTTCTGCTCAGGCAACATCTAGCCGATGATAGTCACCTCTAGCCGAAACCTAATTCGTCGCTATCGACTGCAATCGTCCGCGCCGGCGCCACGTGGTGGCGACCATGCGATGCTGCGAACCCCCGTTCCAGCTTCCCTTCGAGTCGCCGCCGGGCAGCGCATCGGACCCTGCACGCTGAAGGGCGAGCGCGAGCCATGTCCGCTCCGACCGAGGATCGGCTCGCGCCGTCGATCCGGGTTCGGCCGGGCGCATGCTACTGCGGTCACTCGGACAGCAGCGGGATCGAGCGGCCCAGGCGCCTGCCGTACTCGGCGATAGCGCGGCCGACGGGGAGCCGCTCGGCCTCGTAGCGCTCGAGCGCCTCGTCGACCGGGTGCCGCGCGAGGGAGGCGGCGAGGGCCAGCGCGTCGCCCGCCGCCTTGGCCGCGCCCATGGCCGTGTGCGGCCGCACCGTCACGGCGGCGTCACCGAGGAGGGCGACCCGGCCGCGGACCGTCCGCGGCGGGACGTAGTCGACGATCGCCTGCAGGAAGGGCTGCGGCTCGGCCAGGACGGCGGCCGCGAAGGGCGGCGGCAGGCGGTCGAGCGCGTCCTCCTCGAGCCGGCGGCGGAGGTCGTGGGCGAGATCGCCGGGCGCGAGGGACACGCTCTCCGGCGGACGGCCGGACGCCGTCATCACTCCGCGGAGGGCCTCCTCCGAGAGGGGCCGGTACCAGACCCAGTTGTAGCGCCGACGGCCAGGCTCCACCTCGCCGGCGGGTCCGGGGACGAGGTAGCCGAGCATGTGCTCGCCGGGCGCGGTGTAGAAGGCGAAGCGTCCGAGCAGAGTCGCCGCGGCCTCGGCGGGGAGCGCCGACTCCGGGATCAGCCCGCGCCAGGTCGAGTAGCCGGCGTAGCGGTTCCCCGGCGCCTCGGGCGCGACCGCCGCGCGCACGACGGATCCGAGGCCGTCGGCTCCGAGGACGACGTCGAACTCCAGGCCGCTCCCGTCGCGCAGCTCGACGACGACCGGGTCCGTCCCGGTCGAGGGGCGCACCCCGGCGACGGCGTGGCCGAGGAGGTAGCGGTCGGCGGGGATCCGCGAGCGGAGCGTGTCGTAGAGGTGGTCCCACGACACCTGCGTCTGCGGGGAGGGGTCGCGGCCGATCACGCGCCCGGAGCGGTCGAGGGTGATCCGCTCGTGCGCGACGACGCCGACCCGCGCCTCGTCGTCGCGGCCGATCGCGTGCAGGAGGTCGATCAGGTCCTGCTGGGCCACCAGCCCGGCTCCCCGCCGCGACAGCCCCGTCGCCGACCGCTCGAGGACCGTCACGCGGTGCCCGTCGCCAACGAGCAGGGCCGCGGCGAACAGTCCGCCGATCGAGCCGCCGACGATCCCGACGTCGAGCGGGCGCACCGCTCCTCCTGCTGCCATGAGCGCGACCGTACCGGCGAGCGGGCGGCCCTCGTTCCTACAGACGGCGGAACAGCGCCCCTCAGGCGCGGTCGTCCGCCCGCAGCGACCGGATCATTCCGCGGAGCAGGCGCGCCGCCGCCTGCCGCTCCTCCTCCGCGAGCCCCTCCAGCATCCGCAGCTCCACCCCGCGGACGGCGGCGGACGCCTCGGCCAGGCTCCGGCGTCCGCGCTCGGTGAGCCGGGCGGGGAGCGCCTTGCCGACCGGAGCCGCGTCGGGGCGGGTGACGACGCCGTCGCGCTCCAGAGTCTGCAGCAGGACGTTCATCGACTGCCGGGTGACGAAGGCGCCCCGCGCGAGCTCCGAGTTCGAGAGGCCCGGCCGCTGGGCGAGGAGCTCGAGGCAGGAGTAGTGGGTGACCGTCATCCCGAGCGGGCGGAGCACGGCCTCCATCGCCGCGCGCAGGGCGCTCGACGCCTCCTTGAGGAGGTAGCCGAGCGAGGTCTCGAGGTCGATGCCGTCTTGACTCATGTCAGTATTCTGACATACGCTCCTGTGTGTCAGAAAGCTGACACAACCGAGGAGGAACCCCATGCCCGTCACCGGCCCCGACTTCGTCTCGCTCCAGGTCCGCGACCTCGCGGCGTCCCAGGCGTTCTACGAGCAGTACCTCGGCCTGGTCCGCTCGCCCGCCGGCCCGCCGCACGCCGTCGTCTTCACGACGACTCCGATCGCCTTCGCCCTACGCGATCTCGCGCCCGGCACCGACCTCGACTCCGCCTCCCGCCCCGGGGTGGGCGCCGCGATCTGGCTGCACGCGACCGGCGTGCAGGAGATCCACGACGCGCTCGTCGCCGACGGGCACCCCGTCGTCGCGGCTCCGATCGACGGCCCGTTCGGGCGCACCTTCACCTTCGCCGACCCGGACGGGTACCACGTCACCCTGCACGACCGCGCCTGAGCGGAGTGAGACGGGGCGGGGCCGACCGCGCCTGAGCTGAGCGGGGCGGAGCGGACGAAACGGGGCCGGGCGCCTCAGCCCATCGCGCGCAGCTGGGCGGCGAAGAGGTGCAGCGAGCGGTCGACCTCGGGCAGCGCCGGCGTCCGGTTGAGGTGCCCGTGGGGCATGCCGGCGGCCAGGTGCCCGGTCACGGCGACGCCCGCCTCCGCGAGCTGGCGCAGGAGCAGCTCCGCCGACCCCCGCAGCTCGTCGTACTCGTTCACGACAACCGTGACCGGAGGCAGACCCGCCAGCGGCGCGGAGCCGGGCAGCGCCTCGACGGGGAGGTCGGAGATCCGCCCGAGGTAGGTGCGCACCATGCCCTCGATGCTCGACGGAGGGAAGCGGAGGACCGGCGGCAGCTCGCGCAGCTCGGCCGCGATCGCGTCGTCGACGGCGGGGTTGGGGAAGTGGGCGAAGGGGTAGGCCAGGAGCACGTGCTCCGGCAGCCGCGCACCGGCGTCGCGCTCGCGGAGGACCGCGCCGAGGGCCAGGGCCGCTCCCGCGCTCGCGCCGCCGATCGCGACGGGCGTGGATCCGGACTCCGTGCTGCGGAGGTGCCGCCAGGCGGCGTGCACGTCGTCGAGCGGGACGGGGTAGCGGACGTCGGGGCCGGCGAGCCGGTAGTCGACGGAGACGACCCGGGCCCGCGCCCGGTGCGCGAGCTCCGCCGCGACGACGTGCGACTCGCGCATGTCGACGCTGCCGGCGGCGAATCCTCCTCCGTGCACCCAGAGCAGAGCGCGCTCGGGCGCGGCGGGCGAGTACACGCGCAGCGGGACCGGTCCGTGCGGGCCGGACGCGGTCTCCGTGACGACGTCGATCCCCTCGGGCAGCGACCAGGCCCCCGGATCCTCCTCGAACGCGGCCATGCGGGCGGCCTGCTCGGCGTCGAGCGGATACGCGAGGCCGGCCAGGAGGGGCAGCCGGGCGGCGAGGTACGGATCGAGCGGCATCGGCGCCTCCTGCGGGGTCGGGGTCGCGGACCACGCTAGCCCGGCCGCGGGTCCTCGAGCGGCGCCTGCTCAGCCGCGTCTCTGCAGGAGCAGCACGCCGTCCAGGAGCACGGCTGCCGTGCCGTCGGGAGCGGTCACGGCGCGCTCCCTCGTCTCGACGAGCTCCGCGGTCCACTCGGCGGGGTCGAGGGCCAGCTCGGCGAGCTCCTCCTCGGGGCCGACGAGGTGCATCGCTCCGTGGCGGTGGTCGTCGCCGCTCGCCCACGGCGGGGGCGCGGCGTGCGAGACGACGGCGAGGCGGCCGCCGGGAGCGACGACGGAGGCCGCCCGCCGCAGCACGTCGATCCGCGGGAACTCGGCCATCGAGTGCAGGAAGCTCGCCGTCACCAGATCGAACTCCCCCACGACCGGCCAGTCCTCGGCGAGGTCGGCCTGCACGAAGTCCACGTCGGCGCCCCGCTCGGCCGCGGCCGCGCGCGCCCGGCCCAGCGCCGTCTCGGAGAGGTCGAGCCCGGTCACGCGCCAGCCGAGCGACGCCAGCCACAGCGCGTCCGCCCCCTCGCCGGCGCCGAGGTCGAGGGCGCGGCCCGGCGGCACCGGGCCGACCAGCCCGACCAGCGTCGCGTTCGGCCGGCCCGACCAGATCCGATCGGAGTCGGCGTAGCGCGCCTCCCACTGCTCGCGTGCGGTGCTCATGCTGCTCCTCGTCCCCGGGCGCAGGGGCACCCGCGTCGAGGATGCCGCGCCGCCGCTCCGGCCGCCAGCCGTCGTGCCGAACCGGCACGGGCACCCGTCCCGCGGACGACACGGCCGGACGGAGCCGCGGCGCCGCGCGGACCCGCCGGACGCACTTCCCCGACACGCCCCGCGCCGATTAGCGTCGGTGCATGGCCCTCCGACTCGAAGAGATCATCGTCGACTGCACCGACTTCCGGACCCTCGCGCACTGGTGGCAGGAGGCGCTCGGCTGGGACGTCGTGGACGAGGACGAGGACGGCATCGAGCTGCTCGCCCCGTCGGGCCGCGGGCCGAGCCTGCTCTTCCTCGACGTGCCCGAGCGCAAGACCGTGAAGAACCGGCTGCACCTGGATTTCGTGCCGGACGACCAGGAGGCGGAGGTCGCGCGGCTGGTCGGCCTGGGGGCGACGCGGTCCGACGTCGGGCAGGGCGAGCAGTCCTGGGTCGTGCTCGCCGACCCGGAGGGCAACGAGTTCTGCATCCTCTCCGCTCGGGAGTGAGAGCGCTTCCACTTTCCAGGACGGTTGTCGGGAAAGCGCTTCCATGCGCACGCATCGAAAAAGATTCTGAAATGTCAAGGGTAGAACGATCGTTCTCGACTCCCTAGCATCGCCTCCGACGCGTTTCCCGACCGGGAGCGCGCGGAGCCGAGGAGTCACCGTGACCACCTACGACAGACCCGTCGCCGCCGTCGGCATGACGCAGTCGCAGCAGCAGGGCGAGCTGCTCGCCGGCCGCGCCCTCGAGAACCGCGCCCTCGGCCTCTACGCGTACGCCTACCGCCTCACGCTGTCGGACTCCGCGGCGAGCGCCGCCCTCCGACACGCGGCGGTCACCGTCCGCAGCGGACGGCCGCAGGGACTCGACGACACGGGCGCCCTCGACCTGATGCGCTCCGAGGTCGGACGCGCGAGCGTGCAGCGCGGCGGCTCCGCGATGGAGCGCGCCGAGCAGGCCCCGCCGGCGATCCGCGAGGACGACCTGCTGCGCTCGGGCTTCCACCGCCGCCTGCACGCCCTGCCGACGCTCGAGCGCCAGGCCTGGCTGCTCCGGCACACCGGCGGCCACGACGTCGACGCGATCGCGGCGATGCTGCAGGAGCCGGCGGAGCGCATCCGCTCGGCCCTCGCCTCGGCCGCCCGCACGCTGGTCGAGGGCGAGCTGGCCGAGAGCGAGTCCGCGGAGTAGCGCGGCACGAGGTGCCCGAGAGACGCCGGGTCCAGCCGGCGGCGCCCCTCAGGCGTCTGGGACCCGGCAGCGACTCGGCGCGACCGGGAGGACGGGGTCAGTCGAGGTAGTCGATGTCGTCCCACGGCTGGTGGACGTCACCGGTGTCGCGGTCGTCGTCCGGCACCTCGAGCTCCTCGAAGATCACCGGAACACCTGTCGAGATCAGGACGCTGACCTGGCGGTTGCCCACGATCACGAAGTCGACGAGGCCTCCTCCGGCCTGCGTCGCCTCGGTCGCCGACCGCTTCAGCTCGGCGACGTCGGTCCCCTGGGACAGCCCGTAGGTCTTGCCCTCGATGGTGACGGTGGTGCGGATCATGTGGCGCTGCTGCTCCTCGGCTCGATGGGTTCAGCGTACGAATCGCGACAGAGCGCTGCCAGGCCTTGCGGTGGAGGCCCGCGGCTGCCACGGGTGAAGGGGCCGGCTGAGGCGAGCGGCGTCCGGAGCCGAGGCCGGAAGCAGCGTGACGGGCCGCTCGGGCGGATCCGCCGCTCCTGACCTCGGTTCCGGACACCGGGCGGCGGAGTCAACCGGGCGCGCTCCACGGAGCTCCCGCCGTAGCGTGGAATCTGTCCGCACGTTCCGCATCCAGCGACAAGGAGGATCCGATGACCGAGAAGAACACTCCCGAGGACCCGCAGACCACCGACCCCGAGCACGTCGACCCCGAGACGGCCACCGACCCCGAGGGCGACCCGGTCGAGAACCCGTCGGGCTGACGCCCGCACCGGAACGGCCCGCGGCCACCGGGACACCGCTGAAAAGGCGGAGTCCCGGGGGTCGCGGGCCGTTCCCGTGTCCGGCGCCGCCATACTGACGGAGTGCAGGCCGAGGACGACGAGCGCAGGGATCTCGAGCGGATCCTGTCGGCCCGACCCCGCGACGACGGCGCCGACCGGGACGAGCGGCGCGAGGCGCTGCGACGGCTCGGCGAGCTGGAGGCGGAGGACGCGCCTCCCGGAGTGACGCGGTCCGGCGCGCAGACCGGCGCCACGCCGTCCGTGGCACAGCCGGGCGCGGCGCATCCCTGGACGGCGACCGACTCGCTTCTCCCCCTGCCCGCGACCGCACTCCCGCTGTCGGCGACCGCCGGCTCCGGGACTCCGGAGTCGCCCGCCGAGCACCCCGACCGGCCGGCCCCGCGGACGCCGCACCCCCGCCGCCGCCGCCTCGTGCTCGCCGCCGCGATCGTCGGCGGAGCCGCGGTCGGCGCGATCGTCCCCACCGCGCTCCTCCTCCCTCCGCCCGCGGACCCCGTCGCCCCGCCGACCGCCTCCGCGGATCCCGCCGACCGCTTCGCCGCGCTCGTCGAGGGCTGGGAGCCGACCACCGACGTCCCGCCGGGCCTCGCCCTGCTCGCCGGGGAGGCCGTCGTCTACGGCTCCGGGTTCGACACCGCCGAGAACGACCGCCTGCTGATCACCGAGCCGAACGGCACCACGGTGTGCCTCGCCGTGCAGCGCCCGGACGCGTCCTTCTTCGCCGGCTGCACCGGCTCGGAGGCGTTCTTCGCCGGGGAGCCCCTCCGGGTCAGCGGCACGACGCTCCGCAGCGGCGCCCCGGTGTACACGCAGATCCTGCTCCGCCCGGACGGGACGATCGAGGGCGGCTACCAGCTGGTGCCGGAGCCGCCGCAGCCCGAGGCGGAGCAGTCCGGAACGGTGGAGTCCGGGTCACCGGACCCTGCGACCAGCGAGCCCTGAGCCGCCGGGCCCGCGACCAGCGAGCCGTGAGCCTGCGACCAGCGAGCCGCTAGGCGCGCGTCGCCTCCGCCGCGTCCGCGATCACCTCGGCCGCGGACGCCGTCCGCTCCCACACCGCGCGCTGCCGCTCGGCGCCCGTGCCCCGCGCCAGGACCCGCTCGACGCCGCACGCCGCGACCTCCTCGTCGCCCGACTCCGCCAGCGCCCGACCCGCGTGGTCGAGCAGGCGCGCCAGCACCGCGGAGGCGGGGGCCGGGCAGCCGTCGACCGGATCGATGAGGTCGCCGGTCGTGCCGTGGCGGCTCGCCAGCCAGGAGGAGACGGCGATCACCGGAGTCGGCAGCGGCACGGGCGGGACCCCGGAGCCCGCGTCGCGCACGGCCGTCTCGGCGAGCGCCCGGATCAGGACGGCGATCAGCGCCGAGTCCTCGGCGTGCAGCGGGACGTCGGCGATGCGCACCTCGACGGTCGGGTGCGCACGGGAGAGACGGGCGTCGAAGTAGAGCATGCCCTCGTCCAGCAGCACGCCGCAGGAGGTGAGGGAGGCGACGACGCTCCGGTACTGCTCGACGTCGCCCCAGATCCCGACCGGGCCGGCGGTGGGCCAGCGCCCCCACGACTGGTAGCGCCAGCTGGCGAAGCCGGTGTCGACGCCGGCGCTCAGCGGGGAGTTGGTGCTCAGGGCGAGGAGGGCGGGCAGCCAGCCGCGCAGCCGGTCGAGGACCGCGATCCCCTCCTCCGGCGACCCGATCCCGACATGGACGTGCAGGCCGCAGGTGAACTGCTCGCGGGCGACGAGGCCGAAGCGCTCGGCCATCCGGTCGTAGCGCTCGTCGGCCGAGAGGTGCGGCTCGAACGCGGCGGGGCTGGTCGCGACCGCGACGGCGCGGGCACCGACCTCGCGGGCGGAGTCGTCGGCCAGGCGGCGGCCCTCGCGCAGTCCGGCCAGCAGCGCGTCGTGCGTGCGGGCGGGAGCGCCGACCGCCTCGATCTGCTCCGCCTTGAGCTCGGCGGCCAGGGCGACCGCCGCGGAGCCGCGGACGGAGCCGAGCAGCAGCGGCGCCGCGGGCGTCGGGAGGAACGTCCCGGCGTCGACGAGGAGGTACTCCTCCTCCACCCCGAAGGTGCGGGCGCTCATCGGAGCGCCTTTCGCCCGAGTCCCCCGCCGCAGCCCACCCGGTCATCCCACCGTGCCGGGCGCCCGCCGGGCAACCGTCCTCGGCCGATGTTCAGCGTCGGGACGCCCGCGACGCCGGTCCGCGGGCGGGCTGTCAAGGCCGGGTGCAGCGGGGCGCGGAGCGGCAGGATCGGAGCACACCCAGAACCGGAGGTCACCGTGCCCGACAGCACTCCCGAGCAGGCCGAGTACGACGTCGCCGTCATCGGCGCAGGACCCGCGGGGACGGCCGCCGCCCTCCGCGCCGCGGAGCTGGGAGCGCGCGTCGTCGTGCTCGAGGCCGCGCGCGTCGGCGGCACCTGCGTCAACACCGGCTGCGTGCCCACCCGCGTCCTCGCGAAGACGGCGCGGATGATGCGCGAGACCCGCTCCGCCGGCGACTACGGGATCGAGATCGGCACTCCCGTCCTCGACTGGGCCGCGACCGTGCGCCACGTGCACGAGCGCGTCGACCTGGTGCGCTCGATCAAGCGCGAGGCGCAGCGGTTCGAGGAGGCGGGGGTCGACCTGATCCACGAGGGCCGCGCCCGCTTCGTCGACGAGAGCACCCTCGTGCTCGACAGCGGGCGGCGGATCCGCGCGCGCTCGATCATGGTCTGCGTCGGCGGGCACTCGCGGCGGCTGCCGATCCCGGGCGCCGAGCTCGCGACCGTGCCGGAGGACGTGCTCGGGCTGACCGAGCTGCCGCGCCGCGTCGCCGTGATCGGCGGCGGCAACACGGGCGCCCAGCTCGTCACCGTTTTCAACGCCTTCGGCTCGGAGGTGACGCTCCTCGACGTCGCCCCGCGGATCCTGATGACCTCCGACTCCAGCATCTCCGAGCACGTCGGCGCCGCCTTCGAGCGCCAGGGAGTCCGCGTCCGCACCGGGATCGAGACGGTGTCGGGCATCGAGCGGCAGGACGACGGCTCGCTCGCGATCGCGTGGCGCGAGGGCGGCGAGGACCGGACGGTCGAGGTCGACGTGGTGGTCATGGCCACCGGCTGGCCCGCCGACGTCGAGGACCTCGGACTCGAGAACGCGGGCATCGAGGTCGTCCGCTCGGCGATCCCCGCCGACCAGTACTTCCGCACCGTCGTGCCGCACATCTTCGCGGTCGGCGACGCGAACGGGCGCGACATGCTCGTCCAGGCGGCGCAGTTCGAGGCGGAGGCCGCCGCCGAGAACGCGGTGCTCGGCGCGAACCGGCGCACGCCTCAGTTCCTCCTGCCCGCGGGCGGATTCACGGACCCGGACTACGCGGGCGTCGGCTTCACGCAGGAGCAGGCCCGCGAGCGCGACCCGCAGTGCGTCGTCGCCTCGGTGCCGTTCTCCAATTTGGACCGCGCCGTCATCGACGACCGCGAGAACGGGTTCCTCACGCTGATCGCCGACCGGCGCCGCGAGCTGCTGCTCGGCGCGCACGCGGTCGGCGAGAACGCGATCGAGGTCGTGCAGTCGGTGACCACGGCGATGGCGGCCGGAGTCGACCTCGCGACCCTCGCGAACGTCCGCTTCGCCTACCCCACTTACAGCGCGGTGATCGGGATGGCGGCGCGCGCCCTGCTGGCCGAGCCGGCGCGCCCGACCGAGCTGGACTGACGCGCTACCCGATCCTCGGAGGCGGCGCCAGCCCCGAACCGGCGGCCCGCCGCCTCCGAACAACTGGAGACGGGCACTCCGCCCGCCCCGCCGAGAGGAACCCCTGTGCCGATCCCCGCTGTCGACTACAACCACGTCCGACTCACCGTCCGCGACATCGCCGTCTCGCGTCCCTTCTACGACTCCGTCTTCGGCTTCGACGTCGCCTTCGAGGCGCCGCCGGCCGACGCGTCGCCGGAGGAGAAGGAGCAGCTGGCGTTCGTGTTCGGCGGCGTGATCTACCAGTTCCCGGGCGGACTGCTCGGCCTGCGCCCCGTCGCGCCCGGCGACGACCGCTTCGACGAGGACCGGGTCGGGCTCGACCACGTCAGCTTCACCGTCCCCGACCTCGACGCGCTGAAGGCGGCCGCGGCCGTGCTCGACGACCTCGGCATCGCCCACGAGCCGATCAAGGACGCCGGCGGCATGAGCCTCCTCGAGTTCCGCGACCCCGACAACATCGCGCTCGAGATCACGTCCCCGAGCTGATCGGAGCAGCGCGCGTATCGAGATCTCCACGCACGAACGGGCAGGTCTCGATACGCCGCTTCGGGCTACTCGACCAGCAGAAGTCCCCGCCGTGCTGATCGAGTAGCGCGCACCGCGCGCGTCTCGAGATCCCCGCGCACGCCCGGAGAAGCGGACTACGGACGCCGTCGACGGTACGGGGTCGTCGTCGACACCCGGACGAGGCCCGCGCGCTCCAGGATGGGCCGCGAGTACTCGGTCGAGTCGCTGTGCACGAGGGTCTTCCCGAGATCACGGGCGGAGGCGGCGCGGGCGGCCGTGACCAGGCCGTAGAGCCCGCGTCCGCGGTAGTCCGGCAGCGTCGCTCCACCCCAGATGCCGGCGAAGGCGGTGCCCGGGACGGGCTCGAGCCGGCCGCCGGACGCCATCCGCCCGTCGACCTCGGCGACCCACAGCTCCATGCCGTCGCCGCGCGCCAGGCGGGCGACGAGCGAATCGGCGATCGACACGTCGACCTCCTCCTCGAAGGCGGCGTCGATCATGGCGCTGAACGCGCGGACGTCCGGCTCGTCGACGACCCGCCGCAGCACGACCCCCTCCGGGACCGGCCGGTCCGAGAGCAGCGCCTCGACCGGGCCGATCATGATCGACTCGGCCTCGTCCGGCGCGAAGCCGTTCGCGACGAGGGCGTCGTGCAGGCCCGGGGCCTCGTCGTGGCCGCGGGTCTTCCACTCGACGCGGGTGATGCCGGGATCGGCGTCGAAGTGCGCGCAGGCCGCGGCGACGAGGCGGGCGATCTCCGCGGAGGAGGCGCCGGCGAGGTCGCGGTAGGTGACGAAGCCGCGTCCGCCGGCGAAGGTCACCAGACGCAGAGGCCCCTCGCGCGTCACGGAGACGGCGCTCGGGGTCTCGGCGTCGGAGCGGAGCTGGTCGTCGTAGGCGCGGAGGTAGTCGGAGCTCATCGCCCCGACGCTACCCCCGGACCCGGGCGATCAGGTCCTGGATGAAGGGGATGACGTCCTTCGCCTGGTCGACGCTGGCGAATCCGGTCGCGACGAGCGGCCAGATCGAGCCGATGAGCGTCGCGATGACGGCGGCCACTGCGGCGACCCAGGCGAGGGCCGCGTTGCGGGAGAGGAACGCGACGGCGAGGCAGGCCAGGCCGACCGCGTAGCTGAGGACGATCGAGAGGACGATCGCGCCGACCGGGACGTCGAGCGCCCCGGCCGTGGTGCCGTCGGCCGCGCCGATCAGCCCGAGGACGGGCAGCAGCACGGCGACGACGACCACGAACGAGAGCACGACGCCCGTGCCGAGCGCGATCCAGGCCGCGCGCGGCTTGCGTCGCGCGCCGTACGAGCGGGTGCGCACGGGACTACTCCCGACCGGCGGCGGACGACGCGCGGTCGTCCTCGGAGCGGTGGGCGTCGTCGGACGCGGCGTCGCGATCGGCCGCGGCCTCGTCGCGCTCGACGTGCTCGGACTCCTCCGCAGGAGCGACCTCGACGGTCGCGGTGCGGGGGTCGCCATCGTCGTCCACCGGCTCGACCTGGACGCGGACCACGAACTCCGCGGTCTCGACGACGGCCGGAGCCGCGTGCGTCTCGACGCGGGGGTCGTCCTCGTCGCGCTCGGCGGCGCGCTCGTCGTCGGCCGTCTTCTGGGCGGCTGCGCGCTCGTCGCGCTCGTCGGCCGCACGGTCCATCGCGTCAGCGGCGTCGTCGGCTGCGTCCGCCAGACGTCCGCGGGCGGAGTCGACGGCACCGGAGACGGCGTCGCGAGCGTTCCCGGCGGCCTCCTTGGCGGAGTCGCGGGCGTCGGACGCGGCGCGCTTGGCGGTGTCGACGAGCGGCTCCTCGTCCTCCTCCGGCTTCTCGATCGGGTCGAACGGGCCGTGGACGTCGGTCGCCTCGACGTTGACGACGACGTGGCCGCCGGCGACCGGCTCCGCCACGCGCTGCACCTGATCGCGCACGGCGTCCAGGACCTCGCGGACGGGGTGGGGGTACTCGACGACGAGGTCGATGTCGACGGTGGTGACGCCGTCGGCCTTCGAGACCGTGACTCCGGGGACGGTGCTGGTGCCCAGCACGCGGCGGGAGGCGCGGTCGAGGCCGCGGGCGACGGCTCCGCCGAGGTGGTGGACGCCGGACACGCGCTGGGCGCTCTCGCCGGCGGCGGTCGCGACCCGGCTCTCGGTCGACTCGGGCTCGGACGGCTTCCCGTCGCGGCGGGCGGACTCGCGCCGGCTCTGCTGGTTCGGGGTCGGCTGCTCATCGGTGCGGATGCGCTCGACGGTGCCGGGCTCCATCGGATCGGACATGGGGTGCTCCTTCAGAAAGACTTCCATCCCGCCTGAGCGGGGCTCTCCGGCCCTCCCGATCGGGAGGGCCGGACGGTGGCGCCGGCGGCTACTGCACGCGGGCGGTGCCGCTCATCTTCGTCCGCAGACCGCTGACGATCTGGATGACGACGGGCGTCTCCTCGCCGAGGAGGGCGTCCCACTGGCGGACGGCCTGGTCGACCGTCTGCCGGGTGCGGGCGGGCGAGGCGCCGCGGCGGGTGTGCGCGGTGACGCGCAGCACCTTCTGGTGCTTGATCTCGAACGCGGTCACGTCGACCGCGACGATGGACGGCTCCTGCGACAGGGCCTCCTCGAGGACCTGCTCGGCGACCTTCGCGTCGATGGTGACGGAGCCGCCTGAGGGCGTCCCCGCTCCCTCTCCGGAGCCGACGCGCAGCAGCGTGGAGGTGCGGCCGCGGCCCTGGCGCACGATGAAGCGCACCAGCAGCAGGATGAGGACGAGCGCGACGACCGCGATGACCCAGAGGATCCACGGGGTGCCGCCCGAGAGGGCCTGGCTCGTGGGGTCGGCCGCGTCCTGCGCGGCGGTGGACACGTTCTCCTGCACCTGCGGGAGCAGCGACCCCACCGCGACGGCGCCGCCGGCGAGGAGGAGGACGAGGCCCACGACGAACAGGAGCAGCCGGTTGAGGAATCGGTTCGTGGTGGTCATCAGCGGACCGTTCCCTTCTCGGACAGGCGCACCTTGGAGCGCAGGCGCGGGGTGCAGTCGAACGTGGCGAGCTCGGCGTCGACGGCCTCGCGGATCGGCGTGACGTCGATGCTGCGGCCGGAGGTGCGGGAGACCGTCACGTCGACGACGCGGGATCCGACCGACACCGACACGTTGTCGGGGTCGACGTCACCGGCGTAGCCGGCGGTGCGGGCGACGGCCTGCGCGATGACGCGGTCGTCGACGATCGCCGCGGTGCGGTCGGTGCTGACGGCGCGACGGCCGCGACGGCCGGGCTTGAGCGACACGACGATCAGGACGAGCCCGATCAGAGCGAGCACGGCGCCGGCGGCGGCGGTCAGCGCGATGGGCGCCGCGGCCGCGTTGAGCAGCGAGGACGCTCCGTCCTGCGGGGCCACGAGCAGCGCGGGCTGGCCGAGGACGGCGAGGACCGCCTCCGTGCCCAGCCACGCGAACAGGAGGATGAGCAGGACGGCGAGGACGATCGCCGATCCGGAGCGGGACGAGTGCGTCTCGCGCCGCACCAGGCGCGGGTAGAGCGCCCGGCCGGCAGTGGTGGGAGTCGTCACGACACCCTCCTTCGTTCTCGGAGGTCGGCACCGGTGATCCGGAGGTCGACCCGGCCGATCGTGGAGCCCGTCAGTTCGAGGCAGCGCGAGCGGATGGTCGTCTGCGCCCGGCTGAGTCGGTCCAGTAGCGTCACGGAGGAGCGGCGGCCCGTCTCGCCCAGGGGCGTGACGTGGATGGGGGCGTGCGCGACGACGTGGAGGCGTCCTCCCTCGTCGTCGAGCTCGACGGACACGTCGGACGAGTTCACGTCCAGCGCCTCCGCGGTGACGGCCGACACGACTCGGCGCACGGCGCGCGAGCTGATCGTCGTGCGGCCGTGGCTGGCCTCGTCGGCCATCACCGCCGCGGTCACGAGGACCGCCGCCCGCGGAGGGTGTCGCCGAGGGAGCGCAGGTCGAGCTTGCCCTCGACGACCCGCCCGACGCCGTAGCCGATCGCCATGGCGAGGGCGACCCAGAGGAGCGCCCAGAAGCCGAAGACGAGGGCGGTCAGCGCGAGGACCGCGCCGAGGACCAGGCCGATGTGGGACGGAGTCACTTGACGCGGCTCTCGGTCTCGTCGTCCTTGTCGTCCGAGGGGATGAAGACGTCGGAGATGGTGACGTTCACCTCGGCGACCTCCATGCCGACGACCGAGGAGATGGCCTCGGAGACGGCGGAGCGGATGCTGTCGGCGAGCTTCTGCAGCGCGACGGGGTACTCGGCGACGACGGTGATGTCGGCGGCGACCTGCTTCTCGCCGACCTCGACGGAGATGCCCTGGCCGCGGTCCTGCGCGTTGATCGCGTTGCGGATGGCGCCGATGGCGCGGGCGGCGCCGTTGCCCAGGTCGTGCACGCCGGGGACCTCTCGGGCCGCGATGCCGGCGACCTTCTCGACGACGCCGTCGGCGATCGTGTTCTTGCCGGCCGAGGTGGCGGTGCCGTGCTTGGCCGAGGAGGCGTTGGCGAGGCTGGTGGGGGTGACGTTGGTCATGATCTTCTCCAGATGGTCAGAGGTCGTGGCCGGGGCCGCGGTGCTCACGATCCGTGGCACATGATGAAGACGTGGCCCGGGGCTCGGACGTCCCGGTGGCTCAGCCAAGGTGCAGGGAACGTCGAGCGGAGATGCGTTTCGCGGCCACCGGCGTCCACAGGCTCCTTCGGCGCACTCGCTGAGCGGCCAGCGGAGTGCACAGCCGCGTCAGGCCGCGGTCGCCGTCCCCGCCGGGAGCCGGCGGTCGCGCCGACGGGTGAGGGCGCGGCGCCAGGCGGGGCTCCACCGCTCCTCGGCGACCGCGTTGACGCCCCACGACAGCAGGAGGACGACGACGAAGGCGACGAGTCCTGCTCCGTCGCGGCCGATCAGCGGCCAGAGCGCGCTGACGATCGCGCTGCCCACGACCAGATGGAGGATGTAGAGCGAGTAGCTGATCCGCCCGAGCCAGAGCAGCGGCGCCCATCGCAGCACGGCGGTCCGGCGCCGCATGGCGACGACCGCGACGGCCGCGCAGACGCCGAGGACGACCGCTCCGTCCGGCCCGCCGTGGAGGAGCTGGGCGTTCAGGGCCGCGATCAGAGCCGCCGGCACGGCGAGGAGCTCGAAGCGCCCCTGGCGTCGCGAGAGGAACAGCAGCATCCCGACGCAGAAGAGCGGTCCGTACTCGGCCAGCGTCAGGTTCGCCAGGACCCGGACGGCGACCGGCGCCGAGACGACGTCGACGCCTCCCGAGGCGAGGTGAGCGGCGACGGAGGCGGTCGCGGCGACGCCGAGCCAGACGACCACCAGCACGCGGACCAGCCGATCCGTGAACCGGCACTTCGTGAGGACGAGCACGAGCAGCACCAGCAGGTAGAACTGCATCTCGACGGCCAGCGTCCAGAACGCGCCGTTCACATTGGGTACCAGCAGCAACCGCTGCACCATGGTGAAGTTGAGCAGCAGCTCCAGCGGCGTGAGGTCGGTGCCGGGGACGCGGGCGAGAGCGCCGACGACGATCGAGACGACCACCGCGATCCAGTAGGCCGGGTAGAGGCGGCTGACGCGGGAGATCGCGAAGTCCGACGGCCGCCGCGCGCGGTCCGCGGACATCAGGATCACGAAGCCGCTGATGACGAAGAAGAGCTGGACGCCGAACTCGCCGAACGGGAGCGCGAAGGATCCCGGCGGTGCATCGGGATGATCGAGCGAGAACGCGGTGGTGAAGTGGTAGACGACCACGCCGAGGGCGGCGAGGCCGCGCAGACCGTCGAGCTCGACGAAGCGTGACGCCACGGCTCCCCCGCTCCGGAGCCCCCGCCCCTCGCTCGAGTGTTCCAGAGCGCTCCGGCCGCCCGCGCGTCTGCCGTCCGTCGTTCCGCGCCGCGCCCGGCATCAGCCTCGACCCGCATCTCGGCGGCGGAGGCGCGGGGAGGGCGGCGCTCAGCTCTCGGGACGGATGCGGAGCGCGCGGGCGAGGGTATGCCGACCTGACCGAGCGGTTCGTCGCGGATGCGATCGCGTCGGCCTCGCGCATGACCGAGCGCGGACTCCTCCCCGCGGAGGAGCAGCGCGTCAGGCCTCGTGCAGGTGACGGTCGAGCGTCATCCAGTTCTTTCGGCTGAGGCGGGCGGCACCGTCCGTGTCGCCCGCGCGGAGGGACGCCACGATCGCGCGGTGCTGCTCCACGGATCCTCGGGCCGCGAGGGAGGCGAAGCGCTGGCGCTCGGCACGGCGGATGAGCGGAGTGGCCTGCTCGAGCACGTCCTCGATCATCCCGTTGCCGCTGAGCCCGGTGAGCACCGCGTGGAACGCGTCGTCCGAGCGCAGCGCCAGCTCGACGTCGCCCTCCGCCAGCGCCCGCGCGAAGTCGTCGTTCGCCGACTCCATCGCGGCGAGCGCCTCCGGAGTGACGGCCGGGCCGGCGAGGCGCGTGGCGAGCTCGTGCATGGCGGCGGCGATCTGCTGGGCGCCGCTGATGCTCTCGGCCGTGGCGGGGGTCACGATCGTCGCCCGGCCGGGCTTGGCCGAGACGAGGCCGACGCGGGCCAGCCGGAGCAGCGCCTCCCGGATCGGCGTCCGGCTGACCCCGAGCCAGGCCTCGAGCTCCTGGTCGCGGAGGCGCCCCCAGTAGGCGCGCGAACCTGATGCCCCCACCGGCGCCGGAGAAGCCTCGCGCTTCTCGATGAGCGAGAGGACCTAAGCTCGCACACGTGGCCGCCGGCGCAGTGATGTACAACTTCGCGATACAGCTGGCTGATGTGGACCGCGGCGTCTACGAGGACATCACGCTGCGAGCCGCTCGGCACCCCTCCGAGACCGACGCGTACATGATGACGCGCGTGCTCGCGTACTGCCTCGAATACGTGGAGGGGATCACGTTCAGCGAGGGGATCTCGTCGACGGCGACCGAGCCGGCGGTGCTGGTCCGCGATCTCACCGGCAGGCTGACCACGTGGATCGAGGTGGGCGCGCCGGATGCCGAGCGACTGCACTTCGGGAGCAGACTGGCCGACCGCACGACGGTCTACACGCATCGCAACCCGGACAAGGTGATCGCGGCGTGGTCCGGCAAGCGCGTCCACCAGCTCGAGCAGATCACCGTGCAGAGCTTCGATCAGGGGTTTCTGGATGCCGCGGTCGCGGTACTCGAGCGCCGCAACACGTTGACCGTGTCGGTCGTCGAGGGGCAGCTGTATCTCGAGTTCAACAGCGTGACGATGAGCAGCGACATCCACGTGCATCAGCCGGGCTGAGCCGGCGCCGAGTGTCACGAGGTCCGTGTCCTGAAGACCGGTCGGAGGACACGATGGAGCATCCTCCGAGACGGTCCCTCGGGACGCACCCAGAGACGACGAGGGCCCGGCACCGTCCTGAGACGGTCCGGGCCCTCGGGCACGCAGGGGCTGCGCGTCAGCGGCGCAGCGTGTGGCTCGGCTTCTCGTCGAAGCGCACCTGATACGCGCTCGCGAAGCGGCCAAGGTTGCCGAAGCCCCACTCGCGGGCGACCGCGGCGACGGTGGTCGAGCAGGGGTCGCCGGCGACCAGGTCGGAGTGGGCGCGGTCCAGCCGCACGTCGCGCAGGTAGACCGACGGCGACACTCCGAGGTGCCGCTTCGTCGCCTGCTGCAGCGTGCGGGTGTGCAGACCGGCCGCGCGGGCGGCGTCGGCCGGGGTGATCGGCTCGTGGGCGTGGTGCTGGAGGAAGTCGAGCGCCACCCGGGTGCGGGAGGCGGACGGGCGCCGCAGCACGGCCGGCACGTCCCACGCCCGCCACGGGAACAGCAGGAGCAGCACGCGGGCGAGGTCGAGCTCGGCGGTGAAGCGCACGAGCGGAGTGATCGCGGCCGTCGCGAGCGCGGCGCTCGCCTCCGTCACCGCGGCGCGCCAGCGGGCGAGGACGCCGGGGTCGGCGTCCGCCGCGTGGTCGAAGGAGACGGGCTGGCGGGGGCCGGCGTGCGTCTCGGTCGCGACGTCCTCGAGGAACCCGGGGGCGAAGTGGATGAGGTTCTGCCGGTGCGGCTCGAACTCGAGCCCGAACTGGCGCTCCGCGGGGAACAGGAACGGGGCCGAGAGCGCGCCGGTCCGGGTGAACGGCGGCAGGTTCAGGCGTCCGCCGCCGGCGCGGAACCACCCGACGACGTACTCCTTCAGGTGGGGGACCTGGCCGGTGAGGGCGCCCGAGCAGTCGGAGGTGCGCAGGGTCACCCGGTCGCTGCCG
Source organism: Rathayibacter sp. AY1E6 (assembly GCF_002931115.1). NCBI lineage: Bacteria > Bacillati > Actinomycetota > Actinomycetes > Micrococcales > Microbacteriaceae > Rathayibacter > Rathayibacter sp. AY1E6. The sequence goes on along the minus strand of NZ_PSVK01000003.1, from coordinate 308,990 downwards.
CGGACGGCGTAGCGGTAGGAGAAGCCGCGCTGCAACGGAGCGACGCGGAACTCGCCTCCGCCGTACGCCTCGGAGTAGACGGCGGACGCGGCGGTCGGATCGTCGCCGGAGGCTTCGTAGCGCCGGTCGGCCCGCTCGTCGCCCGCGAAGGGGCTGCCGAGGGTGAAGGTCGACTCGCTCATGACGTCCGCCCGGGGCGGCAGCGGAGGGAGCAGTGCATGGGGGACTTCTTCCGGGTTCGGGGTCCGTGCGCTCGGGGGGACGCACGAGGGGTACGGAATCAAGACGTGTCGAGGAGCCGGAATGTCACGAATCCCGTCTCGAGACGTCCCCCATCGGCGGCACTCGCAATCCGGCCAGCGGATTCGGCGGCCCGTTGTCAAGGCTGGTAGTCATGCCGGACGGCGCCCCACACTGAGGGCATCGGCGCGCGGGGACACCGCGCGCGGGACCGCGGAGGAGGCGCTCATCGACGACGACCCCCTCCTGAACGCGTCCGACGCGACCCTCGCCGCGCGCGCCGTCGACGGCGACGTGCAGGCGTTCGAGCAGCTCGCCCGCCGCCACGGCGCCCTCATGCGCGTCTACGCCGCGAAGCTCCTCGGCTCCGAGGCGGAGTCCGAGGACGTGGTGCAGGAGGCGTTCCTCACCGGCTGGCGGCGTCTGGCCGATCTCGACAGCCCGGCGCACATCCGCAACTGGCTGATGCGCATCGTCACCCACAAGGCGATCGACCGGATCCGCGTCCGCCGCCGCCACGACGACATCGACGACTGGGATCCGCCCGCGCCGCCCGAGCACTCCCCCGAGCGCATCGTCGAGGCACGACTCCAGCTGGACGCGGTCTGGGAAGCGCTGGACCGATTGCCTGCTGATCAGCGACGCTGTTGGCTACTCCGCGAGACCGCCGGCTACAGCTACCAGGAGATCGCCGACGCTCTCGAACTCCCCGTCTCGACGGTCCGCGGCCTCCTCGCCCGGGCCCGTCGATTCCTGCTCCACGAATTGGAGGCATGGCGATGACCGACGACGCCGCCGTGCCCGAGGACGACCTCGACGGCCACACGCTCGAGGAGCTGGGCGAGTACCTCGACCGCGGCCGCGAGCCGCGCGACCCCTCGATCGAGAACTCCGCCGCGTGCCGGCTCGCTCTCGCGAACCTCACCCGCCTCACCGAGCTCTCGGCACGGGCGCTGCGGCAGGAGGCCGACCGCGAGCCCGACCGCGACGAGGTCTGGATCGCCGGCCTGCTCGACGCGATCCGCTCCGAGGTGCGCTCCGGCCGCGACATCCCCGTCCGCCACCCCGACCCGACCCTCCGCCTGGCGCTCACCGAGGCGGCCGTGCGCGGGATGATCCGCCGCGCCGGCGACACGATGGGCGGCGTCATCATGGGCCGCTGCACCCTCGACGGCGACGTCTCGGCTCCCGGCGCGGTGGTGCGGATCGACGTGACCTGCGCCCTCGAGTTCGGCCTGCCGGTCGCCGTGGCCGCCGACCGCCTGCGCGAGCGCATCCGCTACGCCCTGGAGCGCCACACCGAGCTGACCGTCGGCGCGATCGACGTGACCGTCGACGACGTGTACCCCCACCGGGAGGAGCGGGAATGACCGACGACACCGAGCTCTCGCAGCGGCTGACCGCCGAGATCCGCGACATCGAGGGAGTCGCGGGGGTCTACCCCGCCCAGCCGATCGTCGAGGCCGCGGCCGACGCGCTCGCCGTGAAGCTGGACCTGCGGCAGCCCGACGTGCTGGTCGACATCGACCGGTCGGAGGGGTTCACCACGGTGAGCGCGCACATCGCCGCGTCCGCCGCACTGCCGGCCCCCGAGACGCTCCGCCTCGTGGGCGAGCGGATGCACGCGCTGCTCGCCGCCGACCCGTCGATCACGGGGCCGCTCGCCGTGAACGTGAAGGTGCGCCTCATCGAGGACTCGGGGCGCGCCGAGCACTGAGCGGTGCCGCCGCCGTCCCCTCCCGCGGGAAGCCGCTCGGGTACGCGGCGTGCCGCGTAGCGGAGCGGCATCCCGCGGAAGGGATCAGGGGCAGCCCGTCCGGGTCAGCAGGAGACGAGGCGGTCGAAGCGGGACGCGACTCCCGAGCTGTCGCTGAACTTGCGGTTGATGACGCTCATCTTGTTGCAGCCGCTGTCCGGGCCGTTCCTCCAGATGACCTTGACGTTGCTCGCCTGGTCGCAGTGCCACCACACCGTGACCTGCGCGCGACCCAGGGAGTCGCGCTGCGAGCGGACCTCGTAGCAGTTGCCCGGGCCGCCGTTCCGGTAGACGAGCTGCCCGGCGGAGGCGGGGGTAGCGACGGCGACGGCCCCTCCGAGGGCGAGGGCGATCGCGGCGAGCGTGGCCGTGAGACGACGGTGCATGGTGTTCTCCTTCGAACGGGCGATCGGAGGCGACGGCGGCCGCCCCTCTGCCAGCACCCTGGACCCGGCCCGGCCGAGCCCGGTCGTGAGCTTTCGTGCCGGAGATCACCCCGCCTGGAGGGTGGGGGGAGAGCGAGTACTCCTCACTAGCGTCGAGGCGCGTGCAGCTGCGCGCCCCTTCGACGCAGAGGACTCGCCATGCCTTCACGACTCCTCGACCGGCCGCGACTCGCCCTCGCCCTCGCAGCCCTGTGCCTCGGAGTGCTGGCGGCGACACCCCCGCAGGCGGTCGCCGCCCTCGCACCGGCGTCCACGACTCCGACCGCCTCGTCCGCCGGCCAGGCCGTCACGGCGGCACCCGCCGACGCCCCGGGCTGGACCACGCTCCTGCGCGACGACTTCACCGGGCCGGCGGGCGCGCCGGTCGGGAGCCAGTGGGAGCACGAGGTCGGCACCTGGGGCACCGGGGCGGTCGACCGGACGACCGCGTCGACGGCGAACGTCTTCCTCACGGGCGGCGGCGCTCTGGGAATCCGCGCCCTCCGCGACTCCGCCGGAGCCTGGACCTCCGGGCGGATCGTCACCGCCGACAAGTCGTTCTCGGCGCCGGCGGGCGGCCGACTGCTGATGACCGCCTCGATCCAGCTGCCGGACGTCGCGCAGGCCACCGGCTACTGGCCCGCCTTCTGGGCTCTCGGGCGGGACGCGAACGCCGTCATCGACTGGCCGGCGACCGGCGAGTTCGACATGCTCGAGGCCGTCAACGGCACCGCCCAGGTGATCCAGACGCTGCACTGCGGAGTGCCGGACGGCGGCCCCTGCGACGAGCCCGCCGGCCGGACGAGCGGGATGCTGGACTGCGCGTCCTGCGTGACGGGGTTCCACCGCTACTCCGCCCTGCTCGACCGGACCGTGCCCGGCGACGAGCGCGTGGAGTTCCTCGTCGACGGCGTCACCCGGCACGTGGTGCGGGAGTCGGAGGTGGGGACGGCCGCGTGGCAGGCCGCGGTCCCGAACGACGTGCTGCTGATCCTGAACCTCGCCATCGGGGGCGGGCTGCCGAACGGCGTGTGCGGGTGCGACAGTGCAGCCGCTCCGAAGAGCTCCGGCGGGACGATGCTCGTCGACCACGTCGCGGTCTACCGGTCCGACGCGGCGCCGGCTCCGGTCGTCGTCGGGACCGCCGCGGTGGGCGCGACCCTGTCCTCCTCCGCCGGCCGGACGGGACCGCTCGTGCATCGCTGGGCGGCGGGAGGCGTCGACATCGCGGGAGTGACGGGTCCGGATCTCGTGGTCCCCTCCTCCGCGGTCGGCAAGCGGGTGACCGTGACGGTGAGCGCCGCCGACGGCTCCGGCCCGACGACCTCGCAGCCGACCGCACCGGTCGCCGCCGGCACCCTCGGCGCCGCGACGCCGACCGTCACGGGCACGGCCCGGGTCGGAGCGGTGCTCACGGCAGCCCCGGGTCCGTGGACGCCGACCCCCGTCAACCTCACCTACCGGTGGAAGGCGGACGGCGCGGCCATCGCGGGAGCGACGTCGCCGCGGTTCACGCTCACGAAGGCTCAGGCGGGGAAGCGGATCACGCTGACCGTCACCGGGACGAAGACCGGGTACACCACCGCGAGCCGGACCTCCGCGGCGACGGCGGTCGTGGGACGGTGACGGGCGCGGGCTGTCCCCCGCCCGCCACCGTGTCTCAGACCTCGCGCTTGCGGCGAGGAGCGATGCGCAGGACGGCGGTCCCCGCAGCGATGAGGGCGAAGGCCGCGAGTGCCAGCCAGACCGAGTCGAACCCGGTCATGGCGAGCGTTCCGGCACCGACTCCGGCTCCGGCGGCTGTTCCGATGTGGTTGTACATGTCTCTCTCTCTGTTTCACCAGTCGCGCCGACGGCGTGTCAGCGCATCCAGGTAGGCCTTGGTGTGGACGACCTGCAGGAACAGGTCGACGACGAGCTCGTACATCGACGCGGCGGCGAGCATGTACCGCCAGCCGCGGTCGCGGACCGTCACGATCCGCTCGACGACGAAGATCGCGGTGACGGCCAGCCAGAACGGCTGGAGGCTCAGCTCGCCCCAGCCGACGGCGTAGACGATCGTGGCCAGGTAGACGTAGGTGATGATGCAGCCGAGCATCGTGAGCAGCTGGCGCCCCCAGTAGGGAGCCGTGACCCGCGTGAAGCCGTACTGCACGCAGTTCTCGACCGCTCCGCGCTTCCAGCGCAGGCGCTGACGCCAGAGGTCTCCCCAGGTCGGCATGACCTCGGTGACGAGGGTGCAGCCGGCGGGGCTCAGCACGTCGTAGCCGAGGTGGCGGATCGCGAACGTGAGCTCGTTGTCCTCGGTGAGGACGGTGGTGTCGTAGATGCCGCCGATGCCGTCTCCGGAGGGGAGGGAGCCGGCCAGGCGGGCCGCGCTGATGCGGCGCATCACGGCGACCTGGAGCACGGCCGCGGTGCCCGTGACGACGAGGCACTTCCCGTTCAGCCGGCGCACGTCGCGGGCGTAGCGCGCGTACTCGTTGCGCTGGAGGTGGCCGACGAAGCCGCCGCCCTCGCCGCCGCGGAACACTCCTCCGACCGCGCCGATGCCGCCGTGCAGCCTGCCGCGGGCGATCTCGAGGAACCCGGGGTCGAGCGCGGAGTCGGCGTCCTGCACGAGCACCAGGTCGTCGTCCTGCAACCCCGGGAGGACCTCGGCGAGGAACTGGTTCAGGCCGCCCGCCTTCTTGTGGCTGTTCCCGACGGTGACGAACACCTCGGCGCCGTGCGCGAGAGCGATCTCGACCGTGGCGTCGGTGCAGTTGTCGGCGATGACGACGATCCGGTCCGGCGGCCAGGTCTGCCGGCGCAGGCCCTCGATCGCCGCGGCGATCCCGGCCTCCTCGTTGTGGGCGGGGAGGGCGGCGACCAGGTCGCCGATGCGCGACGAAGCGCGGCGGCCGCTGCGGGGGCGCGTGCCGGCGATCGGGGTGGATGCCGGAGGGAGCCGGTCGGCGTCGACGGCGGGGAGCACGGTGCGCTCGAGGACTGCAGTGGGGGCCGGCGGACGCTCGAGCAGCGCGGTCGGGGCGGCCGGGCGCTCCAGGAGCGCGGTCGGGGCGGCCGGGGGCTCCAGGAGCGCGGTCGCGGCGGACGGACGCTCCGGGACGGCGGTCGCGGTGGCCGGATGCTCCAGGGCAGCGGCCGTCGCGGCCGGAAGCGCGGTCGGCGCAGCCCGACGCTCCAGGACAGCGGTCGGCACCACCGGTCGCTCGACCACCGCGGACGGGGCGGCCGAACGCTCCAGCACCGCGGTCGGGGCGGCGGGAACCGTCACCGCTCCGGCAGGCGTCGCGGACGCGAGGCGGCGCGGTGCGGAGACCCGTTCGCGCCCGGAGCGGGCGGCACGGCGTCCCGAGAGCGGGCGCGAGGCCGTCTCGTCGTGCGCCTCCCAGGTCGCCCGGCGACGGGGAGCCGTCGGCTCGTCCGCGCCGTGGCCGGGCTGTGTCGTCATGACTGTTCCTCTCCGCGGCCGGGGGCCGATGTGCGCCCGCGCGGAACGGAGGTCGTCGCCGGGGTGGGCGCGACCCGAGTGAGGAACGGCGTCCGACGGGGGGATCGGAGCAGGACCTGACAGAGGACAGCATCGGGGGGTGCTGCGATCAACCTAGGGGCACGGAGATGATGGAAGCAAGTGAATTTTGTCACCCTAAAGGGGCCATGCAAGGTCCTTGCGGCTCCGTCGTTTTCGTCGTACCAGGTCAGTCGGCTCGCCGAGCCTCCTCCACACCCGGCGCCCCCCTCTCCGCTCGGCCCCGCGGCGGGCCGTTCGGGGGTCGGCGGCGCTCTTGTGCGTCGAGCCGCCGGGGTCCACCATCGAGCGACGGCCCCCGCCCGGGGCGGCCGCACCCGACGGGTCAGGGGCGCCATGCGGTCGCGAGGTCTGCTCTTCTGCCTGATCCCGCCGATCCTCTGGGGCGGCATGCTCCCGGTCGCGGACAGCATCGCGGCGACGGTCGACTCCTTCTTCATGACCCTCATCCGCTACACGGCCGCCGCGGTCGTCCTCGCCCTGCTGCTCGCCCGGGCGGAGGGGCTCCGCGCCTTCCGGCTCGACGGCCGCGGGTGGCGGCTGGCGCTGCTCGGCGCCTCCGGATTCGCCGGCTTCGGCCTGCTCGCCTTCACGGCTCTGCGGTTCACCTCGGCCCCGAACGTCAGCCTGATGATGGGGATGATGCCCGCGATCGGCGCGGTGCTCGCGAGCATCGGAGCGCGTCGCCTGCCGCCGGCCGCCACCGTCGGCTGCATCCTGCTCGCGCTCGCCGGAGTCGCGCTCGTCGTCACTCGCGGCGACGTCGCCCTCCTCCTCGACGGCGAGCTGGGGTTCGGCGAGCTGCTCGCCCTGCTCGGCGCGATCTGCTGGGTCGTCTACACGCGCGGAGCCGCGGCGTTCCCCGGCTGGTCGGCGCTGCGGTACTCGACGCTCACCACCGCGCTCGGCTGCCCCTCGATCGCCGTCGCGGTCGCCGTGGCGACGGCCACCGGCTCCGCGCACCCGCCGACCGGGGCCGAGGTGCTCGCGGCCTGGCCGCAGCTGGCCTACCTGATCCTCCTGGCCGGCGTCGTCGCCGTGCTGCTGTGGAACGCCGGCATCAAGCTGCTCGGCGCCGTCAACGGCACGCTCTTCCAGAACCTCGTCCCGGTCACGACCTTCGCGATCAGCATGGCGGGCGGCTACCGGCCGGGGCCCGTCGCCCTGCTCGGCGCGGCCATCGTCGTGACGGCGCTGCTGCTCAACAACTGGGCGACGCGGCGCGCGGCCGCGGTCGCCGCGCGTCCCGCGGCGGTGCCGGCTCCGGTGCGCTGAGCGCACCGCGGGAGCCTCCCGCTCGGGGCGGTCACTGGTCGGAGTTGCCGGCCCAGCGGACGGAGCCCTGCGCCTCCTCCTTGCTGATCGGGGACACTGTGCGGCAGTGCGAGCACTCGAGCAGGTAGCGGGTCGAGACGGTCAGGACGGGGACGAAGAAGAGCGAGAGGCGCGTCCGGCGGCGGAGGATCCGCTGCTCGTCGCGCTGCCCGCAGACGCGGCAGACGAAGACGAGCGTCCGGAGGAGGTCCTCGACGGCTCGGGTCCCGAAGATGAGGAGCATGCGTCCGAGCGTAGGGAGCAGGGCGCGCTCGGCGGAGGGGGTTGCCGGGGCGCCGTCGCCGCGTAGCGCCGGGCGCAGACGACCACGGCGAGCGCCGTCTCGAGCAGGTCGCCTCCGTAGAACAGCAGGAGCGCCGCCTGGCGTCCGGTCTCGTCCGGAGCCTCCGCGTAGAGCACGGTCGCGAGCAGCCCGTGCGCGGCGATGCACGCTCCGAGCACCCCCAGGCGCAGGCCGAACGGGGCGCGGTGCGGGTTCGGATCGACTCCGGCGAGCGCCGCCGTCATCAGGCAGCCGCTGAGGAGGAAGTGCACGCTGAGCGCGAGGTGCAGCAGCGGATCGGCGTGCGCGGCGGCGAGCAGTCCGGTCGCGTGCACGAGCCAGAGGGAGCCCGTCGAGAGCAGGAGCGCCGTCACGGGGTGGGCGAGGAGACGGGCCGGGCGGCTCCGGAGCAGCCGCGAGAGCCGCCGGGCCGCGGTGACGTCGAGCGCCCGCAGGGCCAGGGTGACGGGGGCCGAGAGCACCAGGAGGAGCGGCGCGAGCATCCCGAGGACCAGGTGCGTCAGCATCGCCCCGCGCGGATCCGCGTGCGACCACTCCGCGAGCGGACCCGCCAAGCAGAGCGCCGCGGTCGCGAGCCCGCCGAGGAGCAGGGCGGTGCGGTGCAGCGGCCACGGCCGTCCGCGCCGCCGCTCGAGTGCCGCCGCACCCCCTCCGAGCGCCGCCGCTGCGGCCAGCGGGACCAGGAGCAGCAGGCCCGGGTCGAGCAGGGAGTGGTCGGCGTGCGGGGTCACGCCGTCGCGCGCCGTCGCCGCGGCAGGAGGAGCAGCCCCGCCGCGAGCAGCACCGCTCCCGAGGCGATCCAGGCGGAGTCGTAGAGGAGCAGGTCGACGTCGTAGCGGACCTGGTGCACGCGGAGCAGCTTGTGGTCGACGACTCCGTCCCACAGCTGGAACAGTCCCGCCCCCGTGAGCCCCGCGGCCCACGCCGTGCGCGGACGCAGAGCGGATCGGCGCCGGGCGTCGGCGAGCAGGAAGCCGCCGCCGACGAGCGCGAGGAGCTCGGCCGCGTGCAGCAGCCCGTCCGAGAGCAGGCCGATCGCCGGAGTGGAGCGGTCGTAGAAGTGGTGCCAGGCGAGGATCTGGTGGAAGACGATCTCGTCGACGGCCGCCATGAGGCCGACTCCGATCAGGAAGGCGCCCTGGAACGCCCGGTCGCCGCGGAGTCCCCGGCCGCTCCGCCGCATCCGGTCCCCTCCCGATCGAGTGCCGGGGCCCCGGGATCCCGAGACCCCCGCGCCTCCTCCCGAGGCCCCGCCACCAGGGAAGCGGACGCGCGGATCGCGGCCTAGAGGGTTGACTCCTCACGCCCGCGCCGGTCGTGCACCCCCTCCGCTACGGGCTGGGCCGACGAGGCGCAACCCCGCGCGAGGGGCGCTCCCGTTCGGGAGAGTGGAGGCATGCAGCAGCTGACCTACGCCTCCAAGAGCTTCGTGACGACCGACGCCGTGACCGAGGCCCTCCTCGACCTGGTGACCGCGATCGACCGCCAGGAGCACTCCGAAGCGGTCACGGTCCCGGCGTTCACCGAGGACGGCGAGCTCATCGAGGCGAAGATGACGCTCGACGCGAGCAGCGAGCTCGTCGCCGTCCCCGTCGAGGTCTCCATCAAGGACGAGGAGTCGACCACCGGCGCCGTCGAGGCCGCCGTCGAGGACATCCGCTCCCGCATCAAGAGCAACCGCGCCACGATCGCGCGCCCCGTGATCGACGAGGACCCTGAGCCCTACAACTACGAGGAGTTCTGAGCAGCGCCTGCGGGCCTTCACGCCTCCGCACTGAGGTGCCTGGATCTGCTCGCGACACGCCGGACCTGCCAGCCGATGCGGGCAGCTCAGCGGCGGTCCTGGCCCTGCGCCTCTTGACCGGCGGCGCAGCAGGGAGTCGGATGAGGGCATGCGCGCGCTGGTCCCCGTCTCCGATCCGTGGTCCGTCGACGGGAGCGGGCGGACGAACGACGGGCCGGTCGATGACCTCTCGGTCCGCGCCGAGCGGGACGGCGGCTCGTACTCGGTCCGGACGCTGCGGCTGACCGGTGTCCGCCTCGGGCCGCGCGGCTCGGTGCACGGAGTGGTCACCGATCCCGTCGCGACGGCCGCGCTCGCGATCGGCTCGCTCCTCCTCTCGGCGATCCCCGCCGGTCTGCCCGGGGACCGGACGCGAGCCGCGATGGTGGCAGCGGAGGCCCGGGCCCAGCAGCTGGCCGCCGACCGGCCCGCGTGGGACCTGAGCGCCCTCCCCCTCGACGGGATCGACTACGCGCTCTTCACCCGGACCCTGCCCGAGGGCGCCGTCGCGCACGCCGACCTCGGCTGGGCCGTCGTCGCGCTGTGGAGCACAGGCCCGCTCCCCCGGGGTCCCTTCCACCTGCTCGACATCCCCGACGAGCCCGTCCCGCGCTGAGTCGCCCGGATCGGCTCGCGACACACCGCAGCGGGGAGCCGCTCCGGGCGACTCAGCGAACGGGTCAGCGCACTCAGCGCAGGGTCACGCACCCGCGACCGTGGAGCCGCGCACCAGCAGCTCGGTCGGCAGCAGCGTCACGCGCTGCACCTCCTCGCCCGCCAGGAGTCGCACCAGCACGTCCGCCATCGCCTCGCCGAGGCCTGTGGAGGGCTGGCGCACCGTGGTGAGGCGCGGCTCGCTCGCCTCGGCGAAGTAGTCGCCGTCGAAGCCCGCGAGCGCGATGTCGCCCGGCACCGTGAGGCCGCGCTCGCGCAGCGCCGTCAGGGCGCCCGCCGCCATCTGGTCGTTGGAGGCGAAGACCGCGTCGATCGGCCGCCCGGAGTCGAGCAGGCGGCGCATCGCGGTCGCGCCGTCCTCGGGCGAGTAGTCGCCGTACTCGACGAGCGAGTCGTCGAGCCCCGCGGCGGTGACGGCCGAGCGCCAGCCCGACAGGCGGTCGATCGCGGCGGGCATGTCCTGGCGGCTCGCGATCATCGCGGGGGCCGTGCGGCCGAGGCCCAGGAGGTGCTCGGTGACCGTGCGCGCCGCTCCGGTGTTGTCGACGTCGACGAAGTAGCTGCCGCCCTCCTCCGTCAGCGGCCGCCCGCCGAAGACCACGGGGAGCGAGGCGCCGAGCTGCGCGTAGGAGTGGTCGCCGCTGTGGTGCGAGACGACGAGCGCGCCGTCGACGTTGCCGCCGAGCAGGTAGCGCCGCGTCTTCTCGGGCGCCGCCTCGGATGCGATCACGATGGTGAGCGTGTACTCGGTGCCGGCGAAGGCCATCGCGGCCCCCTGCACCACCGAGGCGAGGAACGGATCCGCGAACACCTTCGCCGCCGACTCCGGCACCACGAGCGCGACGGTCTGCGTGCGGCGGCTGGCGAGGGAGCGCGCGGCGCGGTTGGGCACGTAGCCGAGCTGCTCGATCGCGGCGAGCACGGCCGTCCGGGCGCCGTCCTTCACGCGCGGGGAGTCGTTGACGACCCGGCTGACCGTCGCGCGGGAGACTCCGGCCAGCGCGGCGACGGCTTCGAGGGTCGGGGCGGCCGAGGCGGTGTCGTGGGTCATGCAGGCCTTCCTCGCGGGTGCCTCCGAGGCTAGCCGAGCGCCGGAGGAGCGGGACCGTGGAGGGCGTCCTCGGCGCGAAGGGGCGCGGATCGCGGCCATTCGGGGGTGATGCGGGCCGCCGGACCGGGCCGATGGAGCGAGTCCGCGGCGTGAGAGGGCGCGGATCGCGACCGTCCGGGGTGGCGTAGCGCGGTCGGGGGCGCCGCCTCGGCGATGGCCGACACGACCGGCGCGCAGCGATCGATCGCCCGCCGCCGGCAGCGGGCCGCCCCCGTGACGGTCAGCGCCCGCGGCGGAAGCGCGCGAGAAGGCTCCGGAGCCGTTCGGCCTGCCGGTCGGTGAAGTCGTTCGACAGCCGGAACGCCTCGCTCGTCGGGTCCGCCCCGTTCGCGACATCGCGGATGGCGCGCAGCGCCTGCTCGGACGGCGTCGGCCCGTCCCCCGGACGCGGCTGCGCCGGCCCGCTCGAGGGGTCCTCGTCGCGCGGGTCCTTCGGCTCCATGTCGCCTCCTCCGCGCCAGCCTAGGCGGCGGCAGGTCGGGCCAGGAGACCCGAACGGGGCGTGATCGGCGGGATCCTGCGCGGCAGTGGTCGGGATGCTCCGAGCACGACGACCGGCCGGGTCGCGAACCCACCGGCCGCCCAGTGCACTGCCCGATCCCTCCCCGCAGCCCCCGACCCCCGGACCCGGAGCACCACGGCCCCGGGCCCGAGGCCCCCGTCCCGCGGTCCGATGTCCCCCGACCCGGTCCCGCGGGAGTCTCCGGGCCTCAGCCCTTCACCGCTCCGCTCATGATGCCCGCGATGAGCTGGCGTCCGGCGAGCAGGAACAACACCAGCAGCGGGATCACCGAGAGCACGGCGCCGGCCAGCACGATCGAGTAGTCGACGTAGTAGCCCGACTGCAGCTGCGCGAGCGCGGTCTGCAGGGTCGGGTTCGTGGGGCTGAGGACGATCAGCGGCCAGAGGAAGTCGGTCCACGCCATCATGAACGTGAAGAGCCCGAGGATCGCCATCGCCGGTCGCGCCGCCGGGACGGCGACGGTGAGGAACGTCCGGAACTGGTTCGCTCCGTCCACGCGCGCCGCCTCGATCAGCTCGTCCGGGATCACGTCGACCAGGTACTGCCGCATGAAGAAGACGCCGAACGCGGTGACCAGCGTCGGCACGATCACGGCGCCGAGCGAGCCCGTCCAGCCGAGCTGCCGCATCAGGATGAACAGCGGGATGATGCCCAGCTGCGTCGGGATCGCCATGGTCGCGACCACTCCGATCATCAGGCCGTCGCGCCCGCGGAACCGCAGCTTCGCGAAGGCGTAGCCGGCGAGCGTCGAGAACGACACGACCGAGAGCGTGATGATCCCCGAGACGATGACGCTGTTCAGCAGCGCCGTCCAGAACGGGATCGCGGTCAGCACCTGCGAGGCGTTGGCGAGGAAGTTGCCGCCGGGGACGAGCGGCAGGGTCTCGCTGCGGGTCGCGTTCGAGCCGCTCGCCACGACGAACGACCACCACAGCGGGTAGGTCGAGCCGAGGATGAAGGCGCTCAGCAGTCCGTAGGTGAGGAAGCCGGGCCGGTCGACGCGGCCTGCGCGGGAGGCGCGGACGCGGCGCACCGGGAAGGCGGCGGAGGTGGCGGGGGCGGTCATCGCTCGCTCTCGTTCTGGCCGAGGCCGGTGGTGGTGAGGAGGGGGTCCGCGGCGGCGATCTCGTCGGCGGTCGCGGGGCGGGCGGAGCGCCGCTTCGAGCGCTGCGAGATCCGGTTCTCGACGGAGGCGATCCGCCGCGAGATCGCGAAGTTCAGCAGGCCGATCAGCACGATCAGGAGGAACAGCAGCCACGCGATCGCGGCCGCCTCGCCGAAGTTCTGGCGGAAGAACGCCATCTCCCAGAGGTAGAGGACGGTGGTCTGGAACTGCCGGTCCGAGCCGCCGATGCCGCCCGCGTTCGACACGTCGAACAGGCGCGGCTCCGCGAAGATCTGCAGGCCGCCGATGGTGGCGGTGATGATCACGAAGATCAGGGTCGGCCGGATGCTGGGGATCGTGATCGAGCGGAAGCGGCGGAACGCGTTCGCCCCGTCGATCGCGGCCGACTCGTGCAGCTCGCGCGGCACGGCCTGCATGGCGGCGAGGAGGATGAGGGCGTTGTAGCCGGTCCAGCGCCAGTTGACCATCGTCGCGATCGCGACGTGGCTGGCGAGGCGGTCGTTCGTCCACTCGATCGGGCTGATGCCCACGAGGCCGATCAGATTGTTGATCAGGCCCTCCTGGTCGCTGAAGACGCTCGAGAAGATCAGCGCGACCGCGACCGGCGAGACGATGTACGGCAGCAGGACGCTCATCCGCCAGAAGGTGCTGGCCCGCAGCGCCTGGTCGAGGGCGGCCGCGAGCAGCAGCGCGACGGCGAGCTGCGGGATCGTGGAGAGCAGGAAGATGCTCAGCGTGTTGACGATCGAGTTCCAGAAGAAGCGGTCGCCGAGCACGGCCGCGAAGTTCGCGAACCCGACGAAGTCGCCCTGGCCCTGCAGCAGCTGCCAGTCGTAGAGCGACACGACGAGCGTGTAGACCAGCGGGAACGCTCCGGTGAGCGCGAAGAGCAGGAAGAACGGCGAGATGTAGAGGTAGGGCGAGGCCTTCACGTCGAAGCGGCTCGCGCGCTGGCGGAAGGTCAGCGGGAGTCGGGGCGCCGGGCGCCGCTTCCCCGCGGGGGGCGTCGCCGTGGCCGGCGGGGTGAGTGTGCTCGTCATGGCGCTCTCTTCGAGGTCGAGTCGGAGTCGGAGGGGTGCGGTGAGGCGGCCCGGGATGCGGGCGGCCCGGCCGCACGGGGACCGGGAGGTCCGGTGGCGGCCGGACCTCCCGTGTCGGTTGGGCGTCGGCTCGGAGGGGTCAGCCCCCGGGCGTCGGCCAGACCGGATCAGTCGACGAGCTCGCCGAGGAGCTGGAGCGCCTCGTTCCAGCCCTCCTTGCCGTCGATCTCGCCGCGGTCGACCTTCTGCAGGACCGGTCCGAAGACGTTCTCCTGGATCAGCGAGTCGTCCGGGCCCTTGTACTGGGCGACGACGCCCTCGGCGCGCTGCGCGAGGATCGCGCCGGTCGGGGAGTCGTTCATGCCGGGGTCGGGAGCGGCCGCGGAGGCGAGCTCCTTCTGCGCGTCGAGGGTGCTCGGGAACGGTCCGGCCGCCTCGAACGCCTTCAGCTGCTGCTCCGGCTCGCTGAGCCACGACGCCAGCGCGGCGGCCTCGGCGGGGTGCTTCGACTGGGTCGGAACCGAGAGGAACGAGCCGCCCCAGTTGGCGGGGCCGCCGGGGAAGACGTCGGCGAAGTCCCAGCCGGTGGCCTCGGCGTTCCCGCCGCCGGCCTCGACGTTGCTCTTCAGCGTGCCGAACATCCAGCCCGGGCAGACGAAGGTGGCGAAGGTCTGGTCGGTGAACGACTTGCCTTTGTTCCAGTCCCACGCCTTCTGCGCGGCCGAGAGGCCGGAGGCGGTGGCGTCGGTCAGCTGACCCCAGCGCTCCTCGAGCTCCGGGTTGCCCTCGACGTTCAGCTCGCCGTCGGAGGTGTAGTACCCCTCGGGCAGCTGGTTGACCATGGCGTTCCACACGAATCCGGAGTGGTCGAACCACGCCTTGCCGGTGGCGTCGTGGTACTTCTGGCCGGCGGCGAAGTAGTCGTCCCAGGTCGCGTCCGGTCCGCCGAGCATCTCTGCGACGGCGGCGCGGTCGGTGGGCATGCCGGCGGCCTCGAAGGCGGCCGTGTTGTAGCAGAGGCCCTCGGGTCCGATGTCGGTGCCGTAGCCGATGACGCGTCCCTCGGGGTCGGTCGCCTGCTCGTACTTCCAGTCGACCCAGTCGGCCTTGCGGTCCTCGATGCCGTGGTCGCGCAGGTCGACGAACTGGTCCGAGACCTCCATGACGGAGCCGAGCCAGCCCTCCTCGATGGCGACGACGTCGGCGAGCCCGGAGCCGGCGGCGAGCTTGGTGAACGCGTCGGTCCGCGCGTTGCCGCCGGTGTCGATGTTGTTCGGGACGATGGTGATACCCGGGTTGGCGTCCTCGTACTCGCCGTAGAGCTCGTCGAAGCCCATGGCGTTGAACGTGGTGACGGTCAGCTCGATCTCGCCGCCCTCGGAGGCGTCGGATCCCGACGAGCATCCGGTGACGATCAGGGCGAGGGCCGAGGCGCCGGCGATCGCCGCGGCGATCCTGGTGCGTCGTGAATAGGGCACGGTCACTCCTTCGTGATGGTGGTGGGGCACCCCTGCGAGCGCTCTCACGCGTGCTGTTCCGCGTATGTGAGAGCGCTCTCACGAGGTGTGCGGCGAGCTTACGCACGCCCCCGCGGAGAGGTCAAGCGTTTTCGAGAGAGCGCTCTCATCCACTTGATGGTCCCCGCCCAGCCGCGCGCCTCCCCACCGCCCTCGCCCCGCGAGAACGCAGAAGTCGCGGTACTCGAACGCGAGTACCGCGACTTCCGTGGACTCACCGCCCTCTGCCGATCGAGTAGCGGCTACTCGACCAGCAGGGCCGCCCTCAGCCCACCAGCACCGCGAAGCCCTGCGCGGGCAGCTGCACGGAGACCTCTCCGGACGGCGTCGTCTCGCTCACGAGCGCGCCGTCCTGCGAGTAGACGCGCAGAGTGCCGGAGCCGTCCGAGACGCCGATCGCCGTGGTGCGCACGCCGTCGGTGGAGTTGCGGATCAGCTCGGTGCGCCCGCCCTCTCCTCCGACCACGAGGCGCGTGACCAGCGGGCGCACCAGCAGGGCGTCGAGGCGCGTCTCGCCGCTCAGCGGGCGGACCTCGACGCTCGACGAGCCGGCCGGCACGGTGCGGCGGAGCTTCTGCGGGAGCAGCGCGCCCGCTGCCTCGGTGACCCCCTGCGACCCGACCGTCGAGCGGAGCAGGTCGAGCGGGCGCGAGCCCGACGTCCAGACGCTCAGGGGCGTGCGCTCCGTGCCGCGCTGCGGCTGGTCGATGACCGCCTCCACCACGCGGTCCTGCGTGGACGGACCGATCGGGATCGACACCGCGCGGCGCGGGTCGGTCAGCGAGAGGTACGAGCCGCTCCAGCCGGCCTCCCCCGTCCAGGACGACTCGGGCGTGACGACGGTGCCGCCGCGCGCACTCTCCGCCTCGACCAGCGTCAGTCCGTCGCGCGAGCGCTCGGTGGCGACGGAGCGGGCACGGTCGGCGACGTCCGGGTGCTCGTCGAGCGCCAGCATCGCCAGCAGGCCGTGGATGGTGCTCTCGGCGCCGCTGTTGCGGTTGACGGACCCGTCGGCCTGGACGCCGTCGAAGACGACTCCGGTGGCCGGGTCGTAGACCGGGCCGAGGCTGCGGTTCAGGCCGAAGAACCAGGCGCCCTGCACGGCCGCGAGGTCGGTGAAGGCGCTGGAGCCGGTGGCGTCGGCCAGGGCGAGCGAGTTCTGCAGGCGGGAGTCGGCTCCGTAGGCGATCTGCACGCGGTCGGTCGGAGTGGGGTTCCAGCCGTTGTCGGGGCCGCCGGCGGTGAGCAGCTCCGGAGCGAAGCGGGCTCCGTCGACGATCGCGGGCTCGAGGAGCGAGGAGTCGTCGAGCGCCGCGGACGAGGCGGCGAGTCCCCCGGCCATCTGCGACGACCAGGAGTGCCAGAGCGTGCGCGACTTCGTCCACGGGAGGATCGCGCCGTACGGCCAGGCGGTGGTGTCCGCCTCCGTCGTCGTGGTGCGGGCGTAGGCGGCGACGCCCTCGGCGAGCTGGGCCGTGCTCGTGCGCACCGCGGAGTCGTCGGGAGCGGCCTCAAGGTAGGCGGACAGGCCGAGCAGCGCCTCCGAGGTGGCGTCGGCGCCGTCGACGATCAGCCAGGCCGGAACCTGCGCGCCGTCGGCCTGGGCGTACTCGCCGTAGCGGGTGAGCACCTCGCGGTCGACCGCCGCGACGCCGAGGCGCAGCCGCTCCTGCAGGAAGGCGGCGAACTCCGGATCCGTGTCGCGGAACGCCGCGTAGCCCTCGCCGAGCGCCCAGAGGGTGCGGGCGAGCCAGTAGCTGTCCTCGGAGTCGCTCGGATCCGGCAGCTCGACCGGCTCGGCGCTCGCGTTCAGCTCCCCGTCGGTCTGCATCCAGAGCACCACGTTCCCGGCGTCGTCGCCCTCGGTGGTCTGGAAGTAGGCGAGGGCGCGGAGCGTCTCGAAGGCCTTCTCGCGGCTCTCGGTCGAGCCGGTCTGCTGCCAGTGGCGGAGGTAGACGACCGCGGCGCGCGAGATGTCGTCGGTGTTGAACGCGCCCTGCTCGTAGTCGCCGGTTGCCGGATCGAGGCGACCGCCGCCGACGCGCTCGAAGGTGCCGCCGTCGCGGGCGTCGGCGTAGGTCCACGGCATCACCAGGGTCGGCTCCTCATCGAGCCGGTAGGTGGTGTGGCCGGGGCGAAGGTGGCCGTGCCGTCCTCGACGAGGCTCGTCCCTCCGGTGGCCGCGGCGTAGAGCGGCATGAAGTCGAACTGGGTCTGGAAGAACTCGCTGGTGGGCGCGGGCTGGATCGCGGCGGGCGCGGCACCCGACTCGACCAGCGTCTTCGACGTCGCGAGGAAGTCGTCGTAGGTCGACAGCGACGGGTTCTCGGGGTCGAGGCCCGCCTTCGCGAAGAGGTCCTTGTTGTAGAAGATGACGACCGGGTTGCTCTTCCACGGCATCTGGAAGTACTCGCCGTCGGCGTTCTGGTACTGCTCGGCGAGGTCGCCGCTGCGGGTCTCGATGTAGTCCGCGCCGCCGTCGAAGCTCGAGAGGTCGACGAGTCCGCCCTGGCGCTCGAACTGGCCGACCGCGCTGGGGGCCGTGTTGAAGACGAGGCACGGCGCGTTGCCGGCCGTGATCGCGGCTCCGATGACCTCCTCGCTGCTCTTGCCCGCGGGGATCTCCTGCCCGGTGATCTCCTCGTCCGGGTGGTCGGCGTTCCACGCGTCGACCATCGCCTTGCCCCACTGCACCTCCTGCTCGTTGTTCGAGTACCAGATGGTGATCGGGCCGGTGGCGGTGAGGTCGGTCGACGCTCCGCCGCCGCCGCCACTGCAGGCGGTGAGGGCGAGGGTCGCGAGGGAGGCGGTGGCGATCCCGGTCAGCCAGCGTCTCGTCGTCGAGGGGGCCATGGTGTTCTCCTTGTCCGGCGTGCGCGACGGTGCGCACGCGTCTTCAGTGGGTCGACGGCCGCGGAGGAGCGGTCGAGTGGCGCACCACGAGCCCGGCGGGCTCGAGGTCGACGTCGGGGGCGCTGCCGGACTCGATGAGGTCGAGCAGCGTGCGGGCAGCCTCCTCGCCCCAGTGCGCGGGGCGCGTGCGGGCCGAGGTCAGCGACGGGTAGACGTGGGCGGCGATCTCGGAGTCGTCGAAGCCCGTGATCGAGAGGTCGTCGGGGAGCCGGAGCCCGCGGGCGTGCGCGACACCGAGGCCGGCGATGGCCATCGGGTCGTTGCCGAAGACGATCGCGGTGGGCGGGGTCGGGCTGTCGAGGAGGCGCTCCGTGGCCGCCGCGCCCTGCTCCGCACTGAAGTCGGTGGCGACGAGCGCGGTGGGCTCGAGCCCCGCATCGGTGCAGGCCCGCGTGAAGGCCTCACGGCGGCGGGAGGAGTGGAGCAGGTGGTCCGGCCCGGCGACGTGGGCGATGCGGCGGTGGCCGAGCTCCGCCAGGTGCCGGACGGCGTCGGCGATGCCCGCGGAGTCGTCCATCACGACGGCGGGTGAGGAGGAGCCCTCCAGCCGCCCGAGCGTGACGGCCGGGATCTGCAGCTCGGCGAGCAGCGCCGGTCGGGAGTCGTCCTGCCGGAGGTCGGTGAGGAACACGCCGTCGACGCGGCGGTCAGCCGCGAGCGTGCGGTAGACGGCCTCCTCGGAGGCGCCCGGGTCGACGACGCTGAGCACCAGCACCCGGCCGCGCTCGGCGAGCACCCGCTCGACCCCCGAGATGAAGGAGGGGAAGAACGGGTCGGCCGCGATGACCGCCGGGTCGCGCGCCACCACGAGGCCCACCGCGAACGAGACGCTGGTGGAGAGGGAGCGGGCCGCGAGGCTGGGCCGATAGCCGAGCTCGGCGGCGACGCGGAGGATCCGCTCGCGGGAGTCGGGCGAGACGCCCGGCCGGTCGTTGAGAGCGAAGGAGACGAGCGCCTTGCTCACGCCGGCCTCGCGCGCGACGTCGAGGATCGTCGGTCTGCCCGCCATGGGAGCTCCTTCGCTCGTCGCCGCGTCTGAACCGGTTTTGTAAACCGGTTCAGAGCACGTAGCAGGGAGGAGGGCGGAGGAGAAGAGGGAGGTGGACGAGGCGGTGCGTGTGCCATCTGGAGCCTGTTTCCCGCCTGTCCCCGCTGCTGGGACGTGCACGCGTCGGCCGGTCGCTACGGTGTCGGACGCCTGTGCACGGGCCCCCGGGATGGCCGCCGAGCGAGTGGCTCCAGGCCGCTCACGGAACCGTCGTATGGCGGAATCTGAGAGCCCTCCGCGTCCCGGCTCCGGCGCGTCCGCCTGGTGCTGGAGTGTCCCGGTGCCCGGTGACCCCGCAGGCACTCCCCCGACCCGAGAGAAGAGAACGATCATGGCCCGCCCCCACACCGCCAGCCGCACCACGAGCGAGCAGCGCACCGAGCACGCCGAGCAGTACTCGGCCGGAGCGCGCTACGCGTCGGAGGCGTTCGGCACCTTCCTCCTGGTCGCCGGCGGCGTCGGCACCGCGGTGTTCGCCTCCGCCTTCCCCGACTCCGGCAACGCGCTCGGAGTCGGCTTCCTCGGTGTCGCCCTCGCCTTCGGCCTCACCGTGATGGCCGGCATCTACGCCGTCGGCCACATCTCCGGCGGCCACTTCAATCCCGCCGTCAGCGTCGGCCTCGCCATCGCCGGCCGCACCGAGTGGAAGCACATCCCCGGCTACATCATCAGCCAGATCCTCGGCGGGCTCATCGGAGCCGGAATGGTCTTCCTCGTCGCCGCCGACGGCCCCGCCGGCTACCTCGCCGCCGCCCGCGACTCCGGCTTCGCCTCCAACGGCTACGGCGCCGCCTCCCCCGGCGGCTTCGGCCTCGGCGCGGTCCTGCTGACCGAGATCGTCCTGACCGCCGTCTTCGTCGCCGTCATCCTCTCCGTCACCGCCAAGAGCGAGTACAAGGCCGTCGCGCCGCTCGCCATCGGCTTCACGCTGACGCTCGTGCACCTGATCAGCATCCCGGTGAGCAACACGTCGGTGAACCCGGCACGGTCCATCGCCGCGGCAGTGTTCGCGGGGCCGGATGCGCTCGGGCAGGTGTGGGTGTTCCTGGTGGCGCCGATCGTGGGTGCGGCGATCTCGGGGGTAGGGACGAAGGTGCTGAATCGGCGGAAGTGAGGTCGGGAGCCACCAAGCGCTCGCTGAGGAACAAGCTTAAGGCCCTAGGGAGGTCATGCCTACCCTAGTCATCCTCGGGAGGCTCGACACTATCTGTGTTATCAGCGTCGAGACGGATGACCGTGACCGGTGTCGTGAAGCTCTAAAGAGAACCTCCTTTCAATCTACAGGGCGATCAGGGCCTTGCAGCTGACGGGCTACCTCTGAGGGTGAAGTTTCCAAGAGAAGACTAAGTTGCCACATAAGTTCTGCATCGCTTACATCAACGTCTTCATCCTCATCTTTGCCACGCCCGACAGGCTTCCCAGGATGTCCAACACCTCTATCAGCTTCCACTTTGCTCAACCGACTTTCAAGATCTGAGATAAGGTACTCCGCGACCTCGACAGCCTGGCGCAGGTCACGAATTGACAGAGTTATGAACGTCATTCTCGGCGGAAACTGCATTGCCATCGCACTGTAAACAAGATCTGATACAGTTCGGACGATAGTCGCGCCGCTATATCCGTTTGCGGGGCCATCTGGGCGTAAGCCTGTATCTTCGCGAATAGACTTCGGTATCTTCCAATAGCGGGCATTAGCGGCTGCAGTTCTCGCCGGCAAATAAGCAAGTCGGCGCTTCAATAGCGCTTCAGAGGCGGCTTCTCGCAGGTTATCTAGAGACATAGTCGTTACATTACTTTTGACGGTAGCCTCGACCGCTCCACTTTGAAAGCCCTTTTCGGCCATGACGATACCTTTATCCGAACCAGTGTCTTCGACAATTGTCCGTAACGCGAGGATGTGAAGTTTGTTGACTGGATGTTTCCAATGCTTGCATTCGATCAGCCACGTCAACTGCAATCCGACGTGCTTGTATCGCGCAACGACGTCGACAGCGTGGGTCGTACGCACGCCCTGCAGCGTCTGATCGGTATCTGCCTCGAAGCCAAGGTCTCGAAACACGTTTGCTGTCGCCTCTTGGTAATCGCGCCATGCACTCATGTGATCAGTGTGACACCAAAGACACCTTAACCACCGCGCGTTCAGCGGTCACTTTCGAGTCGAGCAGAGAGCGATGCTTGAAACAGCACGGATCAGGTGGCTCGCGGTACGCAAGGTCGAGCCGACCAGGCGAACCAATCCAGCTACAAGGACCCCGACGCCACCGACGATGAGCAGCAGCAATGAAACTCGCCGAGCGGCCCGAACTTGTTCTTCCGCTGGTGTACGCGTCCTCGAAATGATGCTTCGGTCGCTCTGCGATGCTTAAATATAGCTGCCCGAGCCCGAGGCTGCGTACGGTCTCGGCGCGCATGCTCGTGTTGATACGCCAGAACCCTGACATGCCCTCACTTTTCGGCGACTCGCTTAAAGGTGCGGAACGCCAGCAGTGCCTGCAGGGGGGCAGGGAACCAAAACTTGCTGTCATCCGCACGTAACTGCAGCTCCGCTCTTGTCAAGACAGTGCTCGAACAGCCAGCCTTGTACTTGGCACCTAACTTGCCCCTGTTCGAGAGGGACGCATCATGATCGATCTGTCCGCGAGCCTCAGCTTCGCTCAGCTCGCCGTGGCAATGCAAAGTTCACCGGGCTCTTATGCGTTATTGGCAGGTGCAGGCGTTTCACGTGGCGCCGGACTTCCCACGGGCTGGGACGTAATGATCGACCTAATCGGCCGCATCGCTCAAGCTAATGGGATCGAACTCGATACGAGTGAGCGTGAGGAATGGTGGATCTCACAACGCGGGGAATCCCTCAACTACTCTTCATTGCTAGCGGCAATCTCACCATCCCCACTAGCGCGCAGAGATATTTTAAGATCCTATTTCGAGCCCAGCGTCGGCAGCGGCCTGCACCGGCCTTCAATCGCGCATGAGGCAGTTGCACGAATGGTAGCTAAGGATTCCATTCAGTACATTGTCACTACGAATTTTGACCGCTTATTTGAAAATTCTTTCGCGAAGTGGAACGTACGAGCGCGAGTCTCGACTCACCTCGAGACTGATGGACTGGCACTTCGCGATAGAACACCGGCATTACTAAAAATCAATGGCGACTACCTCGACTTAGCCGCGAAGAACACAGAGAAAGAGCTCAGCAGCTACTCGCCTAAACTTCTCGCAACACTGGGCGCACTGTTTGCTAATAGCGGTTTGGTGATATCGGGGTGGTCTGCAACATGGGACAAGGCTCTCTACAATCTCCTTTTAGCTACGGAATCGACCTACCCCACTTACTGGGTAGGAGTGGGAACGCCGACACCAGCGGCACAACGGCTCATTGACACTCGATCCGCCGTAGTCGTACCCGCTGATTCGGCAGATCAGCTGTTTAGCATGCTCGACTCCGCTATTGACGCAATAAACGAGCGCGCCATAGCGGCTGAAACAATCAGTCTGGTATCAGATGTCGGTGCTCTGCGCCGCTCCATAATCGAGGACCAGCAGGTCTTTTGCCGCATCGAGAATGGTGGTTTTGCCCTACAGTGGCACGAGGAATTTACTCTAGTCGCAATCGTCGCAGGAACTGCCTCTATCCCGATCAGCTTCTTTTGGCCGCGCCCCGAGGAGGTGGAGCTCGAAATTCTTGCTGGCGGAACCCTGAAGGAGGGGCCTACGGTGGGTGCCACAGGCGCAATCACCTACCGTGTTGAACTAGAAAGCGCGCTAGCGGTGGGACAAAGACGCACCGTCAAATTCATTCGACGAGTTCGCAAGTCCGCAGAGCGAATGCCCTCCTTTATAGGTTGGAGCCCGAATGCACCTACGCCGACCTTCTCGCTTGCCATACAATTTGACGATAATTCGCGTCCGCTTCACGTGAATCGCGTGGTGGCTCCCGCTGGTGACTGGCCAACGTTAGCCGCGGTGGGTTCAGAGATTAAGCTCGAAAGCGGTTACACCAAGCTCGAATTTCAGGCGCCCATGAAAGGGTACGGCTATGGCGTAACTTGGAGTTGGGCCTCCGCGATCACAAGCTGAGCTTCGGTGACGTCGCGCTGAGACTGAGTCTGCTCGTTATCCGCCGCGGCAACGGAGGGACCACCGACCTGGTCGGCTCGCCACTCCTACGCAAGGGCAGCTCAGGCGGCTTCAGCTGCCGCTGGTTCCGCCGACTGCGCTCGACCATTGTCATCGAAAGCCACGGTTGTTTCGATGCGGGAGTCGTGGCAAGCGGTCGGATCATTGGCGCGCTTTCACTCCTCAGCGACACTCAGCTCGAGCACGGGGATGGCGCCGGCGACCGCTGCACGGTAGTCCGCGATCAGCGCCCGCTCGGCTGCCGGATTGGGGCCGAGGGTGTCGGTCCGCCTTCGACGCATTCGATGATCTTTCACCAATACTCGTAGCCGCTCGCGATCCGCCTCAAGAGGCGCCGCCCGCACCGCACTTGATTATCAGATGGTCATTTCACTGCTACTGTTGCAGATTCACCCAAACCGGGTCGAGATACTTGTCGGTCTCGGTAACCGAGAGAGCGTAAGGCTCAGCCCCTGAAATTGCTTGAAATATGTAATTCCATTCGTGCGGCGTATCCTGTAGCAAGTGGTCATTACAACCAGGATTGCCGGGGACGCGGCTGAGTTCGAACACCGGCGCCATCTCGCGCTCAAGAGTATCGAACGCCTGAAGGTAAAGATCGGTGTTCCCACAAGAAAGATCGGCCTGCGACTTCGAGTTGCTGTACGTCATTCCGAGTATGAATAACTGCCCCCCAGAATCGGGAGTAATAGGCGACCCCTCGGTCGTCTCGATGGACTCGACAGCCTCCATGGAATTCACCGTGAGAGTGACATTGCCCGTGGTGAAAGTGTCTCCCAGCTGGAAGACCGTCACGGCCGGGCCGGATGCCGGAGTTGGCGTGCTGGCCGCTCGAGTGGGGGCTACTGTACGCGCGGGGGAGGACGTTTGTCGTGCGGACTCAGCTGCGACCCCGACCCCGCTGCGACCATTCCCGTTCCCGATGGCGTATCCGACCCCGATTGCCAAACCTACCAAGATCACGACCGCGACGACTAGACCAACAACGAGGGCTTTACGTGAGATGGTAACGCTTGCAGACGCGGACGGCGTTCCAGAGCCGGTTTTCGTGGGTCGTGTTGGTTCAGCCATCCTCCTACAGTGGCAGAAGTGGGACCACCTTACAATTTTGCAGGCCGTTTTCGACCATCGCGTAACACGGGGTGCCAGGCCCGCCGTAACCGCTCGTGAGCGCCCGCTGTGCCGCCGGAAGGATGTCTGACTTCCGACCGTCTCCACCAAATCGGGTGAAGCGTAGTAGAGCCGCGTCGCAGTATTCAGCCCGCAGCCGCCGCCCGTTCTGCTTCGCTCCTCGTCTTCTCATACAGCCCCATGGCGACGAGCACAGCAGCGATTGATGCGAAGTCGCTCTTCTGCAGCAGCGCTTTCATCGCGTTGCTGTGGCCAGCGGCGGAGGCATAGATGACGTCTTCGAGTTGCGCGGCGATGGTGGGTGACGTTTCGAAGTCGATGGGCGTGTTCGCCATCGCTTCGGCCTGGATCTTGGGGTTGTCGACGACGTGCCGGAGGATCGTCTCCGCAGCGCTGACGCCGTTGATTTCGTCGACGTCGGTGCCGGCGAACAGGCCGTTGATCTTGTCGATCACGTCCTGCAGCAGCCCGTACTTCGCCTCCCGCGGTTGAGCCGACCCGGCCGCCGTGACGCCAGGTAGTTGCCCGGTCTGCCCCGAGGTCAGGCCGAGGTTCTGAGCTTCGAGTTTCCGGAGGCGGTAGTGGGTGAGGACGATGTCGTCGGTGTTGATCGCTGACGGTTCTGCGTCTTGCCGCTCGATGACGCGGCGGTAGACGCGGAGGAAGATGGCCCACTTCTCGATGTCGGTGTCGCCGTAGTCCATGATCTGCGACAGGAAGTCGTAGGCCCGCACGAACGCGAAAATCGTTCCACGGAACTCGTCGAGGCGGCCCTTCTCGAGGTCGTTGGAGGTGTCAACGGCGTCGTTCCAGCGGGTCCAAAACACGTCGCGGGATGCCTTGATGTGCGAGTACAGGGTGTTGTGGCTGGACTTCGTCAGCCACGCGTCGACGACGGCGTCGACGTCGTGGGGGTCGATGATGCTCATGCTGCGCAGCTTGCCCAGCATGTCGTGAATGATGTTCGGATCTGACGGCTGGGTCAGCTCGGCGTCTTCGTAGTATGTCTGGAACGCTTCGAGGATCTGGTCCGGGTCGTTGACGAAGTCGATGACGTACGTGTTCTCCTTCCCCGGGATCACCCGGTTCAGCCGCGACAGCGTCTGCACCGCCGTGATGCCGGAGAGCTTCTTGTCGACGTACATGCCGACCAGGAGGGGCTGGTCGAAGCCGGTCTGGAACTTGTTAGCGACGATCATCACCTGGAACTCATCCCCCGCGAACGCCGCCTCCAACGACCGCCCCTTCAGGCCCTCGTTCATCGACGTCTCTGTGAAGTCCTTCGGCCCCGACTCCGCATCCAGCACCGACCCGGAGAACGCGACGAGCGCCCCCAGCTGACCGTCGAGCTTGTGGTCCTTCAGGTAGGCGTCGATGGCGAGCTTGTAACGCACGGCCTCCTTCCGAGACCCGGTGACCACCATCGCCTTCGCGCGGCCGCCGAGCTCGCTGCGGACGTTCGTGCGGAAGTGCTCGACGATCACGGCGACCTTCTGCGCGATGTTCGTGGGGTGCAACCGCACCCACCGCATCACCTCGCTGCTGGCCTTCACCGTGTCGATCTCCACATCCACCCCAGTAGCCCGGTCGGTGTGGGCGAGGGTGAACGCGAGGTCGTAGGGGAGGTAGTTCTTCAGCACGTCGAGGATGAAGCCCTCCTCGATCGCCTGCTTCATCGAATACAGATCGAACGCGCGCTTGGTGCCCGTCTCGTCCTCACGGCCGAACAACTCAACCGTCTTCCCCTTCGGCGTCGCCGTAAACGCCAGGAACGAAATCGTCCCCACCCCGACCTTTCGCGCCATCACATCAGCGAGCACGTCCTCCACATCCACCGACCCCGCCCCCGCCTCATCGGCATCGGCCACGCCGGCGGTGAGGACCTGCTTCAGAGAGGCGGCAGCCTCGCCGCTCTGCGAGGAGTGCGCCTCGTCAGCGATAACCGCGTAACGGCGACCGGCAAGACCCGCGTGCTTCTCGATCGTGGTCAACGCATGCGGGAACGTCTGCAACGTCACCCCGATGATCTGCTTCCCCGCCAGCAACGCCTCAGCGAGCTGTGCGGACTTCGACGCATCCCCACCGCGCGTGATCGGCTGGAACACACCCGACGTGGTCTCGAGCTGTTCGACGGCACGCTGCAGCTGCCCGTCGAGGACCTGCCGGTCCGAGACCACGATGACGCCGTCGAACACCTTCTGACCGGTCGCGTCGTGCAGCTGCGCCATCCGGTGCGCAGCCCACGCGATGGAGTCGGTCTTCCCCGAGCCGGCGGAGTGCTGGATCAGGTAGTTGTGACCAGGGCCCTCCTCCAGCACGGACCGCTCGAGCTTCGTGACGGCCCGCCACTGGTGATACCGCGGGAAGCGCAGCGACTTCGCGTACGTCTTCTTCCCATCGATCGGGTCGGTCTTCTCCTCGAACCGATAATGCAGAAACCGCCCGAGAAGATCCAGCCACGTACCCCGCTCGAGAATCTCCTTCCAGAAGTACGCCGTTGGGCTCGTCCCCGGAATAGCCGTGTTGCCCGCGCCGTTCGCTGCGCCGCGGTTGAAGGGGAGGAAGCGCGTGTTCGGCCCGTCGAGCTTCGTCGTCATGTGCACCTCCTCGTTCGTGACGACGAAATGCACGAGAGCACCCCGACCGAAGGTCAGCAGAGGCTCACCCTCCGGCTTCCGGTCCTGGGCGTACTGCTTTAACCCCGCGGCGAGGCCCTGCGTCAAATCGGTCTTCAACTCGATCGTCGACACCGGTATACCGTTCACGAACAAGACGAGATCGATACGATTCCCGTTCTTACCCGAGTAGACGACCTGACGCATCACCCGCAGACGATTCGCCGCGAAGCGCTCGGCCGTCTTCGAGTTCAGTGAAGTCGCAGGCCGCGTCTGAAACAGCGAGAACCTCGCGTTCAATGCCCCGACGGACGTCTTCAGCACGTTGAGTGTGCCGCCGCCGTTCATCGGATCATTCGTCTGCGCAGCGACGATGCGATCGAGGATCTGCTTACGCCCGACCACCTGGGACGCCTCGTTCGCACCCGGCTTCACCAGCTTGTCGAGCTGCTCCGGCTGCGTCGCCTCCAGCCACGCGAAAACGTCGGTGGGAAACAGTGCCCGCTCCGTGTCGTACCCCTCGTCATCGGTGGAGTACTCCCACCCGTGTGCCGCGAGGTACTCACACAGCTCAACCTCGAACGCGTCCTCGTGCTGGATCGCCATCAGTAACCCCCGGTCAACGCCCGCAGCCGTCAGGCCACGCCGCGCACATCGATCTTGCCCGTCACCGCCGCCGAGATGAGAGCGGCCCGCCGCTCCTTCGACAGCGCGATTGCCTCACGCGCATCGGCGATCGCGGCATCCAACGTTCCAACAATCTCGCTCGTCTCATTTACGACGCGTCTTTGCTCATCAAGGCTCGGCAAGGGGATGAAAACATCCTGGACAACCGCCGTGTTGAGCCTCTGCCTTGTTGACCCTCTCGCCATTAAGGTGAACCTTGCTCTGGTCTGTGGTGCCGAGAGCACCCAGGCGAGATACTCGCCGGTGACAAGTCCGTTTGATCTCACCCGGTAGCAGTCGGCTTTGACGATTGCAGGACCCAGATCAGGTACGACCGCGGCTCGACCAAGAGGCATGCGATCATCCCCAAGTCCCGCAACTACGACGTCCCCGGCACGAAGGGAGTGCGCTACAAGATCAGCAAAATAGGGCAACGGTATGAAGGCTCGGTCCGCGTCCTTGAACGAGTTGATGCCGATGTTACCGAGACGAACGACGCGCGCGCCCTCGTCAGAATAATGCGCCGAAGTAAGGCTCGATCCAAAAGGGCCATCGGTAACTGAGGATGTCACCCTGCGAAGTGGGACATCGGTCACGTTCAAACCATCGATAGCGGACTGCCAGCACGCATCTCGCCGCTCGGCGAGCAACGCGATGAGCTCCTCCTGATCCGCGATGAACGCGTCGATCTCCGCCGTCTCCCGATTAAGGAAGGCACAGATTGCTAACTGTTCATCACGAGAAGGCACTAGCACCGGAAAAGAAGTAAACATCGGTCGGCGCAAGGATGCGACAGTGGTCAGGGCCCCGCCATATGCCACAACCCGCTTGAACTGTGAGGAAAAGTAGTAATAGAGAAATCGTGGAAGAATGGTCCGAAAGTTTCGGAGCACGTAAACTCGCTGATGGACATCGAATTTTCCAGTGAGATGATGAAAGACCTCTCCAACATCTCCATCTCCCGCCGTGAGGATAGCCTCCGTATCGTAAGTAAAGCTGTCAATACTGAGAAGCGTTTTCGACCTCACGACGAATGGGTAGGACCCATTCGGTACGGAATCGATCGTATCTTTCGTTCCGGTTTCTACGACGGCTAGATATCGCAATGCCTGTAGCGACCATTTCATGGGAGCTTTTTCGAGCCATGGAACTGCAATACCTTGATACTCGGGATACGGCTTCAACTTCGTCATGACTTCACCGCCTCAAGGCGCGCGCGAATGCGGCCGAGCACCGCTTCGAGGTCAGCGTCGATCTCTTCGAGTGAGCGTGGTGGCACGTACTGGTAGAAGTGGCGCGTGAAGGGTATTTCGCAGCCCTCCTTCGTTTTCGACTCGTCGATCCACGCATCTGGGGCGAACGGCGTCACCTCGCGCTCGAAGTACTCGTGGATGCTTTCGGTCCACGGGACGTTCTCGGTGTCGCGAAGTGTGGCATCAGCCTCAGGGCGACCCTTCGCGTCCTTCACGATCGGCGCGTTCTCGTCCCGCTCCGACAGCGCGCCCAAGAAGGCCTTGTACTGCGCCGGAGTCATCACGACGCCGTCGTCGTCGAGCCGGCGCTTGAGCTGCTTGCGGAACTCCGCAAGGTCCGTGGTCGGCGCGATCCCCGCCTCCTCCACCGACGCGACGAAGTTCTTCCACTCCACCTTCGCCAGGGCCTTTATCTCCCGCGCGATGGCCAGCCGTTCCGGTGTGAGTGCCCAGTTCAGCCGCAGCGGGCGCTCGACGGTGATGGTGCGGTAGAAGAAGTCCTCTGTCGCGAAGGTCTTCGACCGCGCATCATCCGCCTCACCGCTGTAGAGCTTCACCAGCGTGTCGATGTCCTCGGGGCCCAGCTCGTTGCGCTTGGAGCCGAGGCCCTTGCGCATCTTGCGGAAAAGCTTGGTTCCGTCGATGAGCTGCACCTTGCCGACCCGGTCGGCGTTCTTCTTCGTCGCGAGTACCCAGATGTACGTCGCGATTCCGGTGTTGTAGAACATGTCGGTTGGCAGCGCGATGATCGCCTCGAGCAGGTCGCGCTCGAGCACCCATTTGCGGATGTTCGACTCCCCAGACCCCGCGCCGCCCGTGAAGAGCGGGCTGCCGTTGAGGACGATCGCGGCGCGCCCGCCGCCCTGCTCGGCAGTCCGCATCTTCGAGATGAGGTGCATCAGGAACAGCATCGAACCGTCCGACACCCGCGGCAGCCCGGCCCCGAACCGCCCCGCGTAACCACGGAGAGTGTGCTCCTCAGTGACCGCTCTTTGCTGCTTCTTCCAGTCGACGCCGAACGGGGGGTTGGAGAGTCCGTAGCTGAAGGTCGCGCCGGCGTGGCCGTCGTTGATGAGGGTGTCGCCGAAGTAGATCGCGTCGACCGACTGGCCCTTGACCGTCATGTCGGCCTTGCAGATCGCGTACGACTGCGGGTTGATCTCCTGGCCGGCGAGCGTGAGTACGGCAGACGGGTTCGCGCTGCGGATGTGATCCTCCGCGACCGAGAGCATGCCGCCGGTGCCGGCCGTCGGGTCGTAGACCGACCGCACGACGTTCGCCTTCGCGAGCGTGTCCGACTCCGGGGCGAGCAGCACATCGACCATCAGTTCGATCACGTCGCGGGGCGTGAAGTGCTCACCCGCCGTCTCGTTCGACGCCTCCGCGAACTTGCGGATGAGCTCCTCGAAGATGTGTCCCATCTCCT
Organism: Rathayibacter sp. AY1E6; assembly: GCF_002931115.1. Classification (NCBI taxonomy): domain Bacteria; kingdom Bacillati; phylum Actinomycetota; class Actinomycetes; order Micrococcales; family Microbacteriaceae; genus Rathayibacter; species Rathayibacter sp. AY1E6. The sequence continues at coordinate 278,452 of NZ_PSVK01000003.1, read as the reverse complement.
CGTTCGGCACCTGCGCCGGTGAGAGGTCGACCGCCGCGAAACGCTGCGTGACGTGAAACAGGAGGTCGTGCTCGTCGAGCTCGGCGATGCGGTCGGAAATCTTGTACTTGTCGAAGATGTCCTTCACGTTCTCCGAGAACCCGGAGACGTAGTCGAGCAGGTTCACCCCGAGGTTCTCCGAGTCGCCGAGGGCGGTCTTGAGGTCGAACTTCGACTCGTTCCAGAAGGAGTACGGGTGGCTCGCCTTGTTGCGCAGCAGCGACGCGCGCACGGGTATGCCGGCGGCCGCGGCCTGCTCCACCGCCGCGAACACCGCTTGCTTCGTGGGCTCGAGTACCGCGTCGAGGCGGCGGAGCACCGTGAACGGCAAAATGATGTCGCCGTACTGGTGCGCCTTGAAGCTCCCGCGAAGCAGGTCAGCGATTGACCAGATGAACGTGGCGTGATTATTACTCAAGTCTTCAGGACCCCTCATGAACTTGTGAACGAGTCTATTGACGGGAGCCGAGGCCTTGAACAGCGACGCGGCCGGTCAGTAGCGTGCTGGAACCGTGGGGGCATCACCGTCCCCTTCTCGGCCGAATGTAGACGGCGGCAAGGTGTCACCAGGAGGGCCATTCGCTTGCGGACTTCGCCAACTCCTTCAGCAGAGCCGCCACTCTCAGGGTCCCGTGGAGTGACACCATTGCGAACCCTACGTGGGGCGCCTCCCGACTGAGAGGTCGCCCGTACTCTGAGTGCACCGCCCACCCCAAGAACAGGACCAGCCGCTCATGGACGTGCAAGAGACCCGACTCCAGCAGGTCCTCGAGGGCGCCAAGCAGTACCGCGTGCCGCTGTACCAGCGCCCGTATTCCTGGACCGTGAAACAGCTCGATCGGCTCTGGTCAGACGTCGTCGACCTCGCCGAGCAGCGCGTCGACACTCCGGGCGCCACTCACTTCACCGGCTCCCTCGTCCTCTCGCTGGGCGAGATCGGGCCGGCAGGGTCGCAGTTCCTCGTCGTCGATGGTCAGCAACGCCTCACCACCCTCAGTCTGTTCATCTGCGCCCTCCGCGACCACTACGCGGAGACGGAGCCGGAGAACCCCGAGAAGGTGCAGCGGCTCGAAGAGACGTACCTGTTCGACCGGTTCAAGCGCGGCGATGATCGGTTGAAGGTCCTGCCCACGCAAGCCGACAGGCAGGCGTTCCGGGCGATCGTCGACGGGAACATCGATCAGTCCGTGGCGTCCGGCGTGCTCGACGCCTACCGGTTCTTCCGCACGAAGCTGCACGGCGCCGATGATCCCGACGACGCCTACGACATGGACCGCATCGAGTCGGCCGTTTTGAACGGTCTGGTCTTCGTCTCCATCACGGCGCACGCCCACGACAACGTGTACCGGATCTTCGAGTCGCTCAACAACACCGGCCTCAAGCTCACCCAGGGCGATCTGCTGCGCAATTACATCTTCATGCGGCTCGGGTCGCGCAGTGAGGAGATCTACGACGGCTGGTGGCTGCCCCTGCAGAAGGCTCTCTCGCCGGCAGATCTCGAAGCGCTCTTCTGGATCGACCTGATCTGGTCCACACCCGATGCGAAGCAGGGAGACATCTACTCGCTGCAGGTCGATCGGATGCGATCGCTCACTGAGGATCAGATCGTCGCCGAGGTCCGCCGGTACAGCGGACTCGCCCAGTTGCTGGCGGTGATCCGGAACCCCGAGAACGAGCCGGACCCGGACGTCCGAGCCGCGCTGCAGCGCAATGTGCAGTGGGGGCTCTCAGCGACCGATGCGCTCGTCCTCCACCTCCTCCGACTGCGCGACGCGGGCTCGGTGAGCTCCTCCGAGGTCGCCGAGTCGTTGCGGCTGCTCGAGTCGTTCATGGTCCGCCGAGTCATCATCGGAGCCAGCAGCGCGGCTCTTTCGCGGATCCTCTACCGCGCACCTCTCGAGGTCGGGGAATCGGATGGCGTGGCGACCCTCCACCGCTACTTCTCCGTGGGGCGGAAGTTCTTCGCCACCGACGCGCAGATCCGCGAAGCCGTCCTGTCGAAGCCCTTCTACTACCAGGGCCGACCAGCGCAACGGAAGATGATCCTTGCCTGGCTCGAGGACGCGACTCCCATAGAGTGGCGGAACAGAGACGTCTCCGCGAAGGAGCACACGGATCCCAGCGCAGCCACCATTGAGCACGTCATGCCGCAGACGCTCAGTCAGACCTGGCGCGAGGCGCTGGCCGGCGACCTCGAAACTTTCGACACCGTCGACGAGATGCACGAGTCCTACGTGCACACGCTCGCGAACCTGACTCTGACCTCGTACAACTCCGAGCTCAGCAATCGCCCGTTCGCCGAGAAGCGGGAGCTCCTCGACGCGTCGAGCTTCCGTCTCAACCGCGAGATCGCCGGCCAGACGGCCTGGACTCGGCGTCAGATCGTCGAGCGCGGCTCCGCGATCGCCGACAGGATCGTCTCGACGTGGGCCGCACCGCTCACTGACTCGGAGACCCGCGATTCCGGGGTCTCCTGGAGGCTCGTCCTCGACCTGGTCGCGGCGATCCCTGCGGGCCGGTGGGCGAGTTACGGCGACATCGCGACAGTCGCCGGAACCCATCCCGTTCCCCTCGGGCAGTACCTCACCCACAACCCGGTGCCGAACGCGTACCGGGTCCTCAAGCAGTCCGGGCAGATCTCGCCGGGCTTCGTCTGGGAGGCGGACAGCCCGCACGCGGAGGTCGCCCCTGACGAGCTGCTGAGGTCCGAGGGCCTGATCTTCGACCCCGCCGGCCGCGCTGATCCCGGTCAGAAGCTGACGGTTCCGGAGCTCGCGGAGCTTGTGGGGCTCTCGATCCACTCCGACATCGACTCCGTCCCCGACGAGGGGAACAGCGAGCGAGCCGATTTCCTCTCCGGCGTCGCCGACAGGCAGGCACCGTCGACCGTCCACGGTGTCGTCGAGCTCCTCGACGAGTGGGAACGTCTCGGAGGCATCCTGGACTTCGGTGCCGCGGAAGAGAAGTCGTGCTTCCTCGTCGCACGCGGCTCCACTCCGGCGTCGAAGAGCATCTGGCCGCTGACGCTCTACCCGAGCGGCAGTGTCGAGGTCGTCTTCCAGCACATGCGGAGCCGACCGCCGCTCGACTCCGTCACGCTCCGACAGGCGCTGCTCAGCCGCCTCAACGCGGTCAGCGGCGTCGACCTGCCCGCCGACCGATTGGAGAAGCGCCCATCCTTCGATCTCGAAGTCCTCGCCGACCGGACTGCTCGGCTGCAACTCGTCGAAGTGCTCGAGTGGTTCATGAGTGAGCTCGTGGTGTATGACAATGCGCGCATGGGCAGTAGCGAATGATCTGGCGACGGATCATTCGCTGCCGGCTCGAGGAGCGGATCCGATCCGGCGTGTGAAGTCGCAGTTTCACTGGCGCCACTCGCCGCATCCAGGACTCCGCGCCATGGCTTCGCTACCGCTCCTCGGTGTTCAGCTCCGTCCCCGACGTGACAGGAGAAGTCATCGCGAGCGCTTCGGGTGCTGTGATCGACCTGGCTCCGCGGTTCAGAGAGGGCCGACCTGCTCCGCTCCTCGCTTCTCGTCACCCGGACACCAAGCCTCCGGGACTTCAGGAGGAGAACGCCGTCCATCCCCATCCTCACTCAGCGAGCGACTTCCACAGCGAGGCGTTGGTCTCCGTCATCGCCCAGCCGTCGCCGGGCCAGAAGATCGGCCAGCGGGTGTCGCCGCCCATGCGGTTCTTCATCCACACCGTTGCCCGGCCGAACGCGCGCTGCATGGTCAGCGGCTCGACGCCGGTCACCTTCGCCACGTCCTCGAGGGCGACCGCCGACGGCGACGCCGCGGCAAGGACGTCGAGGACCTCGCAGAAGAGCTTGATGGACTTCGCTTCGCCGGACCGGAGGACCTCGAACTCCTCGAGGGTCCACTCTCGCGAGTCTTCGATCATCTCGTCATCGTTGTTCAAGACTCTTGCGGCCCCCAGGCTGCTCACGCTCGCAGCGCTGGAGTTCTGCGCTGCGATGAAACGCATCACAGGAATGACAAGGTCTCCGGGCACGGGCACGTTCACGTAGGCGGTCATTGTTCTTTCCTTTTCTCTGAGATGAAGTCGAACAAGAAGACAATAACACGTCTTGCATGAGTCTTGCAAGACCGGCCGGTGCTGGGCGTGCGCGCCAGCGCCCCCGAGCGCACGAGGCGAGCAGGAAGATCACCGCCGCCGCCCGGCGTCTCGAACGGGAGGCTCGGGCCACTGCCGTAGCCGAGAGGCCGGCTCCTCCCGCCTGCGCACACCGTCAAGCTGCCGAATAGGGCGCACCGATCGCCTCTGCGCAGAGGCTCACGATCTCCTACAGGAGTCCCCTCCGCCCCGTTCGATACCGTCTCCCCCATGCCCGACTCCACTCCCGACACCCCCGAGGTCGCCGCCGAGCACCTCCGCGCCGAGCTGCAGCTGCGGCGCTTCGGGCGGCTCCGCCTCACCATCGACATGGCGCTGGGCAGCGGGATCCTCGCGCCCTACGACCTCGTCGTCGTCCGCCTTGACACCGGCGCCGAGATCATCCGCGTGAAGGCCGATCTCACCGATCCCCACTACCTCCTCGGGCAGGTCGAGCTCGACCTCGAGACGAAGACGGTCGCCGAGTTCCTCGAGGAGTGGCGCCCCGCCTGACCGGGCCGGCACAGCCGCGATCCCGGGGAGAGCACGGCGCTGAAGCGACCGGAGCAGGACGGTGGAGATCCGTACCCCCTCGCCTCACAGATCCGCAGGAACCTTGTCCCGCTCGTCGGCGACCACCACCGGCACCCACGCTCCGCGCGCCGGCCGCCCCGCCCACCACACGTACACCCCGGCTGCGACCACAGCGCCTCCGGCCGCGACCGCCCACCACGGGAACCCGGCGACGTCGGGCGACTCCCCCGCCGCGTCCACGTCCGACTGCGGCGTCGGGATCACCCGTTCGCCGGTGACGAGGATGCGGTGGGTGTTGATCCCGAGCGGGGTGCAGGTGACGAGGGTCAGGAGGTCCTGGCCGGGCTGCACGAGGAGGCTCTGCGTGTCCTCCGGCTCGACGACCAGCGTCTCGCGCACGCGGTAGGTGACCACCTCGCCGTAGACCTCGATGGTGAAGGTGTCGCCCACGTCGACGCGGTCGAGGTGGGTGAAGAGCTCGGCCGAGGCGAGGCCGCGGTGGCCGGTGAGCACCGAGTGGGTGGACGGGCCGCCGACCGGCAGGGCGGTGCCCTCGAGGTGGCCGACGCCCCGCTCGAGGACGGCGTCGCTCGTGCCGTGGAAGATCGGCAGGTCCACGTCGATGGCGGGGATCCTGATCCGGGCCATCAGACCCTCGGCGTCGCCGCGCAGGAGAGAGGAGTAGCGCTCGCGGTCGGCGACCTGCTCGTCGTCGGCGAGGGGGAGGCGCTCGTTCGCGGCGACGGCCGCGCCGCCTCCGCTCAGGCTCTGGTTGTAGGCGCGGGCCTCGACGAGGTTCTGCCGGAGGGTCTCGGCGCCGAGGTCGGTGATGTCCTGCGTGAGGGAGTCGATCTCGCGCGCCTGCTCGACGGCGCTGAGCCAGCTCGCGGCGACGGGGTACAGCAGCAGCGCCACTCCCGAGAGGCTGATGAGCGCGATGACCAGCGGGGCGATCGGCAGCCGCCACCGCGGCCGGCGGTGGATCCGCCTCCGCGGAGGAAAAGGGCTGGAGACAGAGGAATGCGGGGCACCCGACGGGTGCCCCGCATTCGACTTCGTCATGGTGTGACGTTACTCCGCGGTCTGAGCAGCCAGCGCGGTGCGGCGGCGCGAGGCGATCAGGCCCGAACCGATCGCGAGGGCGAGGAGCGCGCCTCCACCGAGGGTGAACCACTGCGCGCCGCCACCGGTGAGGGGCAGGGCGAACGCCGGCACCTGGGTGTGGAGGAACTCGACGTAGTTCTGGATCGGCGCAGTGGCCGAGCTCGGTCCGGCGACGACCTGCGTCAGCACCTGGGCCGGGGTGGGCAGACGGAATCCGGCGGGCGGGGTCAGCTCGCGGACGTAGTAGTTGCCCGGCGTGATGATCGGGATCTCGACGAAGCCGTTCGCTCCGGTCGTCCAGTTCTGGTTGCCGTTGATGAACACCGGGTTCTGGCCGAGGTTGGCGTCGTTCTCGGTGAGGAACACCTGGTAGACCGCACCCGCGAGCGGCACACGGTTGGCGCCGTTGTTCTGGTACGCGTACACGGTCAGCTGACCGATCGGGGTGCTGCCGGTGACCGTCTCCGTGGCCCCGTTCACGACGCTCGTCGCCGAGTTGGTGATGATGCCGTTGGCCGGGATGGCGGTGGCGCGGGTGAGCACCGTGAGGGTGACGACACCGCCCTGCAGGCCCTGGAGCTTGGTGAGGCCGGACTGCAGGAAGTTCAGCGTCACGTTCCGGGTCGCGGCGTCGTAGCCGAGCGTGTAGTCCGTGTTCGCGATGAACGCCGGTGCGGGCGCGGTGCCTGCGGCGCTGGTCACCGTGATGCCGGTGGGCGCGACGCCGGCCGGTCCGGTCGGCAGGTAGGTCAGCTCGGCGGGGAGCGTGTCGGTGAGGGTGAACGTGTCGAGCGTGTCACCGGCGGCGAGCACCGGCACGTCCGAGGCGATGGCCCAGCGGATGAGGTCGGGGTTGCGCGCCTCGACCGAGTTCGCCGCCGCGGGGACGCGCGTCTTGGTGAGCTCCGTGACCGCGTTCTTGGGGTAGACGTGGACGTCGTAGATCCACTGGTTCGCCGGCGCACCGGTCGGGCCCGTCGGGAACGGCAGAGTCACGAGGAACGGCGCCGCGCCGTTGGTCGCTCCGGCGGGGAGCTGGGTCTCGGTCACGAGGTAGAGGCCGAGCGGCATGCTCGCGCCGTTGTTGAACACGGCCTCGCCGTCCGTGCCGCTGGTGGCGGTGAAGGTGTCGGCGGCGGTGACACGGGTCGCGGCGGTGCCCGGGGTCAGGTTCGCGACCTGGTTCCAGCCGTCGGGCGTGGTGAGGTCGACGCCCTGGACGCGCGCGGCGGTGAACACGGCGCCGGGCAGCGCGTCGCCGGGGACCGTGATCTCCTGGCCGGTGCCGATCGCCTGGCCGTTGTTGGAGCCCAGCGCGAGCTTGTGCACGGTGAGGGTGCGGCTGATGGTGGGGTCGATGTTGCCGGGCAGCGTGACCGCTGACGCCGGCGCGACGGCGGTGAACACCGCCGCAGCGCTCAGCGCGAGGACGCCGGCTGCGGCGGCGAGCCGCCTGGTGAGTGAGCGGGACATGTGATCTCTCCTACTGAGGTCGTGAGTGCTGATGTCGTGGAGTCGAAGGTGTGCGGGAAGGGGTCTGCGGGAGAGCGCCGGGGCTCTCGGTCGGGGCGTCACCGGGAGGGGCCTCGCAGCCTCCGGCGCCGCTCCCAGAGGAGGAGGCCGAGTGCGAGAGTGAGCACCGACCCCCCGCCCAGGAGGAACGCGTCGGTGCTGGCGCCACCGGTCAGCGGCAGGCGTGTGGGGTCCACGGGGGCGTTGACGAAGCGGTAGACCGCCGTCTGACCGGCCGTGGGGGCCGTGATCGTCCGCGAGGCGACCGGGGACCACGTCGTCCCGGTCAGGCGCTCGAGACGCAGTTCCTGGTAGGCGAGGCGGCGGGTCGGATCCGTCGCCGCCTCGGACAGCGTGTAGCCGTGACCCGGTCGCACCTCGAAGGTGCTCGCCGGGTTGCCCGCGGCGGCGTACTCCGCTCCGGCCCGGGTCTCCGTCGGGAGCGTCGCTCCGGCCAGTGCGGCGGGCGTCGCGGTGACGCGCCAGTCGGCGGCCTGGAAGCCGGGCTGGGGGCGCAGGACCTGCTTGACCACGGTGATCGTCGCGCTGGCGTTGTCCACGGTGCAGGTGACGGCGGCGCCGTTCGTCGGGGTCACGTCTCCGGCAGCGCTCACGGTGAGGGCGGCGCCGGTGTCGGTGCGGCACTGCCAGGGTGCGGTCTGCACGTAGGTCGCGGAACCGCCGGTCTCGGCGAGCCGGTAGGCCACACCCGGGGTGACGGGGATCGCCGACACGCCAGCGGAGCCCGCGCGGCCGGTCGGGCCGGGCAGGGCGCCGGTCGGGCCGGTGGCGCTGAGCGTGAAGTCGCTGGGCAGCGCGCTGCCGGAGCTCACCGTCTTCACGAGCGTGAGGGAGGCCGTGGGCCGGTTCACGATCGAGCACTCGACGACCGCCGCGGAGGCGATGCCGGTGAGGCTCGCGCTGATGACGGTCCCGGACTGCGAGAACGTGGTCGCCCGGGCGGTGCCGTTGACCGTGCAGGCGCCGCTGACGAACGCGAAGCCCGTCTGCTGCACCTCCGAGACGGTGAGCGTCGCCCGCGACGCCTCCGTGCCGAACAGGACGGTCCAGGCGGCCTGGCCCGCCGCGTCCGTCTGCTGGCGGGGCGACTGCTCCGGCAGCAGGGCGACGGCGCCCGCGGTGGCCGTCGCCGTCGTGCCCACCGTCCAGTCCACGCCGGGGCGGGTCGTACCGGAGGCGTCCCGGATCGTCTTGGTGATGCGCACCGTCGAGGCGGGGCGCGGGGAGTTGAAGAAGGTGCAGGTGACGTTGACGCCGAGCCGGTTCGGGAGGGTGACCGTCCCGGTCGGGTTCGAGCCCGTGCTCACCCGCACGCCGTCCGCGTAGCACTCGTAGATGCTCGTGTAGGCGGTGATCGGGGAGGCGGAGCCCGCGGCCATCGCCTCCGAGACCGTCACCGTGCTGTTGATCGGAGTGGGGAAGGGGCCGATCTGCGCGGTCTGGCGGCCGGTGGTGGCGCCGGTGGTGGTGGCCGTGGCGAACGGCGACGCCGGAGAGCCGGCGGCGGCGGTGAGCTGGAACTGGTCCGCGGCGGCCAGGCGACCCACCACGCTCTTCTGCACGGTGATCGTGGCCGGCGAGGAGCAGCCGGAGAGGTCGACGGCGTTGACGCTCACGCGCGGCGTGCCGCTGACGCGGGTCCACGTGGTGGCGTCGAATTCGTACGCGCTGCCGGGGATGGCGGGGACACCGTTCGCGGCGGCGACGTCGCCGTTGGCGAGGTAGACGGTTCCGCGCGGCGAGAAGGCGATGCCGTTGATGTTGGCGAAGGCGGCGTCGGTCCCCGTCACGGCCTTCGCGATCGACGTGTTCACCGGGAGGGTGCCGCCGGTCGCCGCGGCCAGGGCGTCGGCCGGCACGGTGAAGATCGCGGCGCTGCTCGCGTTGTTGACCGAGCCCGCGCCGACGACGTAGAGGTTGCCGCGAGCGTCGAACGCCATGTCGCCGTTGCCGTTGGGGGTTCCGGAGGTGGGGAAGGAGCCGACGAGGGCGAACCGGGTGGCGACGGGGTTGGCCTCGGTGAAGCTCCAGATGTAGAACTGGCCGCTCGCGAAGCTGCCGAACAGGTACCGGCCCGTCCGGAGGTCGACCGCGCCGGCGACGATGCTGCCGGTCACCTGCGCTCCGCCGGCCACGGTCGTGTACGCGCTGTTCGCGATCCTCTGGAAGCCCGCCTCCGGCGTCCACTTGAGGACGGCGTCGACGTCCGTCGCGTCGGACGAGCGGTCCAGCGCGTAGGCGAAGGCACCGTTCGCGCCGACGCCGAGCGCGTTGGCCTCGGCGGTCCCCGACCAGCTGCCGATCGAGGTCAGGGATCCCGTGACGATGTCGGCCTGCTGCAGGGCGCCGGCCGCCGTGAGGGAGTAGAAGCGGCCGGTGTCGCAGAACAGGCGCGGCGTCTGCACCGTGTTCGTGAAGGTGCAGAGCACCTCCGCTCCCGCCTCGCTGGGGATCGTGATCGACCCGGCGGCGGAGGCTCCGGAGGCGATGACCGTGCCGCCGCGCGAGCACTCGTAGCTGTTGGAGTACCCCAGGCCCGCGCCCGCGGTCTGCGCCTCGGCGATCGTGTACGTCGCTCCGGACTGCACGGTGAGGCGGCTGATCTGCGCGGCCTGGATCCCGGTGGCGGTGCCCGTGGTGGTCGCCGACGCGAGGACCGTCGTGCCGCTGCGCACCGAGAGCGTGAACTGGTCGCCCGTGGCGCTGCGCACCGGCAGGTTCTTCCGGACGGTGAGGGTCGTCGCGGCCTGGATCGTCACCGAGGTGGGGGCGGAGGCGATGAGGCCGGTGGGAGTCGTGGTCCCGGTGCTGTACGTCCCGGCGGCGGCGGCCACCACGTCCACGGAGATCGTGCACGAGGTCGCACCCGCGGCGAGATCGCCGCCGAGCGTCGAGACGGAGGAGGATCCGGCGGCCGCGGTCACGGCGAACGCCGTTCCGGTGACGTCGGTGCAGGACCCGCCGACAGCCGGCGTCGGGGCCACGACGAGGCCGGCCGGGAGAGCGGTCGAGAAGCGCCAGTCCGCCTTCGCGAGGAGGTCGCTGGTGTTGGTGACCGTGTAGGTCAGCGTGGTCGGCACCGTCGCGGTCGGCACGGCCTGCGTGAAGGCCGCATCGAGAGCGGGGGTGACGTCGAGCACGCGGAGGTCGTCGACGGCGAAGGCGCTTCCCGTGCCGGTGACCGTGTTCACGAGCTGCACCTGGGCCGCGGCGATCTGCGCCGGAGTGAGGAGCGCGGTGCTCGTGCCGGTGTAGGCGGCGGCGCGAGCGGAGGCGGGGAGCGCGGGATCGACGAGCGAGCCGAGCCCGCCGACCAGCGGGAGGGTCGGGGACGTGTAGAACACGCTGCCGGTCGCGGCGCAGGGCACGACCGGTGCGGCGAATCCGGTGAGGACGGTGGACCCGCCCGAGACCAGGTTGAGGGAGAGGGACGCGTTGTTCGTCCCGCACTGCCCGCCGGCGGCGTTCATGCCGACGGCGTAGTAGCGGGCGGCGGGAGCGGAGACGCCGATCCCTGCGGCGCTCTGGGCGACGGTCGTGCCGCCGGTGATGGTGGCGTACGGGTACTCGACCAGGGCGTGGTTCGCCTGCGTGCCGGTGTTCGAGCCGTTGGCCGGTGCGGTGCTGGAGGTGGACCCCGGCACTCCGGCCGCCACCTGTCCGAGGACGTCCGCCATCCGACGGGTCTCGCGTGCGGCCGACGATCCCGTGCCGACGGTGAGGAGGGGCCGGGTCGGGCAGAAGGCGGAGTTGGGGTAGGGCGCCGTGTAGTTGACCAGGACGCCGGTGCAGTTCGTGGCGGTCGACCAGCCGGTGGCGGCCGTGTAGCGGCCGTTCGCGTAGGCGGTGAGCGCGCTCGGTGCGGTCGTCAGACCCTGCTCGAAGGTCTCCGTCCACACCTGTCGCGGGGCCTCGGCGACGCCGGCGGCGAGTGTGGAGAAGCCTCCCGCTGCTCGCGCCGTCGCGGGTGGTCCGCGGTCCGACTCCTGATCGTCGTCCGAGGCCGCCGGAGGAGCGGGCGCCGACCCGGCCGGCGCCGGCTCGACGGGCTGCTCCGTCTCTGCGGCGCCGCGGGGTGCTGCGGGATCGGGCTCGTCCTGAGCGGGCTCCTCCGCCGTCGCACTCGGCGACTCCGCGGCCTCGGCGGGTGCCGACGGGGCGGACGCTGACGGAGTGGGTGCCGAGGTGGCAGATGCGGAGGGGGCGGGTGCCGGATCGGCCTCGGGGGCTGTCGGCGGTGTCGGTGCGACCGGCGTCGGGATAAGGGCGGGGGCGTCGCCGGCGACCGGATCCGCCTGGTTCGCGGCCTGAGCGGGAGACGAGGCGGAGACGTCGCCGAGCCCCCACGAGCCGACGAGGAGAGCGCCGATCGTCGCGAAGACGACGGCCCGCATTCCGAGGCGCGACGGCGCTCGGTGCCGTGAGTGGCGGCGCCGCCGGGTCGTGAAAGCCATGGTTCTGCTTCTCAGTCGTGTTGTCGATCGTGGAGATGAGCGAAACGTCGACACGACGAACGACACGGATGTCGCAGCGAGTGCGGAGGCCCCAGACTCCGGAGGGGAGCACGCATTCCCCGCGGGCTTCCGAAGATGAACGTATAGGTCGGCCTCCCTCTCGCCATAGAGAAGTGAGCCCCCCTTGTCGGGGCCATAACCGATGAGAAAAGGACCGGGGTGAAGCCGAATATGGCGCCTTTTGACGGGTCCTCGCGAAGGAGTTCTAAGAAGTGAGCGCGCGCGACCGGCTCGGCTCACTCCTCCCGTCAGGTCCCGTGCAACGCTCGGGCCCCACCCGGCCACGTACTCGGTAGACGCCCGACCGACGAAGGATGGACCCGATGACGCGACGCACACTCGACGACCTGCTCTCCCGCAGCGACCCCGCGACCGACGACCGGGCGCCCGGTGTCCGCACCGCCCTGCACAGCGTGATCGCCGAGACCCGCGAACGCGCGCCCCGCCGTCCCGCGCGGTCGAGGGCGTGGTGGCTGGCGGCTCCCGTCCTCCTCGTCCCGGGTCTCGTGCTGGCGACCAGCGCCGGCACCGACGTCCGCTCGGTCCCCGACTTCACGATCCCGATCAGCTACACCACCGACTCCGGCGCGGCGGTGTCGTGCTCGATCGACTACTTCAACGGCGAGATCGACTACCGCGAGGTCACCACCTCCGCGACCGACTACCTCCGCGCGCAGGACTGGAGCGGCGTCGGCCAGCGGATCCACGACGACGCGGTCGCCTACACGACCGACCCCGTCTGGCTGGCCTCGGACATGAACAGCGACGGCCCCGGCCTCTCGGACGAGACGATCCGCTGGCGCGCCTGGATCACCGCGGCGGACGACCACATCCTCGACACGATCCCCGAGGGCGTGATCGTCGAGGGCGACGGCGGCCTGGGCGGCAGCACCGACTGCACGGGAGAGCTGTGATGAGCGCCGGCGAGGCGGCGCCGTCCCTGGCCCGCAGCGTCGTCCGCTCCCCCGCGCGCGATCGGGAGGCCGAGATCACGGCCCTGGTCGAGCGGGAGGCGCCGGACCTGCTCCGCTACTTCGCGCGGCGGACGGCGAGCCCCGAGGACGCCGCGGACCTCCTCAGCGACACCCTCCTGATCCTCTGGCGGAAGGAGCGGTCGATCCCCGAGGACGAGACGCGCGCGCGGATGTGGGCGTTCGGCGTCGCACGGCGGGTGCTCTCGGGCCAGCGCCGCACCGCGACCCGGAGGAGCGCGCTCGTCGAGCGGCTGGCGGAGGAGCTCCGCATCACCCCGCCCGCACCCGCCGACGACGCGGCCGAGGACGTCCGCGCCGCGATCGCGCAGCTGAAGCCCGTCGACCAGGAGATCATCACCCTCGTCTACTGGGACGGCTTCTCCCTCGCCGAAGCGGCCGAGATCCTGTCCCTCCGCGCCGCGACCGTGCGGAGCCGGCACGCGCGGGCGCGGGCGACGCTGCGGGACGCGCTGGGGGCGGCGATGTGAGGAGGGGTGCGCAACCCTTCACCCGGCACCCCCGCCTGAGTAGCATCCCCCGCATGAGCAGGCTCGTCGTCTCCGTTCTCACCTCGCTCGACGGCCGCTTCGAGGGGCCCGGGCACGACCTCTCGGCGCTGCCGTTCGAGGACGCGTTCAACGACCACAACCTCGAGCTGCTGCGCCGCGCGGGCACGCTCGTCTACGGCGGCGGCTGGTTCCGCGACAACTGGGACAGCTGGAGCGCCGTCGCCGCGGACGGGACGGCGGGCGAGCGGGAGCACGAGACCGCGCGGCTGGTCACGTCGCTCGACGCGCTGGTGATCAGCGACTCCCTGGCTCCCGATCCGGCGGCGCCGTGGGCCGCCACCACGCGGATCGTGCCGCGGGAGCAGGGTCCGGCCGAGATCGGACGGCTCAAGCAGGGCGATGGGGGCGACCTGCTGATGTTCGGCAGTGGCACGACCTGGAATCCGCTCCTCGAGCAGGGTCTGGTGGACGAGCTGATCGTCCTCGTCGGCGCCGGACTCGCGGGCGGCGGGACGCCGCTCTACTCCGGGGCGCCGCAGCACGGGCTGCGCCTCCTCGACGCGACGGTTCTGCCGGGCTCGGAGCTGGTGCGGCTCCGCTACGACGCGAGCGGGGCCGGCGAGCGGCCGCACAACCTCCGCTGAGACAGGGCGGCCTCCCTCGGGAGCCCGCGCCCCCTCCTCTCAGCTGACGTCGTGCGCGCCCGAGGCCGGGGCAGCTGGTGAGAGCGAGCCTCCAGCGGACTCCTCCGGCCGGCGGAGTGCCCGAGCGCACAGCCGGACCCCCAGAAGCGCAGTCGCCGCGCCTCCCGCCAGCATCCCGGCCCCCACCACCGTCCACGTCGTCAGGCTGGAGCTCGGCGCGCCGTGCAGACCGTAGAAGAGCCCGACCCCGCTGCCGACCAGAGCGGCCGCGACCAGCGGGATCGCCAACGCCGATCCCTTCTCGGACCGCGTCCACGCCGAGCTGCAGAGAACGGCGACGGCGCCGATCAGCCAGCCGACGCCGGGGATCACCAGCCAGCCGAAGGCGAAGACCAGGGAGGCCGCGACCGCGAACCACGGGCGGTCGAGGACCGTCCGCTCGTCACCGCGATGGACTCCGGCCTCGACTCCGCTCGTCATGCGTCGGAGCCTACGGAGACGGCCCGGACCGCGGCACGAAGTGGCGCGGGATCGGCCGGACGGCGCCACACCCGCCTCCGCTCGGTCCTGAGGAGCCGGTCCTGCCGAGCCGGTCCTCGAGCGCTGGCACCCGGCCCACCTGAGGCACGCCCCGGCCTCCCTCACCCCGCGACCGTCAGCGACACCTCGACCGCCACGTCCTCCGGCCCCTCCCCCAGCACCGTCTGCCGCACCTCGACCCCGTCGAGCCGCAGGCCGCGGTCTCCGGCGGCGTCGAAGAGCGCGACGATCGCCGGATGCAGGGTCCCCTCGGGCGGTTCCTCCCCGTCGCGGGGGCGCCAGGTGGCGACCAGCTCGGTGCGCGCCGGGAGGATCGCGGCGAGATCGGCGAGGTCGCCCTCCGCCTCCGCCGACGTCGGCCAGCAGCAGACGAGCTCCACCGAACCCGGCTCGCCCGCCCGGAGCGCCGTCCAGAAACGTCCCGTCGGCCCGAGCCCTGCCGCGTGCACTCGGGTGGCGAGCGCGCCGAAGATCTCGTTCGCCTCGTCGTCGCCCGGCCCGTCGGCCTCGTCCAGGGCGATCGTGAGGACCTGGCCGACGTACGGCTGCGCCGGCATCGTCCGCTCGGCGACCTCGACCGGCACGGCGAGCGCCCGCAGCGTCACCTCGGCGGCCTCGAACGCCCGGTCCTCCTGCTCCCGCTCCGCGAGCACGCGCTCCCTGTGCGCCTGCAGCGCCTCCGCCGCGGTGCCGGCTCGAGTCGCCGCTGCGACCTCGGGCAGCGGCACCCCCGCGCTCCGGAGGGCGCTGATCACGACTCCGACCCGGACCTGGGCGTCGGCGTACCGGCGGTACGACGACCGCTCGTCGACCTCCGCCGGGACCAGCACGCCCTTCTCGTCGTAGTGCCGGAGCGCCTTCACGCTCAGACCCGTGATGCCTGCGTACTCCCCGATGCCCACCATGCCTCCAGCATCCCGTCTCCCCCGGCGGGAGGGTCAACGAGCGGGAGGGTCGATGGGCGGCAAGGTCCACCGACCGGCCGGTCGACCGGCGGCACGGGTCGACCAGCGGGACGGCCAGCAGCGGAGCCGGGCGGGAGGCGACGCGACCGGCGTCGGCGGACCCGACCCCGCATCATGCCACGCGCCGACGCCTCAGCCCGCCCGCCTCACCGCGCGCTCACCAGCCCTCGGGCCCCGCGCTCCCCGCCTCGTACTCGTCCAGCGGAGCGTCGCCCGCGGCCCAGGCGGAGAGCACCGGAGTGATGATGCGCCAGCACTGCTCGGCCACGTCGCCCGGGACCGAGAGCAGGGTGTCGCCCTGCAGGATCCCGGCGAGGACCTGCGCGTAGGGGTCGAGCGTGGCCGCGCCGGGCTGCGCCGTCAGGGTGGTGCGCTCGAGATCGGTCAGCTCGTCGGCGCTGTTCACGACCAGGTCGAGGCTGACGTCGCCGCCCTTGAGACCGATCCGGAGGACCGTCCCGGCGTCGCCCTCGGCCGCCTGCAGGCCGCGCGGGGGCGTGGCGGCGCGGAAGTGGATCGCCACCTCCCGGCGCGGGTCGCCGATCGCCTTGCCGGAGCGGAGGACGAAGGGGACGCCCGCCCAGCGCGGAGTGTCGACCTGGAGCAGCAGCTGCGCGAGGGTCTCGGTGCCGGTCTCGGGGTCGACGTCGGGCTCGTCGACGTAGGAGGGGAAGAAGCGGCCGTCGACGCGGCCCTCGGTGTAGCGGGCTCGGCGGGCGGAGGAGGGGTCGTCGCGCCAGAGCCGCACGGCGCCGAGCACCTCGGCCATGCGCGCGTGGACCTCGTCGGGCGCGACCTCGTCGGGGCGCTCCATCGTGGTCAGCGCGAGCACCATCAGGAGGTGGCTCTGCAGCATGTCGCGCAGCGCGCCGGTCTTCTCGTAGAAGGCCGCGCGGCCCTCGATGCCGAGCGTCTCGTCGTAGACGATCTCGACCTTCTCGATCCACTCGGCGCTCCAGCTCGCCTCCAGCAGGCTGTTGCCGAAGCGCAGGCCCAGCATCCCCAGCACGGTCGCGTTGCCGAGGAAGTGGTCGATGCGCCAGAGGCGGCTCTCGGGGAGGACTTTCGCGAACGCCGCGTTGAGGGCGATCGCGTCGTCGAGGTCCTCGCCGAACGGCTTCTCGATGGCGACGACCAGCTCCTCGGGCAGGTCGAGCTCGGCGAGCGAGGCGGCGACCTTGTGCCCCATCGCCGGCGGCAGGGCGACGTAGAGCACCGGAGTCGACGGGCAGGCGTCGAGGAGGGCCTTCAGCTGCTCCGGGTCGGAGGCGTCGGTGGCGACGAAGCGCGCGCGCGACGCGAGGGCCTCGACCGTGTGCGCGGCGACTCCGGCCGCCTCGAGGCTGCGGCGGACGAGGCTCTGCCACTCCTCGTCGGTCTGGGGCGTGCGCGCCGCGCCGATCAGCGTGAGCTCGAGGTCGCGCGCGAGCTCGGCCACCCGGCCCAGGCCCGGCAGCAGCAGCCGCTCGGTGAGGTCGCCGCCCGCTCCGAGGATCGCGATGCTCCGCCGCTCGCTCCCCAGTGCCGCGGCCTCGGGGATTCCGATCTGCTCCGTCATGGTGTCTCCCTCGTAGCCGTCGTGAGTCAGCCGCCACAGTACGCGCCGGGCCCTGGCGCGAGGCCGGGAGCCGGGAGGGGTTGAGGAAGCGGGCGCGGAGTGGCAGGGCGGCGCGGTCGGAGAGCTGCACGACCTCGGCCGAGAGGGGCCTGCCTGCCGTGTCGGGGCAGGGACCCCCTTCTCCGCCGACGTCGGGCCGCGACCCACGACGCCCGGCCCGCCGCAGCCGTCCCGCACAGCACGTCATCCCTCTCCGGTGCCGTCCGGCGGTACCCTGCCCGCATGCGCCTGCGCCAGGTCGTCCTCGACACGGAGGACGCTCGCGCCCTCTCCGCCTTCTACCTCGCCCTGCTCGGCGGCGAGTACCGCCCCGGCGACGAGCCGCCCGCGGACGGCTCGGACGACGAGGCGGAGTGGGTCGCGATCGTCACCGCCGACGGCGCGAAGCTCACGTTCCAGCGGGTGGCCGCCCTGCCGCGCGCGACCTGGCCGGAGGGGCCCGTCCCGCAGCAGCTGCACCTCGACTTCATGGTCGCGGACGCGGACGAGCTCGACCGGCAGAAGACCCGGGCGCTCGCCCTCGGCGCCGAGCTGATCGAGGACAGGAGCGTCGACCCGGAGGAGGCGCTCCACGTCCTCGCCGATCCGGCCGGCCACCCGTTCTGCGTCTTCGTCGCGCCCGACTACCCGGCGGAGTAGGGACGCGCGGCTTCAGCGAGTCGCACGCATCGGATCACATGCCGGTGATCGTGACCGTCGTCGTCGCCGCGATCACCGCGGCTCCCGTGACGCTCGCGGCGGTTCCCGCGAGGACGGCGGCGGCCGCCGGCCCTGCCCAGTGCTGCGCCGCGAGCGACCGGATCGCCTGCCGGTCCGGGATGCCGGGCCTCGGCGAGAGCGCTCCGGCCGCGTCGAGCAGGCCGATGAGCGCCGCGTCCGACGGAAGGGGCGCCGTCCGAGCCGCGAGGACCTCGGCGACCCGGATCCGCAGCCGCTCGTCCTCCACCGGCTCCACGGCGGCGACCCGCTCGAGGAGGGCGGCATGCAGCTCCCTCCGAGTGAGGCGGGCGATCCACCAGGAGACGCTGCGCGGTGCGCGCTCCGCTGCGATCCACCCGAGTGCCCCGTCGAGCACGGCGTCCCCGAGCGCCGACCGCTCCGGCCCGAGGGCGACGGCTCCGGCGTCCACCTCGACGCGCCGCTGGAGGGAGAGCTCTGCGAGGACGGAGGCGGCCAGGACGGTGTCGCGAGCGCCCGACGAAGCCGCGGGCCGCCCGTCGCTCCGCCGCAGCAGGAGGAGGAGAGCGACGGGGAGGGGCGGCTGCCCGGCTCCGGGGGGCGCAGCGGCCGGCGGGGTGGTGGGAGCGGGCTGTTCCGAGGAGTTCCGTGTCGAGTCGTCCATCCCTCGAGCCTGACACCGACCCCTCGAGACCGCATCCGCCGGGCGACGGGTCCTCCGTCGTCCCACCGATCGACCGGCCGGACACGCCCGAGAGCCCACGTCGCGCCCCGAAGCGGACCGCTCCTCCGCCACATCGGGCGTCAGACCACCTCCGCCGCCGTCCCCGACACGATCAGGTCGGCGCGGTCGCGAGTGGCCTCGATCAGCAGCGCGTTCCGCCCGTCGACCTCGGAGGCCCAGGCGGAGGCCGCCTCGGGGGCGCGGCCGAAGGAGACGTGGCGGTCGACCAGGCGCTCGAAGCGCTCGGTCTCGGGAGTCGCGCAGAACCAGGCCTCGTCGAACTCGGCGCGCAGCAGCGCCCACGGGCCCTCGTCGACGAGGAGGTAGTTGCCCTCCAGCACGACGAGCGACGCGGAGGGGTGCACGGCCAGCGCGCCGGCCACTCCCTCGTCGACGGTCCGCTCGAAGGTGGGCGCGTAGACGACGTGGTCGGTCTCGGCGCGCAGCCTCCGCACCAGGGCGAGGAAGCCCCAGCCGTCGAACGTGTCGAGGGCGCCCTTGCGGTCGTGGCGGCCGAGCTCGTCGAGCGTGGCGTTGGCGAGGTGGAAGCCGTCCATCGGCACGAAGGCGGCGGTCCCCTCCCCCGCGAGCTCGTTCGCGCGGGCGACCACCGCCCGGGCGAGCGTGGTCTTGCCGGCCCCGGGGCTGCCGGCGATCGCGACGATCGCGCGGCGGCCCGGCGAGGTCAGCGCGAGCGCGCGCCCGGCCAGCTCGTCGAGGCCGGGCCGCACCGCGTCGGGCGCGACCTCGGTCTCAGGCCTCGCCACGGCTGCTCTCCAGCGCGTTCACCAGGAAGCCGTGGGCGTGGCGGGCGAGCGCGGGGCCGTCGTTCCAGAGGTTCCGCCACACGGCGAGGTCGTTCGAGAGGGTCGGCGAGACGACGGCCGACGAGAACGACTCGAAGGTGATGGGTCCGCGGTAGTCGATCGCGGCGAGGGCGTGGAAGAACGTCGTGAAGTCGAGGTGGCCGCTGCCGAGGTAGCCGCGGTGGTTCTCGCCGATGTGGACATACCCGAGACGATCCCCGACCAGCAGCACCGGGCGGAAGAAGTCGTCCTCCTCGATGTTCATGTGGTACGTGTCCAGGTGGATCAGGACGTTGTCGGCGCCGATGTCGTCGGCGAGGCGCAGGGCGTCCGCCGCGGTGTTGATGACGTTGGTCTCGTAGCGGTTGCAGATCTCGAGGCCGAGGGTCATGCCCTTCGTCGAGGCCTCGGCGGCGAGGTCGGTCAGCACCGAGACGACGTTCGCGCGGCCCGCGGCCGAGAGGGGCGCGCTGTACTTCCCGAGCGCGCTGTAGAGGGCGCCGGTGAAGTGGGTGCCGCCGAGCGCGTGGGTGGTCTCGAGGGAGTCGGCGAGCAGCTTCGCGCCGCGGGCCACCACCTCCGGGTCGTCGCTGGAGACGTCGGCCGAGAAGGCGAGGCCGCGGGAGCAGACGATGCCGAGGTCGTTCGCCTCGAGTGCGGCGCGGGCGGAGGCGGTGTCGAGGTTCTGCACGTCGTGCAGCGAGAGCTCCAGCAGGTCGAATCCGGCCGCCTTGGTCTGCTCGATCGTCGCGGTCACTTCGTCGGGGGTGGTGCCGCCGGCGAAGACGAGGGCGTGCACTCCGAGAGGGTTCGTGGTCATGGTGGTACTCCTTGGTTCGAGAGGTTCAGGGGCGGCGTCGGGCCGCGGGGTCGGTGTCGAGCAGGTCCGCGAGGAATGCGCGGCCGGAGGTCGCGAGGGCGACGGGGTCGTGCCAGAGCTCGCGCCAGAGACCCATGCCCTCGGCCGAGGCCGGGGGCTGGACGGCGGGCGAGAAGCTCTCGAGGGTGAGCGGACCGCGGTAGCCGGAGTCGGCGAGCGCCGCCGCGAGCCCGGTCCAGTCGGTGCTCCCGGTGCCCAGCTCTCCGCGGTGGTTCTCGGAGGCGTGGAGGTAGCCGAGCAGGTCGCCGGCGTCGCGGACGGCGCTCGCGAGGTCGACCTCCTCGAGGTGGGCGTGGAAGGTGTCGAGGTGCAGGAGCACGTTCGGCGCGTCGAGCTCGCGGAGGAACCCTGCGGTCTGGGCGGCCGTGTTCAGCAGGTTGCTCTCGTAGCGGTTCACGTACTCCGCGCCGACGACGACGCCGGCGGGAGCGGCGGCCGCGGCGACCCTCCGCAGCACGTCGAGCGAGCGCGAGCGGGCAGCCGCGTCGGCCGCGTGCTCGTACTTGCGCATGGCCGAGTAGGTGACTCCGCCGACGTACCGCGCGCCGATCGCCTCGGCGAACCGCACGGCCGCCAGGAGCCGCTCCTCGCCGCGGCCGGCCGTGGCCTGGTCCGTGATGTCGGAGTCGGCGTCCAGCGCGAGCGAGACGACCGCGTCGATCCCGTGCTCGTCGAGCAGGTCGGCGGTCCACGCGGAGGCGTCGGGGTCGGCGGGAGCCGGGATCTCGATCAGGTCGAAGCCGATCGAGGCGGCGGCGCCGATCGCGCGGCGCCCCGACTCCGGCGTCCAGTCGCCGACGAGCAGGCCCGCGTGGACCCCGATCGGCGACGAGCGCTCCGTGCTCCCGCGGTGCAGGAACTCGGGGTGCATCAGGCGGCCTTCGCGCCCGTGATCAGCGAGACGAGCTCGTCGCCGCTGGTCTCGGCGGTGCGGCGGCCGGCGACGGCGAGGCCCGCGCGCATCACCCACACCTGGTCGCTCAGGCGCATCACCTGGTCGAAGTTGTGGCTGATCAGCAGCACGGCCACTCCGGCGTCGCGCAGCTTGAGGATGATCTTCTCGACGCGTGCCGTCTCCTGAACGCCGAGCGCCGCGGTCGGCTCGTCCATGATCACGATCTTGCTGCCCCAGCCCGCGGCCCGGGCGATCGCGACCGCCTGGCGCTGGCCGCCCGAGAGGCGGCGGACCTTGCTGGTGACCGGCGGGACGTTCACGGCGAGGTCGCCGAGAAGCTCCTGGGCCGTCTTCTTCATCTGCGTGCGGTCGAGGAACCGCACCCCGGGCACGCCCTTGGTGAGCTCGCGGCCGAGGAAGAAGTTCTGCCACACGGTCAGGTCCTCGACCAGGGCGAGGGTCTGGTGCACCGTCTCGATGCCGCCGTCCCGCGCGCCGAGCGGAGTGGTGAAGTGCACCACGTCGCCGTCGAGGGTGATGGTGCCGGAGTCGGCGGGGTGCACCCCGGAGAGGCAGCGGACGAGGGTGGACTTGCCCGCGCCGTTGTCGCCGATCAGGGCGGTGATCTCGCCGCGGCGCATCGACATCGACGCTCCCTTGAGAGCGTGGACGCCGCCGAAGGACTTCTTGATGTCCCGCGCTTCGAGCAGGATGTCGCTGGTCATGGCTGGGCTCACTTCTTCTGGTAGCGGGTGATGAGGGCGGCGAGCACGACCACCAGGCCGACGGCGAGGGGCTGGTAGAACTGCGAGACGCCGAGCAGGGTCAGGCCGTTGGTCAGCGCGGTCAGGAGGAACGCTCCGATGATCGGGCCGACGATCTTGGCCTTGCCGCCGGTGAGGCTCACTCCGCCGAGCACGACGGCCGCGATGGAGTTGAGCAGGTACTGCGTGTTGATGGCCGGCTCCGCGGCGCCGACGCGGGCGACGAGGAGGAGCGAGCCGACTCCGGCGAGGACGGCGGCGATGATGTACACCGCGATGCGCACGCGTCCGGCCTTGATGCCGTTGGCGACCGCGCTCTCCTCGTTGCCGCCGACCGCCTGCACGTGCAGGCCGAAGCGGGTGCGGAACATGACGACCCAGGCGACGACTCCGATGACCGCGGCCAGGATGATCGGGTAGCCGATGATCCCGATCGAGCCGGTGGTGAGGCGGAGCAGCTCGGGGCTGCCGACCGTGATCGGCTTGCCGTCGGAGACGATCAGCGCGAGTCCGGTCGCCACCGAGAGCGTGCCCAGTGTCGCGATGAAGTCGGTGACCTTGCCCTTCGCGATCAGGAAGCCGTTGATCACTCCGATCAGCCCCGCGAAGAGCAGGGCCGCGAGCGCCGAGAGCCAGAAGCCCCAGCCGGCGCTCCAGCCGATGCCGAAGCCGACCGCTCCGACGGTCATCGTCGCCGAGATCGAGAGGTCGATGCCGCCGGTGGTGATGACGAAGGACTGGCCGATCGAGAGGATGACCAGGATCGCGGCGGCGACGAGCATCGCCTTGATGTTGCCGAGGCTGAGGAACGTCGGCGTCGCGATCGAGAACACGATCACCAGGGCGACGAGCCCGATCGGTGCGGCGTTCTCGGCCCAGAAGCTGAGCTGACGGAGGTTCGACAGCAGCGGGGAGGCGCTGGCCGGGGGTCGGGCGGTGACTGAGGTCATGGTCGCTTCCTGGGTTGCCATGGGCGGGAGGTCCTACTTGCTGGGGACGAGCGCGGCGAGCGGGTTGTCGAACTCCTCGAACGGCTGGGGGAAGGCGCCGAGGGCCTGCTCCGCGGTCTCGGAGGTCACGAGCGCGGTGGGCGACTCGATCTCGGCGGGGATCTCCTCGCCGGCGCCGACGGCCTCGCACGCCTGCACGCCGAGCTGGCCGATCGCGTAGGGGTACTGGGCGACGGTGGCGGTGAGGCCGCCGTCCTTCACCGACTGCAGCGCGTCCTCGTTGCCGTCGACGCTGACCACCTGGACGGAGCCGGTGAGGCCCGCGTTCTCGACGGCCTTGACGATGCCGAGGCCCATGTCGTCGTTCGCGGCGAAGAACGCCTTCACGTCGGGGTTCGCGGCGAGGATGTCGGTCGCCTTGGTCAGCGCGACCTCGCGCTTCCAGTCGGCCGCGGCCTCCTGGACGACGGTGAGGTCGGAGCCGATCGCGGCGGTGAAGCCGTCGACGCGGGCGGCGCTGGTGACGTCTCCCGAGACTCCGCCGATGACGGCGACCTCGGAGCCGGCGGGCAGCTGCTGCAGGAGGAAGTCGCCGGCCTTGCCGCCCGCGGCCTCGTTGTCGGTGCCGATGTAGGTGGTGACGTCGAGGTTCGCGGCCTCGACCGCGTCGGGGTCGAGCGGGCTGTCGATGTTGACGATCGTCTTGCCGGTGGCGGAGGCGAGGGCCTGCACCAGGTTCGTGCCGCTGATCGGGTTGACGATCAGGCAGCCGAAGTCCTGGCCGGCGACCGTGGTGAGCTTGTCGGCCTGGCCGGTGGTGTCGCCGATGTCGGCGGCGGCCTGCACCGAGACGTCCACGGAGTCGTCCTTCGCGGTGTCCTCGATGCCGTTCTCCATCGCCTGGAAGAAGGGGTTGTCGAGGCCCTTGATGACCGCGGCGACCTTGGTCGATCCGGAGCCGCCGGCGGCCGTGTCGCCACCCGAGGCGCAGCCGGTGAGGAGGAGTGCGAGGGCGCCGACCGGTGCGAGAACCGGGAGGAGGCGGCGTGCTGTGCGGTTCATCGTCATCCTTGAGGATCAGTGGCACCACTGCGTGCCGGTGTGTGAAAACTACCGGGACTTTCGCGTTACCGCAATACGAAAGTCGGGGAACTTCAGGTTTCCCGTCGGCAGGCATGTACGCTGACCGTGACAAGAGGGGGAGCGATGACGGGGTACTCCACCGGCGAGGCCGGTTCGCACGTGGCCGACGTCCTCGCGCTGTTCCGCGAGCAGGGCGAGGTCTCGCGCAACGCGGTGATGGAGCAGACGGGGCTCTCCCGCTCCACCGTCAACCAGCGCCTCGCGACCCTCGTGGAGCTCGGCCTGATCGCCCCCACCACCGGCGGCGAGTCGACCGGCGGGCGCCCCTCGAGCATGTTCGCGATGAACCTGGTCGGCACGGTGTTCCTCACCGCCGACATCGGGGCGAGCGGATTCGTCGCCGCCGCCTGCGACCTGCGCGGCACCCCCCTCCGGCACGAGAGCGGCGTCGTCGACGTCTGGGAGGGGCCGGACGCCGTGCTCTCGCTGGTGATCGCCGCGTTCGAGCGGCTGCAGCAGGGCGACGCGGTCGCCGGCATCGGCGTCGGAGTCCCGGGGCCGGTCGAGTTCGCCGCCGGGCGCGTGCGCAACCCGCCGATCATGACCGGCTGGGACGACTTCGACATCGCCGGCTACTTCGCCGAGCCGTACGAGGGCGTGCAGGTCGTCATCGAGAACGACGCGAACGCCCGCGCCCTCGCCGAGTCGCGCCACCACGGCTCCGACAACCTGATCAGCCTGAAGCTCGGCACCGGCATCGGCTCGGGCCTCGTCTTCAACGGAGCGACGATCCGCGGAGCCGTCGGCGCGGCCGGCGACATCGGCCACACCCGCGCGGTCACGGGCACGGTCGACGCGGATCCGCTGCCCTGTCGCTGCGGCAACGCCGGCTGCGTGGAGGCGTATGCGAGCGGCTGGGCCCTCGTCCGCGACCTCTCGGCCGACGACCCCTCGATCAAGCACGTCGCCGACGTCACGGCCCGCGTGCTCCGCGGCGACATGCGCGCCACCCAGGCGGTGCGCCAGGCCGGCCGCGTCCTCGGCGAGGCGGTCGCCGACCTCGTCAACATCCTCAACCCGCGGACCATCGTGATCTCGGGCCAGCTCGGCGACTGCGGCGAGGTGCTGATGTCGGGCCTGCGCGAGCGCGTCTACCTGCGCACCCACCCGCTCGCCACGCGGCACCTGACCATCCACACGTCGGACCTGGGCGAGCTGGCGGGCGTGATCGGCCTCGCTCTGACGACAGCCGATCAGGTCTTCAGCCGCGAGCGCTTCGACCGCGAGGCGAGCGCCGAGAGCCCCCGCGCGGCGGCCGCCGCGAGCTGAACGGGAGCGCCCTGCCGCGCCCGGCAGCGGCGGGACCGGCGTGAGCGACCCCCTCCGCCCCGCGCACTGTTACGCCCGGCGACGAAGGATTACGCCGGGCGACGCGGGCCGGGACGGGCGGGCCCGCGGTGCTCCATCATCGTGTCCGGGACGACGCGGAGAGGCCGCGGCCGCCCGACCCGTCCGAAGGAACGCGATGATCCGGCTCGAGCAGCTCAGCAAGTCGTACGGTCCGGCGACCGTGCTCGACCGCCTCGACTTCTCGGTCGCGACCGGCGAGATCTTCGCCGTCGTCGGCCCGAGCGGCGCGGGCAAGAGCACGCTCGCCGCCTGCGTGAACCTCCTGGAGCGGCCCACCTCGGGCACGGTCGTCGTCAACGGGGAGGCGCTCTCGCAGCTCTCGGAGGAGCGGCTGCGCGTCGCCCGCCGCCGCATCGGCACCGTCTTCCAGTCCGACGGACTCTTCAGCCGCCGCACGGCCGAGCAGAACGTGGCGCTACCGCTGGAGTACCTCGGCGTCACCGCCGCCGAGACGAAGCGCCGCGTCGCGGAGCTGCTCGAGCGCGTCGGCCTCTCGGACCGCGCCCGCTACTACCCGCACCAGCTCTCCGGTGGTCAGCGCCAGCGCGTCGGCATCGCCCGCGCTCTCGCCCTCCGCCCCTCGGTGCTGCTCTCGGACGAGGCCACCTCGGGCCTCGACCCCGCCTCGACCACCGCGATCACCACGCTCCTGAAGGAGCTGCGCGACGACCTGGGCCTCTCGATCCTCTTCATCACCCACGAGATGGAGACGGTGCGCCAGGTGGCCGACTCCGTCGCCCGCCTCGACCACGGCCGCATCGTGGAGTCGGGGCGCCTCGTCGACCTGCTGCGCGACCCCGCGTCCCCGCTCGGCCTCGCCCTCAACCCGGTGCGCCCCTCCGTCGCGCCCGGCCCGGGTCTGGGCGAATGGGTGGTGGGCTACTCCCGCTCCGGAGTGCCGACCGACTGGGTCACCCGGCTCGCGGAGGCGGTCGGCCCCGTCTCGCTGCTCGGCGCGGCGATCGAGACGGTGGACGGGCAGGCGGTCGGCCACGCGACGATCGGGCTCGGCCCGGTCGACGAGGCGCGGCTCACCCGTGCGGCGGCCGAGCTCGGCCTGTCGGTCCGGCCCGCCGGCGTGCGCGTCCTCGCCGAGGAGGTGGCGGCATGATCCTCCACCTCGACAACAAGGTCCCGCTCGAGCAGATCCCCGCGCTGGTGCTGCCGGCGCTCGGCGAGACGCTGATCATGGTCGGCATCGTCATGGCGATCGTGGTGCTGGTCGGCGTGCCGCTGGGCGCTCTCGTGCACAACCTCGCTCCGGGCGGGCTGGCCGAGAACCGGGCCGCTCACCAGGTGCTCAGCGCCGTCATCAGCGTCGGCCGCTCGCTGCCGTTCCTCATCCTGATGGCGTCGATCATGCCGTTCACGCGCCTGATCACCGGCACCAACATCGGGATCGCGGCGGCCGTCGTGCCGATGTCGATCGCGGGGATCGCCTTCTTCACCCGCATCGTCGAGAACGCGCTGCGCAGCGT
Source organism: Rathayibacter sp. AY1E6 (assembly GCF_002931115.1). Taxonomy (NCBI): domain Bacteria; kingdom Bacillati; phylum Actinomycetota; class Actinomycetes; order Micrococcales; family Microbacteriaceae; genus Rathayibacter; species Rathayibacter sp. AY1E6. Next base: position 251,691 of record NZ_PSVK01000003.1, on the reverse strand, counting down.
GCCGCTCTCGCTCACCCGCGTCGCCCGCGCCTCCGGAGCGTCGCGGCTGCAGGTGGTGCGGACCGCCCAGCTGAGCGAGGCGGTGCCGCAGATCATCGGCGGCCTGACGATCAACACGATCGCGATGATCGAGTACTCGGCGATCGCCGGCACGATCGGCGCCGGCGGCATCGGCTACGTCGCGGTGACCTACGGCTACCAGCGCTTCGACACCACCGTCATGCTCGCCACCATCGTGATCCTGGTCGCCACCGTCGCGACCGTGCAGCTCACCGGCGACGCCCTCGTCCGCGCGACCACGCCCGGCGCCTCCCGCTCGCGGCGAGCGCCCCGGGTCGCGGCCGCCGTCTAGAACCACCACTCCTCCTCCTGCGCCCTCGGGCGCCCCTCCCGCGCGCCCGCGCACCCCCTTTTCGAAAGGCACCGCCATGTCCACTCCCGACGACCTCGGATTCGATCTCAAGAAGAAGCGCCGCTGGCCCTGGATCGCCGGAGCGGCCGTCGTCGTGGTCGGCGTCGCCTCCGCGATCGCCGTCCCGCTCCTCTCCCCCGCCGTCTCGGCCAACGAGCAGGAGGGCGCGACGCTCTACGTCGCGACCGCCGAGGGCAACGCCTCCGAGCAGGCCCTGGTCGACTTCGTCGCGGAGGAGGTGGCGCCGCGCTACGGCATCACCGTCGCCTTCAAGGGGCTCTCGGACAGCAACACCATCAACCGCGCGGTGAGCGAGGGCGAGGTCGCGGCCACGGTGTACCAGCACAAGCTCTGGCTGGGACAGGTGCTCGAGGCCAACCCCGACTTCGAGGAGGAGGCGGCCACCCCCGTCTTCCGCTGGGGCTTCGGGCTCTGGAGCGACAAGTACTCCGACGTCTCCCAGATCCCCGACGGCGGCACGGTCTCGCTCTACTCCGACCCCGCCAACGAGGCGCAGGGCCTCTGGCTGCTGCAGAACGCCGGCCTGATCACGCTGAAGCCGGGCACGGAGCCGGGCACCGCGACCCAGGACGACATCGCCGAGAACCCGAAGAACCTGCAGTTCACCCTGCTCGACTTCGCCGCCCAGTCGCGCGCGCTGCCGGACCTCGACGCGGCCGTCGGCTACACCGAGTACTACCTCGCCGCCGGCATCCCGATCGAGCAGCAGATCTTCGCCCCGCAGGCCCCCGACGACTTCGCCGGGCAGCTCACCATCGGCTCGAAGTACCGCGACACCGAGAACGTGAAGAAGCTCGTCCAGGCCTTCCAGGACCCGGCCGTGCAGGAGTTCCTCGCCACGGACGAGACGGTGAAGGGGATCCTGCTGCCGATCGACGGCTGAGCAGGGCCGGAGCGACGGGTCGCCTGAGGAGTCGCGCGCGGCTTCCCGGGCGACTCGGCGTCTGCGGACGTAGCGTGGGCTCATGAACACGTTCACTCTCCACAACGGTGTCGAGATCCCCGCCCTCGGACTCGGCGTCTTCCAGACTCCGCCCGACGAGACCCGCGCCGCCGTCGCCGCCGCGCTCGACGCGGGGTACCGGCACATCGACACGGCGGCGGCCTACGGCAACGAGCGCGAGGTGGGCGAGGCGATCGCCGGCCGCGACGACGTCTTCCTCGAGACGAAGGTGTGGATCAGCGACTACGGCTACGACGAGACGCTGCACGCCTTCGACAAGAGCGCGGGCAAGCTCGGCGTCGAGCGGATCGACCTGCTGATCCTGCACCAGGCCCTGCCCGAGGCCTTCGATCGCACCCTCGACGCCTACCGGGCGCTCGAGCGGCTGCTCGCCGACGGGAGGGTGCGGGCGATCGGCGTGAGCAACTTCATGGTCGAGCACCTCACCCGCCTGCTCGCCGAGACCGACGTCGTCCCCGCGGTGAACCAGCTCGAGGTGCACCCGTACTTCCAGCAGCGGCGGGTCGAGCGCTTCGGCTGCGAGAACGACATCCTCACCCAGGCCTGGTCGCCGATCGGCGGCATCACCGCCTACCGCGACTCCCCGCGCCGCAGCTTCGACGACCCGGTGCTCCTCGAGCTCGGCGCCAAGTACGGGAAGACGGCCGCGCAGGTGATGCTGCGCTGGCACCTGCAGGAGGGCCGCCAGGTCATCCCGAAGTCGACCCGCCCCGAGCGCATCGCCGAGAACATCGACGTGTTCGACTTCGCGCTCTCCGGCTCGGAGCTCGCCCGGATCGACGCCCTCGAGGCCGGCGTGCGCGGCGGACCGGAGCCCGAGGCCGTGACGCTGGAGGCGTACGGCCGCGACATCCCCGAGGCGTGAGGAAGGCGCCCGCGACGGGAACACCGGAGCCGTCGCGGGCGTTGCCCTCACCATGAGCGTTCCCCTCTCCATCCTCGACCTCGCCCCCATCGCCCCCGGTGAGACCGCTCGCGACAGCTTCGCCGCCTCCGTCGCCCTGGCCCAGGAGGCCGAGCGCAACGGCTACCGCCGCGTCTGGTACGCCGAGCACCACAACATGGCGAGCATCGCCTCCAGCGCGACCTCTGTGCTCATCGCGCACGTCGCCTCGCAGACCTCCACGATCCGCCTCGGCTCCGGCGGCGTCATGCTGCCGAACCACTCCCCGCTCACCATCGCCGAGCAGTTCGGCACCCTCGAGACGCTGCACCCGGGCCGGATCGACCTCGGACTCGGCCGCGCCCCCGGCAGCGATCAGGCGACCTTCCGCGCGCTCCGCCGCGACCCCGACTCCTCCGAGCGCTTCCCGCAGGACGTGCTGGAGCTGCAGGCGTTCCTCGCCGGCGAGTCCCGCATCCCCGGAGTGAGCGCGACGCCGGGCGCCGGCACCCGCGTCCCCCTCTACATCCTCGGCTCCTCGCTCTTCGGCGCGCAGCTCGCGGCCGCTCTGGGCCTGCCGTACGCGTTCGCCTCGCACTTCGCTCCGGACGCGCTGCACCAGGCCGTCGCGGAGTACCGCCGCGGCTTCCGCCCCTCCGAGCAGCTCGACGCGCCCTACGTGATCGCCGGGATGAACGCCATCGCCTCCGACACCGAGGAGGACGCACAGGAGCAGTTCGCGCAGATGAAGCGCGCCCGCCTGATGATGCTGCTGCGCCAGAGTGGGCAGATCCCCGTCGGCCAGACCTTCGACGACGAGGAGCTCGACGCCCTGCTCAGCGCCCCGATCGGCGCCCACGTCGCGAGCATGACCACCTACACCGGTGTCGGCACCGGCGACCAGGTGGCCGACTACGCCGCCGACTTCGCCCGCTCCGCCGACGCCGACGAGGTCATCGTCGCCCACGCGTCGCTGCAGACGGAGGCGCGCCTGCGCTCGGTCGCTCTCCTCGCGCAGTCGAACGCGCGCGTCGCCGCCTGACGGGCGGGCCAGTCCGTCGACGCCGCCGCACGGGCCCCGCGCGCGACCGGGGCCGCACATCGGCGGGCGTGCGGCGCGCATCGGCGGACTCCTGTGAAAGTGAGCCTCTAACGGGGGCCACCTCACAGGGGGCGACCTCGGGAGGAGCGCGTCCGCGGTGCCAGGCTGAGCCCTGTGTCGACGATGACGGGCAAGCGGCTTGAGCCCGGGGACGGCCCTGCGCGGTCGGCGGCCCTGCTGCTGCGGGTCTGCGCGGGCGACCGGACCGCCTTCCGGCAGCTCTACTCGCTCACCGCGGGCAGGGTCGTCTCCGTCGCGGACGCCGTGCTCGACGACCGCGCCGCCGCCGAGGAGGTCGCGCAGGAGGTCTACCTCGAGCTCTGGCGCACCGCGCGCTCGCTCGACCCGGGCCGTCCCGTGCTCGCCTTCCTGGCCCAGGTCGCGCACCGCCGGGCCGTGGACCGCGCCCGTGCGGACCGGTCGGCGCGGCGCCGGGAGCTGCAGTACACGGTCCTCGACCGGCCGCGCGATCACGAGTGGGAGCGCTCGGACGTCCGGCTGGCCCTGGCGCCCGCGGCCGGCGCGATCCGGCAGCTCGCCGCCATCCACCACGACGTCCTCTACCTCGCCTACGTCCGCGGGTACAGCCACTCCGAAATAGCGGAGGAGCTGTCGATCCCGCTCGGCACCGTCAAGACCCGGCTGCGCGACACCCTCATCCGCCTGCACACCCACCTGCAGTCCGCCGGCCCGGCGGATCCGGACGGCGGACCGGGACGGCGCATCCGGCACTGACCGGTGGCGCGAACGCCTCTACGCGACCGGGGTCGCACGCTTCAGGACCGTGTCCGGCCCGCTCAGCCCGCCTGCGTCGCGCCCGAGACCGCGAGCCCGACGATCACCGTGAGCACCGTCGTCCACAGCGCGATCGCGACGCCCTGCCAGAGCAGGATCCGCCCGCGGCCGACTCCGGCGCCCGCCAGCATCACCGCGGTGAAGTGCGTCGGGAGCAGCAGCGGCCCCAGCAGGCTCACGCCCGGGACGCCGTAGCGGGTGAAGGCCCGCTGGAACTTCTCGCGCCGCGGAGTCGTCCGCTTCGCCTCCGAGCGGCCCGTGATCGCCGAGCGGACGCCGGTGCCCAGCAGCACGAGCAGCGCCACGCAGACGAAGTTGCCGATCGCCCCGGCGAGCCCGGCGACGACCGGGTGGATGCCGCCGATGATCCCGATGCTCGCCGCTCCCTCGCCCTCGATGAAGGGGACGGCCCCGGCCGCGGCGACGACGAGGGGCTGCACGAGCTCGGGAACGCGGCCGATCAGGTCCTGGAATCCGAGGATCGCGTCGCTGATGATCGTCATGGTCGTGCCTTCCGGTACGTGGCCCCGGCTCTCGGGACTCCTCCATCCGACCGTGTCCGCGCCCGACGCGGCAGTGCCGCCGGGTCACCGCGTCCCGGGAGGATCGACGGCCCGAGGGGTGACAAGTGTCATGGTCGTAGCCTGGGCCGCATGGTGAACTCGACCGAGGCGGATCCGCCCGTGCGCGCGGGCCGCGGCGTCGCCGTGACCTGGTGGTACACCCTCGCGTCGGCCGCCTCCTTCGTGGTGATCGTCCTGGCCGTCTGGTCCGTGGCGGTGCTGAGCGCCGAGGCCGAGGAGTGGCGGAAGGGCGCCTACTTCCTGGGCGCGGCCGCCTGGGTCGCGGTGTTCTCGCCGACCGCGCTCGCGTACCGGCGCGCCGACCGCGAGGGCCCGGTGCGCCTCCGGGCTGTGCCGACCCTGGTCTTCTGCCTCGGAGTGGCGGCCGCCGCGCTCACCGGCACGGCCGCCGGGAGCCTCGCGCTCGGGCTCTCGCTCGCCGCGACCCTGGTCGCCGTGCTGCCCTGGCAGAGCGGGGTGCGGCTCCGGGTGATGGTGCTCTGCACGATCGTCCTCGCGGTCGCGGCGGTGCTCGAGCAGACGCGAGCGGCGCCGGACGCGTCGGCCGCGCTCTCGACCCTCCTGCTGTTCGCGACGCTGCTGCCCCTGACGGTCGTCAGCGCGCTGTGGTGGTGGGACATCGTCCGCGAGCTCGACCGGGCGCGCGCCGCCGAGGGCCGACTCGCCGCCGCCCAGGAGCGCCTGCTGCTCGCCGGCGACGTGCACGACCTCCAGGGCCACCACCTCCAGGTCATCGCGCTGCAGCTCGAGCTCGCCGAGCGCCTTCTCGGCAGCGACCCGGAGGCCGCTCTCGAGCAGCTGCGCGCCGCACAGCGCTCGGTCGACGGCGCCCGCACCGGCACCCGCGAGCTCGCCACGCGCTTCCGCAGCGTCCCGCTCGCCGACGAGCTGGCCAACGCCGCCGACCTGCTCCGCTCGGCCGGGCTCCGCGTCGAGCTCGAGGTCGACCCGGCGGCGGCTCACGCACCGGCCGAGACGCTCGGGCCGGTGGTCCGCGAGACGACGACGAACATCCTCAAGCACGGCGGCGGCTCCAGCGCGCGGCTGCGGCTCGCGCGGGAGCGGGACGAGTGGCGGTTCGAGGCGGTGAACGACCTGGCACCGGACGCGGAGGAGGCGGACGGGACCGGCTCGGGCGTCCTCGGCATGGCGGAGCGGGTCGAGCGGGCAGGGGGGACGCTGCGCGCCGCGGCGGTCCGCCGCTCCTTCGAGCTGGACGCGCGCCTGCCGGTGGGGAGCGACTCGTGATCCGGGTGCTGATCGCCGACGACGAGGACATGATCCGCACGGCGCTGGCCGCGCTCCTCCGCCTCGAGGAGGACCTCGAGATCGTGGGCGAGTGCCGCGACGGCGAGCAGGCGGTCGCGGAGGCGCTGCGCCTGCAGCCCGACGTGTGCCTGTTCGACGTCGAGATGCCCGGGCTCGACGGGATCGAGGCGGCGGAGCGGCTGCGCCGGGTCTCCGCGACGCGGGTCGTGGTCGTCACCCGGCACGCGCGGCCGGGGGTCCTGCGGCGAGCGCTCGGAGCGGGCGTCAGCGGCTTCCTGCCGAAGTCGCGCCGGGTCGAGGACGTCGCCGAGGTGATCCGCCAGGTCGCGAGCGGACGCCGCTACGTCGATCCGGAGATCGCCGCCGACGCCCTGGCGAGCACGCGCAGCCCGCTGACCGACCGCGAGCTCGACGTGCTCAGCGCCGGCTCCCGCGGCGAGACGATCGGCGAGATCGGCGCGGCGCTGCACCTCTCCTCCGGCACCGTCCGCAACCACGTCTCGTCGATCCTCCGCAAGCTCGACGTCGACACCCGCCAGCGCGCGGTCATCGAGGCCCGCGAGCGCGGCTGGATCTGAGCGCGGGCGCCGCGACGGCAGCCACAACGCAGAAGTCGTCGCACTCACACTCGAGTGCGACGACTTCCGCGTTCTCGCGAAGCGGTGCCCGTCAGGCCGTCGGCGTCCAGATCCGCATCGTCGACGGCCCGCGGTTCGCCCAGCGGTGGTACGGCCGGAACTCCGCCTCGAAGCGGCGCCCCTCCTCCACAGGCACGGAGCCGTAGGGCCAGCCGGGAGCCGCCTCCCGCGCCACGAGGGACACGCGCGCTCCCTCCGCCGTCACGACGGGCGGCACCGAGGCGTCGACCGCGATGTGCTCTGTGTCCAGGCCCTCGGGCAGGTCGAGCGACTCGATCGCCAGCACGAACGGCCCGCGCTCGAGGGCGACCTGGCCGCGCACCGCGTCGATCCGGGGGTGCGGGGCGACGAAGCGGGCCGACATCGGCAGCGAGAGCCGCACGGTGTCGCCGGCGGAGAACGCCCGGCGGACGGTGACGGTCGGCGTCGAGACCGGCTCGCCGTCGAGCAGCGCCGAGCCCCGCGCGAACGGCGGCACCCGCAGCGTCAGCGCGAACTCCGCGTCCTCGAGGATCCGCACGACGATCTCGCCGTCTGCCGGGTACTCCGTCTCGACGCGCAGCGCGACGCCTCCGGTGCGCACCTCGTATGCGCCGTACTGGTGCAGCTGCACGCCCTCGTCGGTGGCGGTCGCGAAGCCGAGCTCGACGCTCGCGAGGGTGCGGGCGGTGTTGGTCGGGCAGCACGAGACCCAGAACCAGGGCGCGCGGAGACTGGACTGCGCGCGGTCGGTCTCGCGCGACTCGTCCGGCGCCACTCCGTCGACGCGCTGCTGCAGCGTGTTCGTGTAGAAGAAGGCGCGGCCGTCGTCGCGGGTGGCGGGGAGCACCGCGTTCAGCAGCGTCCGCTCCATCAGGTCCGCGTAGCGGTGCTCGTTCGAGCCGAGCAGGAGCCGCCAGCTGAGCATCGTGGAGCCGATCGCCGCGCAGGTCTCGGCATAGGCGCGATCCGGCGGCAGCTCGTAGTCGGCGCCGAACGCCTCGTCCTGGTGGTGCGAGCCCATCCCGCCCGTGACGTAGGTGCGCCGCTCGACGGTCGCCTCCCACTGGCGGCGGACCGCCTCCTCCAGCTCGGCGTCGCCGGTCTCGACCGCGACATCGAGAGCCCCGGAGGCGAGGTAGAGGGCCCGCACCGCGTGGCCGCGCAGCACCTCCGCGTCGCGCACGGGCACGTCGTCCTGGAAGTACTCGGCGCCGAACGCGATCGGCTTCAGCGTCCCCGTCCCGCGCCGCTCCACGAAGAGGCGGGCCAGCTCGAGGTAGCGCTCCTCCCCCGTCGCCCGCGCCAGCTCGGCGAGCGCCGGCTCGATCTCGGGGTGGCCGCACACGGCGACCCTCCCCTCGGGCCCGAACTCGCGGTGCACGTGGTCGGCGAGGCGCCGGGCGACCTGAGGCAGGAGGTCGTCGTGACCGGTGCGCAGCCGCGCCACGGCGGCCTGGATCAGGTGCCCGAAGCTGTACAGCTCGTGGCCCCACTCCAGGTCGGAGTAGCGCGCACGCTGGCCGGGCCGGCCGAAGCTCGTGTGCAGGTACCCGTCCGGGTCCTGGGCGGAGGCGACCCGCGCGACGAGGTCGTCGTACCGCTCCTGCAGCCCGGCGTCGTCGCTCCGGCCGAGCTCCCAGGCCATGGCCTCGAGGAGCTTGTAGACCTCGGAGTCCACGAACTCGATGCCCGCGTGCGCGTCGCCGCTCTCGGCGGACGAGATCGAGCCGTCGGCCGCGCGGTCGAAGTTGCCGGCCCAGCCGACGCGCTCGATCCACGAGCGGCAGTGCTCGATGACGGCGGAGGAGTTGAGGTCCTGGTAGTGCTTCCAGAAGCCGCCGGTGAGGCGGATCTCGTCCTGGCGGAGCGGCCGGAGCACGCTCCGCGAGGGGGCGACCGGGCCGCCGAGGGCGGTGGCGGTGGGGGCGGTGAGGGTCACGGTGTCTCCTTGGAGGGACGGGTCAGTCCTTGACGGCGCCGGCGGTGACTCCCGCCGAGACGTACCGCTGGGCGACGACGAGGAGGACGGCGGCCGGGAGCGAGGCGACCACGGCGGTCGCCATGATCGAGTTCCACTCCTGGTTGTTGTTGCCGATGTACTTGTAGATGCCGAGGGTGATCGGCTGGAGCTTCCCGCCGCTGTCGAGCGTCGAGGCGAAGATGAAGTCCGACCAGGCCCAGAGGAACGCGAACAGCGAGACGGTGACGACGGAGTTGCGGCTGATCGGCATGATCACCGAGGTGAAGGTGCGCCAGGCGCTCGCTCCGTCCATCCGGGCCGCCTGGGTGAGCTCGTCGGGGATCCCCGACATGAAGGCCGTGAAGATCAGCACGCCGAACGGCACCGCGATGGTGGAGTCGGCCACGATCAGGCCCGGGATCGAGTTGAGCAGCCCCAGGTTGAGGTAGATGGCGTAGAAGCCCATCGCCATGATGATCGCCGGGATCATCTGCGCGATCAGTAGCACGAACGAGAGCGCCTGCCCGCCGCGGGGCCGCAGCTTCGCCAGCGAGTAGGCGGCGGGAGCGGCGATCGCCACGGTCAGCAGCACCGTGCCGAGGCCGACGACGAGGCTGGTGCCCAGGTAGGGCAGCTGCTCGCTCAGCACCGCCTGGTAGCCGGTGAACGTGGGCGAGAACGGGAACCAGTCCGGCGGATCCTTCCGCATCGAGCCGGTCGGAGTGAGGGAGACGTTGATCATCCAGTAGACGGGGAACAGCATGACCGCCGTGAGGGCGATCCCGACCACCGTCAGGTACCAGGGGCGTCGGGCGGTCACGAGTCGGCCTGCTTCCGCTGGACCCGGATGTACACGAGGCCGAAGACGAGGGCCAGGATGATCAGCAGGTTGCCGACGGCCGCGGCCGGTCCGAAGTCGGGCAGCATCGAGCCGAAGCCGAGCTGGTACGTCCAGGTGGCGAGCGTGGTCGAGGAGTCGGCGGGGCCGCCCTTCGTCATGATCCAGATGATGTCGAACACCTTCAGCGTGTAGACGAGGCCGAGCAGGATCGTGATCGCCGACACCGGCCGCAGCAGCGGCAGCGTGATCCGCCAGAACTGCTGGGCGCCGGTCGCGCCGTCGAGCGAGGCCGCCTCGTAGAGGTCCTGCGAGATGTTCTGCAGGCCGGAGTAGAGGATCACCAGATTGAACGGGATGCCGATCCAGATGTTCGCGATCAGGACCGCGATCAGCGAGGTGGTCGGCGAGGTGAGCCAGTTGATCTGGCCGATCCCGAACGACTCCAGGAACGCGTTCACGATGCCGGAGTCGCTGTTGAGCATCCACGACCAGGTCGAGGCCGAGACGATCAGCGGCAGGAGCCACGGCACCAGGAACAGCGCCCGGAGCGTGCTCGCGAGCGGGAAGCGGCGGTAGAAGAACACGGCGAGCGCCAGCCCCAGCGTGAACTGGAAGAGGAGCGAGACGCCGGTGAAGACCGCCGTGTGCAGCAGCGCCGGGCCGAAGGTCGCGTCCTGGAACACCTGGACGTAGTTGTCGAACCAGACGAAGGGCGCGTTCCCCTGCACGAACGAGCGGACCGTGTAGTCCTTCAGGCTCAGCTCGAGGTTGCGGTAGAGCGGGAACGCGTAGAAGACGAGCAGGTAGGCGACGAGCGGGGCGAGGAACGCCCACGCGACCAGGCGGCCGCCTTCGGGTCGCCAGCGGCGCCGACGGCTCTCGGCGGCCGGGGCGGGCGGGGCCGGCGGCTCGGTGCCGCGCCGCAGGAGGCGGGCGGTCTCGGTGGCAGTGGTCATGGTCTCTCCCGTCCCCCCGGCCGGTGCGCGGAGCACCGGCCGGAAGGACCTCGTTCGGGGAGCGGGAGCCCCCGGTCGTCCTACTTCGTGGCGGATTCGGCGGCCGACTGGGCGGCCTTCAGGGCGTCCTCGGGAGACTGCGAGCCGCTGAGCACGGTCTGCACCGCGCCCCACAGCTGCTCCGAGATCTTCGGGTACTTCGTGCCGAGGTCGTCCGAGGTGCGGCCCTTCGCGGCCTGCACGGCGGTGACCCACGGCTCGAGGTCGGCGTTGCCGGCGACCTGCTCCTGCTGCGCCTCGGCCGTCGGCGCGATGTACGAGAGCGTGTTGTCGGTCGTGACCAGGCTCTCCGTCGAGGTCAGGCACTCGGCGATCTTCTTCGAGGTCTCGTAGCGCGCCGTGTCCGACTGCACCGGGAGGGTGAGGAACTCGCCTCCGGTCGGTGCGGGGGCCGCTCCGCCGTCCTTCGACGGGATGGTCAGGACGCCGTAGTCGATGCCCGAGGCCTTCGCGTTGGCCAGCTGCCAGGTGCCGTTCTCGCCGAACGCGTACTCGCCGGTCTCGAACTCCTGCCAGCTCGTGGTCTGCGTGTTGCCGATCACGGAGTTGGGCGCGTAGCCCTTCTCCAGCCAGTCGCTCCAGAGCGAGACGGCGTCGACCGCGGCGGGCGAGTCGAGGTCGGTCAGCTCGGCGCCGGAGCCCCAGAACCACGGCAGGAACTGGAAGGTCCCCTCCTCCGTGCCGATGCCGGAGAACGTGATGCCCTTGCCGCCGGAGGCGGTGACCTTCTCGAGCGCGTCGGTCAGCCCGGCCCAGTCGGTGATGGAGGCGGCGTCCACGCCGGCCTTCTCGAGCACGGCCTTGTTGTAGTACAGCGCGAGCGTGTTGGCGCCGATCGGCACGCCGAAGGTGTCGCTGCCGGTCTGGCCGGCCGCGAGGATGTTCGCGTCGATCCCCTCGGTGGAGAGCCCGGACTCGGCGGTCGTGGTCAGGATGCCCGACTCCGCGAGCGTCGAGACCACGGGGTTGTCGACGAGCAGGAGGTCGGGCGAGTTGCCCTGCTGCCCGGCGAGCAGCGCCTTGTTGGTCAGGTCGGTGGTGTCGTAGCCGGTGCGCTCGACGGTGACGCCGGCCTCGGTCCCGCAGGAGTCGATGAGCTTCGCCCAGTCGGACGACTCGTCGAACTGGGGGTACGGGTCCCAGAACGTGTAGCTGCCTCCCGCGGCGGAGCCGGAGTCTCCCCCGGAGCCGCTCGCGCAGCCGGTCAGTGCGGCGGCGGCCGTCCCCAGCAGGACGGCGGCGGCGAGGCCCCGAGCGTGCTTCCTCGTCTTCACGGATGATCCCTTCGTCGTTGATGGATTCCTCGGCAGTCGTCCCGATCGTCTGCGCCGGGCCGAAACTACTTTCTGTCGGGTAAACCTAGGCAGGCGCCGTCAGTGCGTCAAGAGATGCGGCCTTTTCGGTCCTTTCGGTTTTTCGCCGGAGTCGTGCGAGGATCGACGCGGCGGCCCGCCGGGCCCGGAACGGAGGCGCGGTGCCACCACGCAAGCCCACCGGCACCATCACGCTCACCGACGTGGCGGCCGCCGCCGGCGTCTCGATCGCCACAGCCTCCAAGGCGCTCAACGGCCGCGACCAGGTGCGCGCCGAGACCCGCCAGCGCGTGCTGGACGCCGCCGAGGCCCTCTCCTTCACCCCGAACCCGTTCGCGCAGGCCCTCAACTCCCGGCGCACGGGCACCATCGGGATGCTCACGAACGACCTCGACAACCGCTTCGTTCTCCCCGTGCTGCTCGGCGCCGAGGACGCGTTCGGCGCCGGATCGACGTCAGTGCTCCTCTGCGACGCCCGCGGCGACTCGATCCGCGAGCAGCACCACATCAAGAATCTGCTCGCCAAGCGCGTCGACGGGATCGTGGTGCTCGGCCGGACGACGAACCCGCGCCCTTCGATCACGCGCACCATCCCGGTGCCGGTCGTCTACGCCTATGCGCCCTCGGAGGATCCGCGCGACTCCTCCTTCACGCCCGACAACGTGCAGGCCGGCGTCCTCGCCGCCCGCCACCTGATCGAGCGCGGACGGACCAGGATCGCCCTCGTCAACGGCGAGCCGAGCTACACCGCCGCGCACGACCGCGCCCGGGGCGTCGAGCAGGCGCTGACGGAGGCGGGGCTGCCGCTGGTCGGCGGCGGCGTCCTCTTCGGGCAGTGGTCCGAGAGCTGGGGCCGCCAGTGCGCTGAGACGCTGCTGCGCGCGCATCCGGACCTCGACGCGATCATCTGCGCGAGCGACCAGATCGCCCGCGGCACCCTCGACCACCTGCGCGAGACCGGCCGGCGGGTGCCGCAGGACGTGGCCGTCGTCGGCTTCGACAACTGGGACCTCCTCGTCGAGGCCGCCCGCCCGCCGCTCTCGAGCATCGACATGATGCTCGACACGCTCGGCCGCGCCGCCGCGGAGGAGCTCTCGAACGCGATCCACGGACGTCCGACCGCGGGGGTGCAGGCCATGCCCGTCCGCCTCGTGCCGCGGGAGTCCTCCGGCTGACGCCCCCGCCCTCCGCGAGAACGTGGAGGACACCGCCTGCTCAGCGGTGTCCCGACGCTCGGAGCGGCGTCTCGACGCACGAGCGGGCCAGCGCGCATCGGCGAGGACACCGGAGGGACGGGCGGAGCGCGATCGAGGGCGCAGACGTGCGCCGGACCCCTCGGGAGTCCGGCGCACGGCCTGGCGGTGATCAGCTTCCGGTGATCAGCCGGGATCAGCTCCCGGTGCGCTCACCGCGGCGTCGGAGGGTGAGGAGCATCAGACCGCCGCCGAGCAGGGCGAGCAGGCCCAGCACTCCGGCGGTCGCCGTCGCTGCGGCGTCCACTCCGGTCGAGGCGAGAGCCGGACCGCGGGGACCGTTCGACCCGGACACGGGAACGACCGCGGCGTGGGAGGGCGCCGGTCGCGGCGCTGTGGTCGCGGTCGGAGTGGGCGAGGCAGTGGGCGTCGCGGTCGGCGTGGGGGTGGGGGTCGCCGTCGGAGCCACGGTCGGGGTCGCCGTCGGCGTGGTCGTCGGCGTGACCGTCGGAGCCACGGTGGGCGCGATCGTCGGAGTCACCGTCGGCACGACGGTGGGAGTCACCGTCGGAGTCACCGTCGGCACGACGGTGGGAGTCCCCGTCGGAGTCACCGTCGGCACGACGGTGGGAGTCCCCGTCGGAGTCACCGTCGGCACGACGGTGGGAGTCACCGTCGGAGTCACCGTCGGCACGACGGTGGGAGTCACCGTCGGAGTCACCGTCGGCACGACGGTGGGAGTCACCGTCGGGGTGACGGTGGGAGTCACGGTCGGCGTGACAGTGGGTGTGACCGTCGGCGTCACGGTCGGCGTGACGGTGGGGGTCACGGTCGGCGTGACGGTGGGGGTCACCGTCGGGGTCACGGTCGGAGTGATGGTCGGGGTCACCGTCGGCGTGACCGTGCGCGTCACGGTCGGCGTGACCGTGGGGGTCACGGTCGGCGTGACTGTCGGCGTGACCGTCGGCGTCACGGCGGGCGTGACCGTCGGGGTCACGGTCGGCGTCACGGTCGGCGTGACCGTCGGGGTCACGGTCGGCGTCACGGTCGGCGTGACCGTCGGGGTCACGGTCGGCGTGACCGTCGGCGTCACGGTCGGCGTCACGGTCGGCGTCACGGTCGGCGTGATGGTCGGCGACGATCCGCCGTCGGTGGGCTCGCAGCCCGGCTCGGTGAAGTCGTTGGAATCGAGCGTGACCGCTCCCGTGCGGGCCGGTGCGCGGCCCTCGACGGAGACGCCCGTCGTCACCGTGATCGAGACCGAGGCGAGCACGGAGCCCACGAAGTCCGAGTCGGTGCCGAGCGTCGCGGAGCTGCCGATCTGCCAGTAGACGTTGCAGGCCTGCGCTCCGTTGATCAGGGCCACCGTGCTCGACGAGGCCGTCGTCAGCGTCGACGCGGCGCGGATCACGAAGACCGCCTCGTTGACGCCCTCGGCGTCGAGCGTGAGCGTCCCCGTCACTCCGACCGGTCCGGCCGCGGTGTAGACCCCGGGCTTCAGCGTGCTGCCGCCGATCTCGGCGCCGATCTGCGCGGTCGTCGCCCGCGAGGCGAGCTGTCCGTAGGCGGTGCCCACGTCGGCCTGGGCCTGAGCCGCCTCCGCGTCTCCGCGGTGGGTCACTCCGTCCGTCCGTCCGGGCGGGAACCCGGTGACGGCGGTCAGCGGGCTGACCCCGACGCTCTGGTCCAGGACGCTCGACCCCGTGTTCGTCACGGTCGACGCGGCCAGGACCGAGTAGTCCTCCGCCGTGCCGAGGTCCGGAGCCGTGGCCGCCTGCGCCGAGACGCCGGCGAAGAGCGCGGCGCCGACGACGGCGAGGACGACACCCGTCCCGATCGCCCCTCTTCTGCGGTTCTGCCGATGACGGCGGAGCGAGGTGCGAGAGGACACGTGCGGCACAAGGCCAGCGATCTGCCCACGTCAGCGTGAGCTCAATAACCCGAGGTGGGAGGCTCGAACCGTAGGTCGCGCTCCTCGCCCGTGTCTACGCCGCGACCCTGACGGGGGGCAGGATCCGCCGACGGCGTCCCCCGACCCGGGACATGCCCGCCACTGGAGTCCTCGCGCCGGTGACGGCGGACCCGGCCGGCGGAGCGGATCAGCGGTGCCGCCCGCGGCACCCGAACCGGTCGGAGTGCCGTACGTCCCGGAGCCCTCAGCCGAGAGCCGCCACCCGCTCGATCACGCCCTCGCCCAGCCGGGCGACGTACCCCTCCGGATCCGGCCCGGCCGGGGCCAGCTGCACGTGGTCGATCCCCAGCGCCGCGTACTCCTCCATCGCGCGGACGAAGCCGTCGGGGTCGCCGATCGGATCGCCGCCCCCGGTGATGGTCTTCGTGATCGTCGCGTAGTCGCGCCCGAGGTCGTCGCAGTGCCGCTTCAGCACGTCGAGCTTGTGCGCCACGTCGTCCGCGCCGGTGCCGAACAGGTTGCAGGCGTCGCCGTACTGAGCGACCAGCCGCAGCGTCTTCCTCTCGCCTCCGCCGCCGATGAGGATGGGCGGGCCGGGCTGCTGGATCGGCGCCGGGTGGTTCAGCGTCTCGGCCAGCCGGTAGTGCGTCCCCTCGAACGGCCCGTCGTCGTCGCTCCACATCTGACGGCAGATCCGCAGCGTCTCCTCCAGCCGCTCGAACCGCTCCTTCAGCGGCGGGTACGGCACGCCGAGCCCGAGGTGCTCGCGCTCGTACCAGGCGGCGCCGATGCCGAGCATCGCGCGCCCGCCGGAGAGCACGTCGAGGGTGGTGACGATCTTCGCGAGCAGTCCCGGATGGCGGTACGTCACGCCGGTGACGAGGAGCCCCAGCCGCATCCGCTCCGTCCGGCCGGCGACGAAGCCGAGCGAGGTGTAGCCCTCGAGCATCGGATCCTCGCTCGTCGCGAAGTGCTCCATCTGGAAGTAGTGGTCCATCAGCGTGAACCAGGCGCAGCCGACGTCCTCGGCCGTCCGCGCGGTCGCTCCGAGGATCGGCGCGATCTGGGCGCTCCCCCCGGGCAGAGTGAAGTTCATGAAGTGAATGCCGAGCTGCACGCGCGTCTCCTGTCGTCCCGGGATGTCCAGGAGCCAGTGTGCGCCGAGCCACCGCTCAACACGCCGACGCGCCCGCCTCTGAGCGGCGTCTCATCCGTTCCGCGGCGTCTCGGCCGATCGCACCCGCCGAGGGGCGGCCGCCCTCACTCGCAGACGCGGAAGCGGTTCCGATCGAACCCGACGACGTCGCCGACGGCGAGCTGGCGCCCGCGGCGCAGATCCACTTCGCCGTTGACGGTCACCATCCCCTCGGCGACCGCCTGCTTGGCCTCGCCGCCCGAGAGGATCCCCGCGAACTTGAGGAACTGGCCCAGGCGGATCGACCCGCCGCCCAGCGGGACGTCGACGGGCTCGGGGACGGCAGCGGCACCTGTCACGTCAGACCGCCGGGATGTCGGCGAAGCGCGAGAAGTGGCCGTGGAAGCCCACGGTCACCGTGCGGGTCGGGCCGTTGCGGTGCTTGGCGACGATGAGGTCGGCCTCGCCCGCGCGCGGGTTGTCCTTCTCGTAGGCGCTCTCGCGGTGCAGGAGGATCACCATGTCGGCGTCCTGCTCGATCGAGCCGGACTCGCGGAGGTCCGAGATCGCGGGGAGCTTGTCGGCGCGCTGCTCGGGGCCTCGGTTCAGCTGCGAGAGCGCGATGACCGGCACCTGCAGCTCCTTCGCGAGGAGCTTGAGGGCACGCGAGAACTCCGAGACCTCCTGCTGGCGGCTCTCGACCTTCTTGCCGGAGGTCATCAGCTGCAGGTAGTCGATGACGACCATCTTGAGCCCGACCCGCTGCTTGAGCCGGCGGCACTTCGCCCGGATCTCGACGAGGGTCATGTTGGGCGAGTCGTCGATGTAGAGCGGCGCGTCGTTGATCCGGCCGCGGGTGGAGGCGATGGTCGTCCAGTCGCGCTGGTCGACCGTGCCCTTCCGCATGTGCTGCAGCGGCACGGACGCCTCGGCCGAGAGGAGGCGCATCGCGATCTCGCTGCGCCCCATCTCGAGGGAGAAGAAGATCGTGGCCATGTTGTGCTTGATCGCGGCGGCACGGGCGAAGTCGAGCGCCAGCGTCGACTTTCCGAGCGCGGGGCGCGCGGCGACGATGATCATCTGCCCGGCGTGGAAGCCGTTGGTCAGGTCGTCGAGGTCGGCGAAGCCGGTGGGGACGCCGGTGAAGCTGCCGTCCTTGTGAGCGGCCGCCTCGATCTCGTCGATCGCGACGGTCACCGCATCGGTCAGCGGGACGTAGTCCTCCGCCGTCTCGGAGCCGGTGACGTTGTAGATCTCGGCCTGCGCCGTGTTGACCAGGTCGAGCACCTCGCCCTCGCCCTGGTAGCCCATCTGCGCGATGCGGGTGCCCGCCTCGACGAGGCGGCGCAGCAGAGCGCGCTCGGCGACGATGGAGGCGTAGTACCCGGCGTTGGCCGCGGTGGGGACCATCGAGGTGAGCGTGTGCAGGTAGTCGGCGCCGCCGGCACGCTGCAGCTCGCCCTGCTTCGTGAGCTCGTCGGTGACCGCGATGACGTCGGTCGGCTCGCCGTGCGAGTAGAGGGCGAGGATCGCGTCGAAGACGATCTCGTGCTTGGGGATGTAGAAGTCGGTGCCCTTGACGCTCTCGACGACATCGGCGACCGCGTCCTTCGAGAGCAGCATGCCGCCCAGCGCCGACTGCTCGGCGAGGAGGTCGTGCGGAGGGGTCCGCTCGTTCCCGCGCGACTCGCCGCGGTCTCCGCGACCGTCCCGTCCGTCCGAGCCGGGTACCGCCAGGTGCGCGATCGTCATGCCTTCGCCTCCTCCTGTCGGGTGCTGCGCGTCCGGTCGAGCCGGTGCCGGGATCCGGACTACCAGCGACCTCCGACAGCGGCGCACGGGCGCCTGCCCGCACCCCTCGCGGGGCGCTGCGCCACCCTACGGACCGCCGCCCGCGGCACGCAAACCGCCCTGTGGAGAGAGCTGTGCAGAACCGAGGGGAAACGCCGGGCCCACTGTGGGCAACATGTGCACAACCCTGTGGGAACAGCGGCCGTCGGCAAGTTTTTTCTGGGCCCTGACCAGGCATTCACCGCTTTCCACAGGTGTGTGGGGAAAAGAGTCTCAAGACCACAGTGAAGGTTGGTCCCGCCGGAGGGTGTATGTGGATGGAGCTGTGGAGAACGGGAACGACGAAGGGCGGTGCGAGGGGACTCGGAAGTCCCGTCGCACCGCCCTCCGCGGCGTTCTCGCGGCCTTACTTGGCCGCGACCACCTGCAGCTTCACAGTGGCCTGGATGTCGTCGCGCAGACGCACCACGGCCTCGTGCTCGCCGACGTGCTTGATCGCGTTCGAGATGACGATCTTGCGCTTGTCGAGCTCGCCGAATCCGGCCGCCGCCACCGCGTTCGCGATGTCGGAGGTCTTCACCGAGCCGAACAGGCGGCCGTCCTTGCCGGCCTTGACCGTCAGCTTCACGCGGTTGGCCTCGAGGACCTGCTTGGTGTGCTGGGCCTCTTCGATGGTCTTGTGCTCACGAGCGGCTCGCGCCGACTTGATCTGCTCGACCTGCTTCTCGCCACCGCGGGTCCACGCGACGCCGAAGCCCTGCGGGATGAGGTAGTTGCGGGCGAACCCGTTCTTCACGTCGACGACGTCGCCGGCCGAGCCGAGTCCGTCGACCTCGTGGGTCAGGATGACCTTGGACATACCGTTACCTACCTTCCGCTGCCGGCGTAGGGCAGGAGCGCCATCTCGCGGGCGTTCTTGACGGCACGGGCGATGAGGCGCTGCTCCTGAACGGAGACGCCGGTGATACGACGGGCGCGGATCTTCCCGCGCTCCGAGATGAACTTGCGGAGGGTCGCGACGTCCTTGTAGTCGATGACACCCACGCGGACCGACTTCGCGGGGGCCGCGTTCTTCGCGCCCTTGCCGCGGATCGGCTTGCGGCGGTCGCCGCTGCTCTTTCCAGCCATAGTGGTTTCCTTAGATTCTGGTTCGCCCCTGCCCCGCCGCGAGCGATCGCGGTGCGGGGGAGGCGTGATTCAGGTGAGGAGAGCGTCCGAGCCGAGGCTCAGAACGGCGTCTCGTCGTTGTAGCTGCCCGGCGTGCTCCACACGTCGCCACCGGCGGGAGCGCTCGGCGCCCACGGCTCCTCGGCCTGACCGCCACGGTTGCCGCCGGCGTTGCCGGAGCCCCCCTGACCGCCGCCGCCGAAGCCGCCCTGGCCGCCGCCGATCTGACCGCCGTTGCCCTGGCCGCCACCGGCCTGGCCGCGTCCGCCTCCACCGGAGGCGCGCGTGACCTGCGCGGTCGCGTAGCGCAGCGAGGGCCCGATCTCGTCGATCTCGAGCTCGATGCTGGTGCGCTTCTCGCCTTCCTTCGTCTCGTAGGAGCGCTGCTTCAGGCGGCCGGTCGCGATGACGCGGCTGCCCTTGGTCAGCGTTCCTGCGACGTTCTCGGCGAACTCGCGCCAGACGGAGGCGCGGAGGAACAGCGCTTCGCCGTCCTTCCAGTCGTTCGCCTGACGGTCGAAGGTGCGCGGCGTGGAGGCGATGGTGAAGTTCGCGACCGCGAGCCCGCCCTGCGTGTAGCGCAGCTCGGGGTCGGCGGTGAGGTTCCCCACCACGGTGATGATCGTCTCGCCGGCCATGAGCGCTACGCCTTGGGAGCGGCCGAGGCCTTGGCGGCCTTGCGGGCGGCCTTCTCGTCGGCGAGCTTCGCGGCGGCCGCGACCTGGGCGATGCCCTCTTCGGCCCGCAGCACCTTGGTGCGCATGACGGCCTCGGACAGCTTCAGCTGACGGTCGAGCTCGTTCGCTGCGGCGGAGGTCGACGTGAAGTCGACGACGGCGTAGATGCCCTCGGACTTCTTGTTGATCTCGTACGCCAGACGACGGCGGCCCCAGACGTCGACCTTGTCGATGGATCCACCATCGGTGCGGATGACGTTGAGGAACTTGTCGAGACTCGGAGCGACGGTGCGCTCATCGATCTCGGGGTCCAGGATGACCATGATCTCGTACTGATGCGTCACTAACCCACCTCCTTCGGACTGAACGGCCACGGTATTTCCGTGACAGGAGGGTATGTAGCATCTGCCCACTCCCGCGGACGCGAGTGCGTCTGGTCGTGGACAACCTGTACAGACTACAACAGGACCGCCGCGACGCGCCGGACGGATCCGCTCGAGGCGCACCATCCCGGGCGCAGGGCGGGGCGAGCACGGGGCCCGGCTCAGCGCCTCAGCGCGACGCCCACCATTCGCGGAGCCGCTGCGTCGCGACCTCCTCGCCGAGCGGACCCTCCTCGAGCCGCAGCTCCAGCAGGAACCGGTACGCCTGCCCGACCTCGGGGCCTGGGGCGAGGCCGAGGATCTCCATGATCCGCGTGCCGTCGAGGTCGGGGCGCTTGGAGGCGAGCTCCTCCTTCTCGGCGAGCTCCGCGATGCGCGCCTCGAGGTCGTC
Source organism: Rathayibacter sp. AY1E6 (assembly GCF_002931115.1). Taxonomy (NCBI): domain Bacteria; kingdom Bacillati; phylum Actinomycetota; class Actinomycetes; order Micrococcales; family Microbacteriaceae; genus Rathayibacter; species Rathayibacter sp. AY1E6. The sequence continues at coordinate 231,262 of NZ_PSVK01000003.1, read as the reverse complement.
GTAGGCGTGCGCGAGCCGGTCGGCTTTGCGACGGTTGCGCGTGGTCACGTCGGCCCGGGTGAGGATGTGCAGCCGCTCGAGCAGGGGCCCGGCGTCGGTCACGTAGCGGCGCACCGCGGAGTCGGTCCACGCGCCGTCCGTGTACCCGAAGAAGCGCAGGTGCAGCTCGATGAGGCGGGCCACGTCCTTCGTCGTCTGGTTGTCGAACTTCAGGGCGCGCATCCGCTTGATCGCGAGCTTGGAGCCGACCAGGTCGTGGTGGTGGAAGCTCACCGCTCCGGCCGGCTCGAGCCGCCGCGTGGCCGGCTTGCCGATGTCGTGCAGGAGGGCGGCGAGCCGCAGCACGACGTCGGGCGCGGCTCCGGGGTGCCGCGACTCCTCCAGCGCGATCGCCTGCTCCAGCACGGTGAGGCTGTGGGTGTAGACGTCCTTGTGGTGGTGGTGCTCGTCCTGCTCCAGGCGCAGCGCGGGCAGCTCCGGGAGGAAGCGACCGGCCAGACCGGTGTCGACGAGCAGCTCCAGGCCGGCTCGGGGCGAGGCGGTCGCGAGGAGCTTCCGCAGCTCCTCCTGCACGCGCTCCGCCGAGACGTCGTCGATCCGGCCGGCGAGCTCGGCCATCGCCCACTCGACCTCGTCGGTGGTGCGGAAGCCGAGCTGCGAGGTGAAGCGCGCGCCGCGGAGCATCCGGAGCGGATCGTCGCCGAAGGAGAGGTCGGCGGGGGAGGGGGTGCGCAGCCGGCCGGCGAGCAGGTCCTCCACTCCTCCCGAGGGATCGACGAGGACGACCTCCGGGAGCCGCAGCGCCATCGCGTTGACCGTGAAGTCGCGCCGCACCAGGTCGCCCTCGAGCGAGTCGCCGAACTCGACCTCGGGCTTGCGGCTCACCCCGTCGTAGCTGTCGCTGCGGTAGGTCGTGATCTCGACCGTCTCGCCGGCCACGCGAGCGCCGATCGTGCCGAAGGCCCGGCCGATGTCCCAGTGCGCCTCGGCGATCGGAGCGACGATCCGCACGATGTCGTCGGGGCGCGCGGAGGTGGTGAAGTCGAGGTCGTGCACGCCGTGGCCGAGGAAGGCGTCGCGGACCGGGCCGCCGACCAGCGCGAGCTCGTGGCCCTGGGCTGCGAACGCCTCCGCCAGCCGCGCCACCGTGGGCGTCCCCGCGAGCGCGCGGAGGGTCTCGAGAGCGGTCTGGACGCTGTGCATTCGCACGATCCTAGTGGCGGGGGGTGTCCCGTCAGCGGGTGACCGTGCCAGGGGGTTACAGGGGGAACCGCGTGCACAGCGGACGCACCGCCTGCCCCGAGGAGGGCTGCCCGTAGAATCACCCGCATGGAGGCCGAGTGAGTCCGATGCATCGGCGCGACCCCTCCCTCCGCTCCCGCCGCTCGCGGGCGGCACTCCTCCTGCTCCGCTCGGCAGGTGCCGCCGCCCTCGCGCTCGGCCTGACCGGCGTGGCCTCCCCCGCCCTCGCGGCCCCGGTCGCCGCCGCGACGGCGATCTCGACGCCCGCTCCCGGCACCGTCACCACGACCGCCGGGGCCGGCAGCGACGGCGTCCTGCGGCCCGGTCAGGACCTCGAGCTCTCGATCGCCGTGCGCAACGGCACCACGGAGGCGATCGACAGCGCCGACGTGACGGTCGCCCTCTCCTACGCCACCCTCGACACCCGCGCGGAGCTGCACGACTGGCTCGACGCCGAGGCCGACAACGACACCGACCCGGTCCGTGCGACCGCCCAGCTGCGCCTGCTGCCCTCCAGCACCGCCGAGGCCGGCCTCACCGTGCCGGTCGACCAGATCCCCTTCTCCAACGACCGGACCGCGCTCGGCACCCACGCCGTCCTCGTCACGGTCACCGGTCCAGGTGGTGTCGTCTCGACCGCCCGCACGGCCGTCGAGCTGACCGACGACGCGGCGGTCCCGGAGAGAGAGACCGGCGTCAGCGTCCTCGTCCCGCTCACCGTCCCGGACACGGCCGACGGCCTGCTCTCGGCCGAGGCCCTCGCCGACTACACCGACGGCACGGGAACCCTCACCCGGCAGCTCGACGCGGTCGCGGGGAAGGGCGTCACGATCGGGGTCGACCCGCGCATCCTCGCCTCGATCCGGATCCTCGGCAGCGCCGCTCCGGAGTCGGCCCTCGACTGGCTCGACCGGCTGCAGTCCGTGCCGAACGAGCGCTTCGCCCTGCCGTACGCCGACGCCGACGTCTCGGCCCAGGCGCAGGCCGGGCTCTCCGCCCTTCTCTCTCCCACCTCCTTCGAGTACGCGATCGACGACACCCGCTTCGCCGCGGTCCCCGGCACCGCCAGCCCGGCGCCCACGGTCGCCGTCGACTCCGACCAGCCGGCCGAGGACCTGCCGGCGCGTCCGAGCACCGAGTCGCTGCTCGCCTCCGACTGGAGCACTTCCCTCGGCAGCGTCGCCTGGCCCGACGAGGGCACCCTCCGCGGGTCGGACCTCGACGTCTACGCGGCCAGCGGCATGAACCGCACGGTCGTCCCCTCCTCCGGTCTCCTGCTGCCGGAGGAGGTGACCACGACCTCGCGCGCCACCGTCGGCGACTCGGACCTGGTCGTGGCCGACTCGCGCCTCACCGAGGCGTTCGACGCGGCCGCCACCGCCACCGACGACACCGAGTGGCGCGCCCGCATGTCCGAGATCGCCACCGATCTCGCCGAGGTGCAGGAGGAGGGGACCGCGCCGGACGTCGTGCTCACCCTCGGCCGCGGCTCGGCGATCGGCGCCGCGCGCCTCTCCGAGACCCTCGACGCGATCGAGTCGCTGCCCTGGGCCCGCGGAGTCGCCCTCTCCACCGCCCTCGCCGTCCCCGCGACCGAGGGCGCGAGCGTCGTCGACTCGCCGGAGTCGGAGTCGCGGCTCGACCGGGTGCGCGACCTGCTCGACGCCGGCTCCGAGGTCGAGGCGTTCTCCTCCGTGCTGCAGGAGCCGGAGCTGCTGTCGGGCAAGAGCCGCAACGACGTGCTGGCGCTGCTCTCGGTGACCTGGCGCGGAGACGGCAGCGGCTGGGGCGACGCCGTCGGCGCGGCCATGACCGAGGCCGACCGGACGCTCTCGCTGGTGTCGATCGACGCGACCGGCAGCATCCTGCAGGTCTCCCGCGACTCGAGCATCCCCGTGTACGTCCGCAACGAGCTCCCCTGGCCGATCGCCGTCCGCATCCAGGCCTCGACCTCGAACGCCGTCCTCGACATCGACGAGGAGGCGATCGAGACCACCGAGATCGACGCCCGCTCGCAGGGCCGCGTCCTCATCCCCGTGAAGGCCCGGGTCGGCAACGGCGAGACGAGCCTCGGCCTGCAGCTGACCTCGGCGCAGGGCGTCCCCATCGGCACCCCCACGGGCATGACGACCAGCGTCCGCGCCGACTGGGAGACCGTCGGCACCCTGGTCATCGGGATCGCGCTCGTCGTCGTCTTCGGAGCCGGCATCCTCCGCAACATCCGCCGTCGCCGTCGAGGCGACACCCCTGAGGACGAGGAGGACCCGAACGCCGTGCTCGAGGTCCAGCCCGATCTCGACGACCAGCGATCGGAACCGCGTGGCTAGCTTCTCCCTCGGACGCGCGAGCGCCGTCCTCGCCTCCGGCACGATGGTCTCGCGGATCCTCGGCTTCATCATGTCGATCGTCATGGCGAACACGATCGGAGCCGCGGTCGCGCCGGGCGCGGACGCCTTCACGACGGCGAACCTGCTCCCCAACACGATCTACTCGATCATCGCGGGCGGCGCTCTGAACGCCGTCCTCGTCCCGCAGATCGTGCGGGCGGGCCTCGACGCCGACGGCGGCCGCGGCTACATCAACCGCCTGCTGACCCTGGCGCTCGGCCTGCTCCTGGTGACCACGATCGCCGCCACGGTCCTCGCTCCCCTGCTCGTGCGCCTCTACGCGCCCGGCTACGGACCGGAGCAGTACCAGCTGGCCGTCGCCTTCGCGTTCTGGTGCCTGCCGCAGGTCTTCTTCTACGGCCTGTTCACGATCCTCGGCGAGGTGCTCAACGCCCGCGGCTCGTTCGGCCCCTTCACCTGGGCGCCCGTGCTGAACAACGTCGTGGTGATCGCCGGGCTCGTCGCCTTCATGGTGCTGTTCGGCGCCGATCCGGAGGGGAACCGTCCGGTCGACTCGTGGTCCCCGGCGATGGTCACCCTCCTCGGCGGGAGCGCGACGCTGGGCGTCGTCGTCCAGTCGCTGTTCCTGATGCTCTTCTGGCGGAGGGTCGGCCTCAGCTACCGCCCCGACTTCCGCTTCCGGGGCGTCGGCCTCGGCACGGCCGGGCGGATGTCGCTGTGGTCGTTCGCCACGGTGCTGCTGACCATCGTCGCCGGCATCGTCGAGAGCCAGGTCTCCTCCACCGCGTCCGGCGAGGGGCCCTCGGCCGCGGCGCTGCAGAAGGCGTGGCTGATCTTCATGCTGCCCCACTCGGTCATCGCGATCTCGATCGCCATGGCGTACTTCACCAAGATGAGCGGCCACACCGCACGGGGGGAGATGAAGGAGTTCCGCTCGGACGTCTCCACCTCGCTCCGCCTGGTGCTGATGATGCTCGTCTTCGCCGCCGCCGCGATCGTCGTGGTCGCAGTGCCGTTCGGCTCCGTCTTCACCGACTCGTTCGCGGACGCGCAGGCCATCGGAGCGATCGCCGTGGCGTACGTGATCGCCCTGCCGCTGTTCTCCTCGATCGCCATCATGCAGCGCGCGTTCTACGCCCTGAGCGACGGAGCGCGGCCGTTCCTGTTCACCCTGGTGCAGGTCGTCGTGGCGGTCGCCGGGTACCTGATCGTGCTCCGGCTCCCCGCCGACCGCACCGCCGTCGGCATCGCCGCTGCGACCTCGCTCGGCATCTGCGTGCAGGCCCTCGTGGCGGCCCTCCTCCTGCGCCGCCGGCTCGGCGGCCGCGGAGGCAGGCGGATCCTCGTCAGGCTCGCGCAGTTCGTCCTCGCCGCGCTGCCCTCCGCCGCCGCCGGCTACGGCGTCCTGGTCGCCCTCGGCGGCACGCGCGCGGGCGGTTTCGCCGTCTCGAACTACGTGGAGCCGCTGCTCTCGATGGCCGCGATCGGCACCGTGATGGCGCTCGTCTACTTCGCGGTCCTCTGGTTCCTCCGGGTGCCGGAGCTGCGCGCCGTCCTCGCTCCGGTGATCCGCCGACTCGGCCACTGATGCTGCTCCGGTAAAAGCCTGGTCAGATTGCATTTCCTGGGCTGCTGCATCGAGCGGCGCGTGGCACGACCGGCACTCCCGGGCCCGCGGAATAGTGCCCGCCTAGGATGTGTTGTAGCCCACGGAGCCGCGGAACGATTCGAGCGACCGGCTCCGGGTGCTCGGCTCCCGCCCCACCCGTCACCGCTCGTACAGACCCCGAGGAGTTGCCGTGCGCGACATCGTCATCATCGGATCCGGCCCCGCCGGCTGGACCGCCGCCATCTACGCGGCGCGCGCCGAGCTGCACCCGGTGGTCGTGGCCTCGTCGGTCGAGATCGGCGGCGACCTGATGAACACGACGGACGTCGAGAACTTCCCCGGCTTCCCCGACGGCGTCCTCGGCCCCGAGCTGATGACCTCGATGCAGGCGCAGGCCGAGAAGTTCGGCGCCGAGACCTTCTACGACGACGTCACCTCCCTCGACCTCGAGGGCGAGGTCAAGACCGTCCACCTCGGCTCCGGCGAGAGCATCGAGGCGAAGACCGTCGTCGTCGCGACCGGATCCGCCTACCGCAAGCTGGGCCTCCACGATGAGGACCGCCTGTCGGGACATGGAGTCTCGTGGTGCGCCACCTGCGACGGCTTCTTCTTCAAGGGCAAGACCATCGCCGTCGTCGGCGGAGGCGACTCCGCCATGGAGGAGGCGACCTTCCTCACCAAGCACGCCGCGAAGGTCTACGTGATCCACCGCAAGGACTCGCTCCGCGCCTCGAAGGTCATGCAGAAGCGCGCCTTCGACAACGAGAGGATCGAGTTCATCTGGAACGCCGAGGTCACCGGCATCACCGGCGAGAACCACGTGGACGGCGTGAAGCTGCGTGACACGGTCGACGGCACCGAGTCCCACCTCGACCTCGACGGCCTGTTCATCGCGATCGGCAACGACCCGCGCACGCACGTCGTGCACGGCAAGCTCGACCTCACCACCGAGGGCACCATCTCGGTGGTCGGCCGCTCCTCCCAGACCTCCGTTCCCGGCGTCTTCGCCGCGGGCGACGTGATCGACCCGACCTACCGTCAGGCCGTCACCGCCGCGGCATCCGGAACGGTCGCCGCCCTCGACGCGGAGCACTACCTCGCTTCGCTCGCCGATGGCACCGCCCACACCGAAGGCTCACCCCGGGCCGAGCTCATCACCCGCTGACCGTCCGGTCATCGCACATCGGAGCCGGCAGCCCGCCGACTCGTGAAGGAGAGAACACCATGTCCACCGCGAAGAGCGTCACCGACGCATCGTTCCAGTCCGACGTCCTCGACTCCGAGAAGACCGTCCTGGTCGACTTCTGGGCCGAGTGGTGCGGCCCCTGCCGCATGGTCGCGCCGATCCTCGACCAGATCTCGGCCGAGCACGGCGACAAGATCGAGATCGTCAAGCTGAACGTCGACGAGAACCCGCAGACCGCCGCGAAGTACCAGATCACGTCGATCCCGGCGATGAAGGTGTACCAGAAGGGTGAGGTCGTGAAGACCGTCATCGGCGCCAAGCCGAAGCCGGCCCTCGAGGCCGACCTGGCCGCGTTCCTCTGAGTTCGCACTCCTGACCGCCCTGCGGTCTCCGAGAGCCCCTGTCACGTCGTGACGGGGGCTCTCCTCGTGCAGGGCTGTTTCACGTGAAACAGCCCTGCTTTGGCGCAGGCCACGATCCCTGCAGTGGCGCCCGACCGCCCCGCCGCAGCACAGGACCGGCCGGTACTGTGGATCCACCCGGCTCCGGCCGGAGAGACCCTGTCCACCGAGCGAAGCGGAACCATCGTGACCAACCGCGGCACCAACCTCGACCCCTGGTACAACTCCTACGCGGAGCGCACGGCCGGTCTGGCCGCCAGCGAGGTCCGAGCCCTGTTCGCCGTCGCGTCACGCCCCGAAGTGGTCTCGCTCGCCGGCGGCATGCCGTTCGTGTCCGCGCTCCCCCAGGACCTGGTGACCGGCGCCATCGACACCGTGATGCGGGAGCAGGGACCCGTCGCGCTGCAGTACGGGTCGGGGCAGGGCGTCCCCGTCCTGCGCGAGCAGATCCTCGACGTCATGGCTCTTGAGGGCATCTCCGCCAGCGCGGACGACATCGTGGTCACCACGGGCTCTCAGCACGCCCTGGAGCTCGTCTCGAAGCTGTTCCTGGACCCGGGGGATGTCGTCCTCTCCGAGGGCCCCAGCTACGTCACGGCGATGGTCATCTTCCGGTCGTACCAGGCCGAAGTCGAGCACGTCCCCATGGACGAGCACGGGCTCATCCCCGCGGCCCTCCGCGAGCACATCGCCCGCGTGCGCGCCGCCGGGAAGACGATCAAGTTCCTGTACACGATCCCCACCTTCCACAACCCCGCAGGCGTGACCCTCAGCTGGGAGCGCCGCGTCGAGATCCTCGAGATCTGCAAGTCCGAGGGAATCCTCGTGCTCGAGGACAACCCCTACGGCCTCCTCTACTTCGAGGATGTCCCGCCGAAGGCGATGCGCTCGCTGGAGGAGGACGGGGTGATCTACCTCGGGACGTTCTCGAAGACGCTCGCTCCCGGCTTCCGGGTGGGCTGGGCTCTCGCTCCGCACGCGATCCGCGAGCGGCTGATCCTCGCCAACGAGGCGGCCGTCCTCAGTCCGTCGTCCTTCAGCCAGCTGGTCATCTCGAAGTACCTCGAGACGGCCGACTGGCGCGGACAGATCGACACCTTCCGCGGCGTCTACCGCGAGCGGAAGGAAGCGATGCTGAAGGGCCTGCAGACCCATCTGCCCGGCCTCAGCTGGACGAACCCGAACGGCGGCTTCTACGTCTGGGTCACGCTGCCCGAGGAGCTCGACTCCAAGGCGATGCTGCCGCGCGCGGTGAAGGAGCTCGTCGCGTACACGCCGGGCACTGCGTTCTACGGTAACGGAGACGGACGTCAGAACATCCGCCTCTCGTTCTGCTACCCGACGCCGGAGCGCATCGGTGACGGCATCCGCCGCCTCGCCACGGTCATCAACGGGGAGCTCGATCTGCTGTCGACCTTCGCGGGCACGGGCCGGCTGAGCAGCGCCGACGCGAGCAAGCGTGACGCCGTCCTGCCGCCGAACGTCTCCTGACACCGCTCCTTCGATAAGAAAGCCCTGGTCATGACTGATTTCTCTGTGCTCGACCGTACACTCGACATCGTCGTCATCAGCGGTGGCATCAGCCACGAGCGCGACGTCTCCTTGCGGTCGGGCCGTCGCGTGGCGGATCGTCTCTCCGCGATGGGCCACCGCGTCTCCCTGCACGAACCGGACGCCGGCCTCCTCTCGACGCTCCTGCAGAAGCGTCCGGACGTCGTCTGGCCCGCGGTGCACGGCGCGAGCGGTGAGGACGGTGCGCTCCTCGGGCTCCTCGAGGCGGCTGGCTTCGCCTACGTCGGCTCGCAGACGGACGCGGCGCGCCTGGCCTGGTTCAAGCCGACCGCGAAGACGCTCGTCGCTCGCGCGGGCTTCTCGACCCCGAGCTCCGTCACCCTCCCCCGCGAGACCTTCCGCGAGCTCGGAGCCGCCGGGATTCTGGAGCAGGTCGAGGCGCACCTGCCGGGCTCCCTCGTGGTGAAGCCCGCTCAGGGCGGTTCGGCCCAGGGCGTCAGCATCGTGACGGAGTCGTCGCAGCTCCCGCGAGCGATGGTCGAGGCGTACACCTATGGCGACGTCGTGCTCATCGAACAGCAGATCCAGGGGACCGAGGTCTCCGTCGGTGTTCTCGACCTCGGTGACGGTCCTTTCGCCCTGCCGCCTGTCGAGATCGCACCCGTCGCGGGCCAGTACACATTCGAGGCGCGCTACAACGCGGGGGAGACGCACTTCTACACGCCGGCACGGATCTCGCCGGAGATCACGGAGGAGGTGTCCCGCGTGGCCGTTGCGATCCACGAACTGCTGGGACTCCGCCACCTGTCGCGGCTCGACTTCATCATCGACGACGCCGGACTCCCCTGGTTCTTCGACGCGAACGTCCTTCCCGGAATGACCGAGACCTCACTCGTTCCCCAGGCCATTGAGGCATCCGGCCGCTACCTCGGCGACGTCTACTCCACCCTCGCGAAGCTCGCCGCCTCCTGACCTTCACCGTTTCACGTGAAACGGTCCGCTGCGCGTACGCTCCTGATCACGTGGCTGCTGAGTTCTGAACACTGCTCGAATCCATGCCAGACGAGTAATTGCGTCGCGGCCGATCAGGACCCTCTATCGCCGCCTTCTCCCTACAATGCGGGTCGAGTAGCCACTCAATAACGGTTCCACGTCTTCATCTGCAGACCAGTAGTGCCAACTTGGGGAAGAACCCGAGGCCGCGCATCGACTCCCACCAACGTTAGACATCTGTCGCCGCGCCGGTCGATTATCCGCAGATCAGCGTGGTACATCCCGCCCCCGCCGCCACCTTTTCACCAGGCTCGCGGGTATCCATCGCCACCTGGTCCTCGTCGTCATGCTGGTCGAGTAGACGCATTGCCGCGTATCGAGAACCGGCCACCCCCAGTGGGTCCCTGGCGGGCGTTGCCTGGAGCGATGTATCCACGCCCACTGTCTGGCCATATCCGCAGACATACCGGTGAAGAGCAGTAGTGCGTCGAATCGAGGCTCACCACGATTGCCACCCGCGCCATCTCTGGGGAGACACAACATGGTCGATCGACGCTGATCGACACCAGGCACCCGTCGCCATGCTGGTCGAGTAGCCACTACGCGACGTACCGAGACCCACGGCCCGAAGGGACCCCTTTAGCTTGGTTCTCCGACCTCAACTTCGCCTCGGGGGGGTGGTGTCTCTATTCCGCTGGTCAGGCGAGAAATCTCTTTCGAGCATTGCGGTCGAGTCGGTCCCACGATGATCCGCATGGGCGTCCACTGTTCTCGGCAGGGGCGTTTCACGTGAAACGCTTCCGCAGCCGTTGAGCAACTTCGATCCGAAATGTTGCGCCCGGTGGAGCGAGTCGAGCCAATGAGGGCCTCCTCTCCTACATGACAAGTTCGTAGCTCTTCAATGGCTAGGCCGCCCTAGAGCGGACCGTTTCACGTGAAACGGCCCTTCCATCATCTCTTTCAGTGCTCTCTGGGGGCGACCGCCGACGGGGTCCTCCTTCAAATCTCGGCGAACCCACTCATCACATCTGCATCGATCCGCGAGGACGAAGCGATACTGCATTTCGTCTAAACGTGCCCCCCGGCCGGCCAATTTCTGGAGGCTCAGGAAGCACTCCTCACCGGCTACTTGCGATGCACGGACAGCCGAGGTGATCCTCATCTCGGCGGCCAACGTAGGAATGTTTCACGTGAAACATTGTGCACGCGAATATCGGCGACCATGACGTCGCCCTGGGCAGCGGAGAGCGCCACCGAGTACGACCCGCCCAGGCACCCGTCCTGCGCCCGCCAGCGAGTCACCGAAAGCGACATGAACTCCGGAGGTCAACGAGGTCTGAACTCAGCCAACCCTAGATCCGGCGCTCCACGCCTACTCAACCGCCATATAGGCGCATCGTGAGCTGCTCTATCCAGAGATCAATGCCCCAGATACCCGGCGATCGTCACCGATCGGCAATACCAGCCGTATTCTCGACCAGGACCGGAGTAAGCAGCGCCCCGCAGAACCCGGAACCACTTCATCGGACTGTACCGGTCAGAAGGGCCTATCAATCAGAGAGAGGACGACAACCGAGAATCCTCAGCTCACAAGGCATCTCGAAGATCACCCCAAGCGTGCTGATCTGCGATCGCGGTGCCGACGAGGGGAGCGGATACCGCCACATCGGCGATTGCGGCCAAGAACACAGCGCGAGCACGCGCACGCCAGCCGCACGGCGAATCAGTGGCGGCCGCTAGGCCGGCCCTCTACGGAGCGAGCGACACCTCGGTCGGCTCCCCGATCTCGGCGAGGATGCGGTTCAAGTCCTGGATGGTCGCGAAGTCGATGACCATCTGACCCTTACGAGCGCCCAGGGTGACCTTGACGCGCGTGTTCAACCGGTCGCCTAGGTGATCCGCGATCGACGAGAGGTGTCCGGAGTGCCCGCCCTGCTCCTCCACCACGGGACGCACGGTCGTCCGCGGCGCCTTCATCAGCGCGGCGGCAGACTCGGCGGCACGGACGGACAGGTCCTCGTTGACGATCTTGTCGGCCAGGCGGCGCATCATCCCGACGTCGTCGAGCGACAGAACCGCTCGCGCGTGTCCCGCGGTCAGGACGCCGGCAGCGACACGGGCCTGCACGTCAGCCGGGAGGCGCAGAAGACGGAGTGTGTTCGAGATCTGCGGCCGCGAACGTCCGAGCCGCGTCGCCAGGGCCTCCTGGGTGATCCCGAAGTCGCTGAGGAGCTGCTGGTACGCGGACGCCTCCTCGAGAGGGTTGAGGTCGGCGCGGTGCAGGTTCTCCAGCAGCGCGTCGCGGAGCATGTTCTCATCGGCCGTGTCCTTGACGACCGCGGGGATGGTGGTCAGTCCCGCTGCCTTCGAGGCGCGGAACCGGCGCTCACCCATGACGAGCTCGTACTTCGCTCCGCCGCGAGCCGTCACGGGCCGGACGACGATCGGCTGCAGCACCCCGAACTCGCGGATGCTGTGGACGAGCTCCGCGAGGTCGTCCTCGTCGAACACCGACCGCGGCTGCGCCGTGTTGGGGGTGATGTCGGCGAGGGGGAGTCGCGCCAAGCGCGCTCCGGGGACCTCGAGGAGCTCCTCGGCACGGGCCGAATCGCCGACCTGATCAGGGAAGAAGACGTCGACGGGCCGGGAGCGCGACTCGTCGCTGGTCGGGATGAGCGAGCCGATCCCCCGGCCGAGTCCCGTGCGCTTGGTCGCCATCAGCGTGCCTCTCCTTCGTGTGCCGTCTCGGGTGTCTTCCGGGCTCCGCGTCGTGCGATCTCCGCGGCCGCCTCCAGATACGCCAGCGAACCGGACGACTGCGGGTCGTAGCTGATCACGCTCTGTCCGTAGCTCGGCGCCTCCGAGATCCTCACGTTGCGCGGGATCACCGCGCGCAGCACCTCCTTCGGGAAGTGCTCTCGGACATCCGCTGCCACCTGCTGGGAGAGGTTCGTGCGGCCGTCGTACATCGTCAGGAGGATCGTCGAGACACCGAGGTTCGGATTGAGGTGCCGCTCGATCAAGTCGATGTTCTTGAGCAGCTGGCTGAGCCCCTCGAGCGCGTAGTACTCGCACTGGATCGGGATGAGCACCTCGCGAGCGGCGACGAACGCGTTGATGGTCAGCAGACCGAGCGACGGCGGGCAGTCGATGAAGACGTAGTCGAACGGCTCGTCCATGGTGTCGAGCATGCGGTCGAGCGCACGCCGAAGACGCTGCTCGCGTGCGACGAGCGAGACCAGCTCGATCTCGGCGCCGGCCAGGTGGATGGTCGCCGGCACACCGTAGAGCGAGGCGAACTCCGGGCTCTTCTGCACGACGTCCGCGAGGGGAGTGTCGTTGACGATCACGTCGTACACGCTGGCCGTCTCGGCGCGGTGCTCGATGCCCAGGGCCGTCGATGCGTTACCCTGCGGATCGAGGTCGATGACGAGCACCTTCGCCTCACCGCGGGCGAGCCCGGCGGCGAGGTTGACGGTCGTCGTCGTCTTGCCGACGCCGCCCTTCTGGTTCGAGATCGTGATGACGCGCGTCGACTCGGGCTTGGGCAGCGGCTGGGCGTTCAGCAGTGCGCGCCGACGGGTCATGTCCGCGATCTCCCGGGCCAGGGGAGTCGAGGAATCGAAGCCTCCGGTCAGACCGGCGGAATCGGTTTGTTTCACGTGAAACCTTCGCTCAGCGAGTGGGACGGACATCAGCACCGAGGAGTCGACGGACGAGGAGTCGGGGGCTCACTGCGGCGTCGTGGCGATCAACCCACTGTAGCCCGGACGACCCTCGTCACCTCGGAGAGCACGCCGTCGCCGAGCACGACGACCTCGGGCGGGGAGACCCGGAAACGACGGATCTGCTTGGCCGCCGCCTCGATCTCCTTCTCGGCGTTGATGCCCTTCAGCAGGACCAGCTCGCCTCCGGGCCGCAGCAGCGGCGCGGTCAGCGGGATCAGCTTCGAGAGGGCGCTGACCGCCCGAGCGGTCACCTGGTCGAGAGGCTCCGCGAGCTCCGCCTCTTCAGCACGGGCTCGAAGAACTGAGACATTCTCGAGTCCGAGTCCGTCCACCTGCTCCTGAAGCCAGACGACGCGACGCTCCATCGGCTCGATGAGCACGAAGCGGACGTCGGGCCGCACGATGGCCAGGACGAGCCCGGGAAGGCCCGCGCCACTGCCGACATCACCCACCAGTCCCGGACGCAGGAGAGGGGCCACCAGGGCGCTGTTCAGCACGTGCCGCGTCCAGAGCCGGGGGAGCTCGAGGGGCCCGATCAGGCCGCGCGCCTCGCCCTGGTCGGCGAGAGCCTCCGTGAAGCGCCGCAGGAGGGGCAGGCGGTCGCCGGCGATCGCCGCAGCGGCTGCAGGCTCGGCCTCGAGGGTCGACTCCACGCCGCTCAGCCGCGGGTGATGACGGTGTGGCGCTCGCGCGCCTCGCCGCGCGACTCCGACACGAAGCCGCGCTCGCCCACCATGTCGTGGACCAGCTTGCGCTCGTACGACGACATGGGCGGGAGCGAGGCCGACGTGGCGCCGTCCTCGATCCGCTCGATCGCGCGGTCGACCAGCTGGGCGAGCTCCGCCTCGCGGGCGTCGCGGGAGCCGCCGATGTCGAGGATGAGGCGGGAGAACGCGCCGGTCTTCGTCTGGACCGCCAGGCGCGTCAGCTCCTGCAGTGCCTGGACGGCGTCGGGGCGGGAGAGCACCCGGAGGTTCGTGTCTCCGGAGGCGGTGACCGAGAGGTAGGCGCGGCCGTTGCGGACCTCGATGTCGATGTCGCCGTCGAGGTCGCAGATGTCGAGGAACTCCTCGATGTAGTCGGCGGCGACGTCGCCCTCGTCCTCGAGCTGCGAGAGCGTGGACTCGGGCGCCTCGTCGACGGCGGACGCGTCCACGTCCGCGGGTGCGGACGCGTCGTCGGTGATGGTCTGCATCGGATCGGTCATGGCGGCTCTACTTCTTTCCGGCTTGCTTCTTGGAGCGGTTCTTGCTCACGGGCTGCGTGCGCTGCACGGCCTTCTTCTCGACGAGGGTGACGTCGCCGGCGGCCGTGGTCTCCTCGACCAGCTTGCCCTTGCGGCGCAGGCGCTCCTCGCGGGCCTTGGCGGCCTCGCTGCCCGGGGTCGGCATGTTCCGGATGACGATGAACTGCTGGATCATCGTCCAGATGTTCGAGGTCAGCCAGTAGAACATCACGCCGAGGGGGAAGGCGAAGCCCGAGAAGGCGAAGACGAGGGGGAGGATGTAGAGCAGGATCCGCTGCTGCTTGAACGTCGGCGAGGCCTTCGCCTCGGGCGACATGTTCTTCGAGACGATCTGCAGCTGCGTGATGAACTGCGACGCGGTCATCAGGACGACCATGATCACCGCGATGATGATGACCGGCTCCTGGCCGCCCTCGGCGAGTGCGCCCTGGATCGACTGGTGCAGCGGTGCGACGCCGAAGAGGTTCGCCTCGCCGAACTGGCGGGCGAGCGTCTCGTCGAGCGGGCCCACGCCCTTCTGGCTGTGCTGCGCCGCGTTCAGCACCGAGAACAGGCTGAAGAAGATCGGCATCTGGATCAGCAGGGGCAGGCAGGAGGCGAGCGGGTTGGTGCCCGTCTTCTTATAGAGCTCCATGGTCTCGCGGGACATCGCCTCGCGGGACAGCTGGTCGCGCTTGCCCTTGTACTTGTCCTGGATCTTCTTGAGCTGGGGCGCGACCTCGAGCATCCGGCGCTGGCTCTTGATCTGCTTGACGAAGATCGGGATGAGCGCGGCGCGGATGACGATGACCAGGCCGACGATCGAGAGGACCCAGGTGATTCCCGCGGCCGCCTCCATGCCGGTGAAGGTCAGCAGCTGGTGGAAGGCGACGAGGAGCAGCTCGACCACCCACTTGAGGGGCCAGAGGATCGTGCCGAGGAGGTCCATGGAGTGGGGTCAGTCCTTTCGAGGGCCCACGACGAACCCGGCTCGCGTCACGGCGAAGCGGGTCCGGCCGGAAGCCGGTCGGTGCAGGGGGATCGAGGTCGGGACGTCGTCGATGCCGCCGGCCGCCCACGGGTGGCAGCGGAGCAGACGGCGGGCCGCGAGGACGGAGCCGAGGACGAGCCCGTGGAGCTGGACCGCCTGGAGCGCGTACGCGGAGCACGAGGGGTAGTAGCGGCAGACGTCCCCGTAGAGAGGGGACACGACCGCCCGGTAGACGATCAGGAGCAGGACGCCGATGTTCCGCGGCAGCAGGAGGATCGCCCACCCGAGCCGGGCGAACGGCGCCTCGCGGCGGGGGAGCACGGCGGTCACGAGGACGCCCCACTCTTCCGCGCGGCTCGCGCCATCGCGGACCACACCTCGGAGCGCAGCTCCGACCAGGGGGCGTCGGCGCTGCCGGGCAACGCGCGGACGACGACCTGGGTGCCGGGGTCGATCTCGGGGACGAGCTCGAACGCCACGGCCTTGAGCCGGCGGCGGACGGTGTTGCGCGTCACCGCGGTGCCGACCGTCTTGGCGACGATGAACCCGAACCGCGCCGGATCGCCCGCGGAGGACCGGCGGACATACGTGACGGTGTGCGGTCCTGTGGACCGCACACCGCGACGGACGACTGTCCGGTACTCGCCTCCGTGGACGATGCGATTGGCTCTGGCCAGCACCGCTGGTCGGTACCGCTCGCTGCTAGGCGGAGAGCTCGGTGCGCCCCTTGGCGCGGCGCGCGCTGAGGATGCCGCGGCCGGCACGGGTGCGCATGCGCAGACGGAAGCCGTGCACCTTGGCGCGACGACGGTTGTTCGGCTGGAAGGTTCGCTTGCTCATAATCAGATCTCCACGTACGTGTTCCGCGGCGCGAACCGGCACCACCCGCTCGGGCGGAGACTCGGATCCTCCGGGAAGAAGGGGTGCCCGGCTGCGGAATCCGCTCGGCCTGCGAGGGCCGCACGGACGACACCGGGCAGGCGTCAACTGATTTAAACTACGGCCTGTTCCGTCACCGGTCAAATGTGGACGGCGCTAAACCTCGATCATGCACACGGGACACGGGGTTCCGCGCATTGACACGCGGGTGTCGCTGTGGTGGATTTGTCTCCCGTCGGCTCCGTTCGTTACGGTGTTGAGCCGCAGTTATCCACAGGTGGGATCCGCGTCCTCCCGCGCCCGCACAGGCATCGCTCGAGGCCGGTGGACAACCCTGTGGAGAGAGCGGCACTCGAGACCCGGCTCCGCGCCCGGTCCGCGACGCCCCTGCAGCGGGCGGCGACGGGTCCGGCGGAGACGGCGATCCCGCAGCGACTTCACAGCGACAGCACCCAGGACCGGAGACAGATGGCAGACGACACGTCGATGGTCGACGCGTGGAACGTGATCCTCGGCGCACTGTCCCAGGACGAGCGGATCACCGCTCCCCTCTACGGGTTCGTCTCGCTCGTGGAGCCCAAGGGCATCATGGCGGGCACCTTCTACCTGGAGGTCCCGAACGAGTTCACCCGCGGAATGCTCGAGCAGCGCGTGCGCGTGCCCCTGCTCAGCGCGATCGGGACGCTCGACGACTCCTTCGGCGTCACGACGTTCGCCTTCGTGGTGAACCCCGACATCGAGCACGAGCCCCTCAGCTCCCCGTCGTCGCAGGAGTCGATGAACCCGTTCGAGCCGATCACCGCCTCCTCGGCGACGGTCGCGCCGACCCGCGGGGTCGAGGAGCTGCGGACCGTGCCGGCGACCGACACCCGGCTGAACCCGAAGTACAGCTTCGACAACTTCGTCATCGGAGGCTCCAACCGGTTCGCGCACGCCGCGGCCGTCGCCGTCGCCGAGGCTCCCGCCAAGGCCTACAACCCGCTCTTCGTCTACGGCGACTCCGGGCTCGGCAAGACGCACCTCCTCCACGCCATCGGCCACTACGCGATGAGCCTCTACCCGGGGATCCGCGTGCGGTACGTCTCGAGCGAGGAGTTCACGAACGACTTCATCAACTCGATCGCGAACAACCGGGGCAACGCCTTCCACGGCCGCTACCGCAACGTCGACATCCTCCTGATCGACGACATCCAGTTCCTGCAGGGGAAGGCGGAGACGCAGGAGGCGTTCTTCCACACCTTCAACCAGCTGCACGACCACAACAAGCAGGTCGTGATCACGTCCGATCTGCCGCCGAAGGCCCTGACGGGCTTCGAGGACCGGATGCGCTCGCGCTTCGAGTGGGGCCTCATCACCGATGTGCAGGCTCCCGACCTCGAGACCCGCATCGCGATCCTCCGCAAGAAGGCGGTCAGCGAGAAGCTGCTCGTGCCCGACGACATCCTCGAGTTCATGGCGTCGAAGGTGTCGAGCAACATCCGCGAGCTCGAGGGGACGCTCATCCGCGTCACCGCGTTCGCGAGCCTGAACCGCACGCCGGTCGACATGTCGCTCGTGCAGACGGTGCTCAAGGACCTGATCACGCTCGACGAGGACAACGTCATCTCGCCGGTCGACATCATCAACCACACCGCGGACTACTTCAAGCTCACGGTCGACGACCTCTACGGCTCGTCGCGCTCGCAGGCCGTCGCCACCGCGCGCCAGATCGCCATGTACCTGTGCCGCGAGCTGACGAACCTCTCGCTGCCCAAGATCGGCCAGCTGTTCGGCAACCGCGACCACACCACGGTCATGTACGCGAACAAGAAGATCTCGGAGCTCATGAAGGAGCGCCGCAGCATCTACAACCAGGTCACCGAGCTGACCACCCGCATCAAGACGAACCGCTAGCCGGCAGTCGTACGGTCCCCGGGACCACCTGTCCCGGGTGGCGTGCCCCGGGGTCCATCGGCGTCCGTGCGCGGTGGTCGGGTAGTCGCTCCCCTTTCCTCGTGTGAGGGGAGAGAGCGACGGGGATCGCGGCGCGAGCAGCAGGACGTCGGTGTCGGCGCGCGTGGAGGTCAGGCGAAGGCGCTGGCGGGGGTCTCGATACGGCTCGCTGGGGCTACTCGACCAGCATGAACCGCACGTGCTCAAGGGGTCCGGGTGAGCGGCTGAGCGGCCGGCGTGCGATCGGACGGTGTCGATCCGCCGTGCGTTGGCCCGGAGGGCAACGGGGGGAGAGGGAGCGCGCACTGTCTTCCGGGCCGCTCGGACGGCGGCAGCTGCCCTCGACGGTCTCCGTCGTGACCGGAGAAGTCGTCGACGGACTCCTCGGACCTTTCGCGCGCGCCTCGGACACGCCGCCTCGCGCGCCCCGGAGGGCCGATTTCCACAGTGTGAGGAACCTGTGGATAACTGTGGACAACCGCCTCGGGACTGTGCGCCGGGAGAGCCCGCCTGTGGAGGGCGACAGGTCGGCCCGGATCGCTCCACAGGGCCTCCACGGGCCCGCTCACACTCCCTCCACAGGGGCGGGTCCCTCCGATCCCACCCAGGAGTAGGGGTCCGAAGCGTTTTCCACAGTTTCCACACGTGTTAACACTGTTAACGCAGTTCTCTCTTTAATGAAGCCTCGACCGGCAACCTCTCCACAGCGGCTCGGGAGTGCTCGGCGGTCCACCCCCTTCCGAGCTCGTCGAGCCCGGCGGGTACGATGGGCGACGGTCTTCGTCCGCGACTCGTCAGGGGTGTACTCGTGAGGTTCCAAGCCAACCGCGATGTCTTCAGCGAGGCGGTGTCCTTCGCGGTCAAGCTGCTTCCGCAGCGCACGACCCTGCCGATCCTCTCCGGAGTCCTCATCGAGGCGACCTCCGAGGGTCTGACGCTGTCCTCCTTCGACTACGAGGTGTCCGCGCAGACGCAGATCGCGGCCGACGTGGAGGAGACGGGGACCGTGCTCGTCTCGGGCCGTCTGCTCGCCGACATCGCGAACCGCCTCCCCAACGCTCCCGTGCGCATCGCCACGGAGGAGTCGCGCGTCTCGGTCTCGGCCGGCTCGGCGCACTTCACGCTCCTGCAGATGCCCGTGGAGGAGTACCCGAGCATCCCCGAGATCGACGCCTCCACCGGCCTCGTCCCGGCCGACGCCTTCGCGGCCGCCGTCTCGCAGGTGGCGGTCGCCGCCTCCCGCGACGACGTGACCCCCGTCATCACCGGCGTGCAGCTTGAGATCACCGAGAACACGATCGGCCTCGTCGCGACGGATCGCTACCGCGTGGCCGTCCGCGAGATCGACTGGGACAACGGGGACAACCCCGCGCCCACCCAGCCGCTCACCGCCCTCGTGCCCGCGCGCACGCTGCAGGAGGTCGGCAAGACCTTCGGCCACTCCGGCACCGTCTCCGTCGCGATCACCAACCGCGACGAGCGCGAGCTGATCGCCTTCACCGCGGACCGCAAGACCGTCACCTCGCTGCTGATCAAGGGCAACTTCCCGCCCGTGAAGCGCCTCTTCCCCGCCTCCGTCGAGAACTACGCGGTCATGTCGACCAGCGACCTCATCGAGGCCACCCGCCGCGTCTCGCTCGTGCTCGAGCGCGAGGCGGCCCTCCGCTTCAGCTTCAGCAGCGACGGCCTCACCCTCGAGGCCATCGGCTCCGAGCAGGCGCAGGCGTCCGAGAGCATCGACGCGATCGTGACCGGCGACGACGTGGTCGTCTCGCTCAAGCCGCAGTTCCTGCTCGACGGCCTCGCCGCCGTCCACTCGGAGTTCGTGCGCATCGCGTTCACGAAGACCGAGAACCCCAACAAGCCCGGCCCCGTCCTGATCACCGCGCAGACCTCGCGGGAGCAGCCCGGCAGCGACAGCTACCGCTACCTGCTCCAGCCCAACCTGCTGCTGCGCTGACCACTCCCCGGATCGCAGAGCCGCGACCGCCCCGCTCCCGACGAGCGCCCGCCCGCCGGACAACGAATCCAGGAAGGTTCACCATGCACATCGGACTCGTCGGCCTCGGCAAGATGGGCGACAACATGCGCTCCCGCCTCCGCTCCAAGGGGCTCGAGGTCACCGGCTACGACCGCAATCCCGACGTCTCGGACGCGGCCTCTCTCGACGAGATGATCGCCGCACTCCCCTCGCCCCGCATCGTCTGGGTGATGGTGCCGGCCGGCGAGATCACCGACGCGGTCGTCAAGGACCTGTCGGAGAAGCTCAGCGAGGGCGACCTCGTCATCGACGGCGGCAACTCCCGCTTCACCGAGGACTTCAAGCACGACGCGCTGCTGAAGCCCAAGGGCATCCACTACATCGACGCGGGCGTCTCCGGCGGCGTCTGGGGACTCCAGAACGGCTACGGCCTGATGGTCGGCGGCCCGAAGGAGCTCGTCGAGTACGCCATGCCCGTCTTCGACGCGCTGCGCCCCGAGGGCCCCCGCGAGGAGGGCTTCGTCCACGTCGGCGAGGTCGGCGCCGGCCACTACGCGAAGATGGTCCACAACGGCATCGAGTACGCCCTGATGCAGGCGTTCGCCGAGGGCTACGAGCTGCTCGAGACCCGCAGCGACATCATCAAGGACGTCACCGGCACCTTCAAGGCCTGGCAGCGCGGCACGGTCGTGCGCTCCTGGCTGCTCGAGCTCCTCGTCCGCGCCCTCGAGCAGGACCCGGACTTCAAGAACATCGAGGGCTACGTGCAGGACTCGGGCGAGGGCCGCTGGACCATCGAGGAGGCCATCAACAACGCCGTCCCGGTGCCCACGATCAGCGCCTCGATCTTCGCCCGCTTCGTCTCCCGCCAGGAGGACTCCCCCGCGATGAAGGCCGTCGCAGCGCTCCGCAACCAGTTCGGCGGGCACTCCGTCAAGGCCGTCGACTGAGTGGGCTGGTGAGGACTGCCTCCGGCAGTCCTCACGGCGGTCGGCTTCCCGAGGGGGGCGCGTTCCGTAGAGCCGGTGACGGACGGCGGACTGCGGCCCGCCGCCCCCGTCAGGCAGGGATGCTCTCACGGAGGCGGCGGGCCTCCGGCCGCCTCCACCCTGCTACCGGGGTCGGGCGGCGAGCCTGCGGCCGCCTTCACGGGCAGGGACGGGGCGCCGCCGATCATGCTGGTCGAGTGGCCCCGCGACGGCGCATGGAGACCAGCCCGACGGATGGTCTTGCCAGCATGCTGGTCGAGTAGCCCCGGAGGGGCGTATCGAGGCTCGAGGCGAGGGCCTGGCCGGCGCTGGGAGAGCGGATCGCAGGCGCCGGAGCGGGTGGATCGGCCGATCGGGACGGGCGAGGAGCCCGCAGGGGTGCAGGGAAGGCCCGCGACGACGGGTGGAGGAGAGGAGCGCGACGTGCAGGTGACGCAGCTGGCGCTCAGCGACTTCCGGAACTACGAGTCGGTCGACGTCGAGCTCGTGCCCGGACCGAACCTCTTCGTCGGCCGCAACGGCCAGGGCAAGACGAACCTCGTCGAATCGCTCGGCTACCTCTCCACCCTGGGCTCGCACCGCGTGTCGAGCGACCAGGCGCTCATCCGCGCCGGCCGGGACAGCGCCGTGGTGCGCGCCCGCCTCCGCAACGGCGAGCGCGACCTGCTGGCCGAGGTGCAGATCAACCGCTCCTCCCCCAACCGCGCGCAGATCAACCGCGGCGGGATCAAGCCGCGCGAGCTCCCCCACTTCTTCTCCAGTGTCCTGTTCGCGCCGGAGGACCTCCTCCTCATCCGCGGCGATCCGTCGGCCCGCCGCCGCTTCCTCGACCAGCTGGTGATCCTCCGCTCCCCGCGGATGAGCGCCGTTCAGGCCGACTACGAGCGGGTGCTGCGCCAGCGCAACTCGCTGCTCAAGTCGGCGCGCGCGAGCGGCGTCCGCGACCCGTCGAAGCTCGGCACCCTCGACATCTGGGACGAGCGCCTGATCGCGCTCGGGACCGAGATCATGCAGTCGCGCCTCACCCTGGTGGAGGAGCTGAGCGGACCCGTGCGCGCCGCGTACGAGGCGGTCGCCGGTGCCGACCAGCGTCCGGTGCTCCGCTCCCGCCTGAGCATCGAGGGCGCGGTCGACGACGACGGCGAGCCCGTGGAGCAGCCGGGCGCCGCGTCACCGGCGGCGGGCGAGGGACTGGCGGAGGCGTTCGCGTCCGCCCTGGCCGGGGTGCGCCGCCGCGAACTCGACCGGGGCGTCTCCCTCGTCGGCCCGCACCGCGACGACGTGCAGTTCGAGCTGAACGCGCTGCCGGCCAAGGGCTACGCCAGCCACGGCGAGAGCTGGTCGTTCGCGCTGGCGCTGAAGCTGGGCGCCGCGGAGCTGCTCCGGCGCGACTCCCCCATGGGCGATCCGGTGCTGATGCTCGACGACGTCTTCGCCGAGCTGGACGCGCGCCGGCGCGAGCGGCTCGCCTCGGTGGTCGCCGACTACGAGCAGGTCCTGATCACCGCGGCCGTCTTCGACGACGTCCCGGAGGCGCTGGCCGCGCACACCGTGCGGATCGAGGCCGGCCGGATCGTCGGCACGGGCGCCGCCGCCGCGCCGATCGCCGTGCCGGAGCCGACCGCACCCGACTCCGCCTCGTCCGATCCGGTGTCCTCCGACTCCCCTCCTCCCGGTCCCGAGTCCTCCCGCTCCTCTTCTCCCGATCCGGTCTCGTCCGACTCCCCTTCTCCTGGTGTCGTCTCCTCCGCCGCGGAGCCCCCGCACCCGACTCCGAGGCCGCCCGCGTCTACCGCCACCTCAAGGAGGTGTTCGGCGCCGACGGCCCGCGCCGCATCCGGAAGACCGTCGAGCGCGCCGAGCCCAAGGGCGACGCGATCCCGTTCGGCAAGGGCCGCGACCCGCACGACCTCGGCGACGTCCTCGACTCCCTCACCGTGAAGCTCGGCTGGACGGCGCCGCTGGCGCAGGGCGACCTGATGTCGTCGTGGACGGCGATCGCCGGCGAGGAGACCGCGAAGCACTCGACTCCGGTGGGCGTCGTCGACGGCGTGCTGACGGTCGCGTGCGAGTCCACGGCGTGGTCGACGCAGCTCCGGCTGATGCGGATCGAGATCATGAACCACATCGCCGTGAACTTCCCCGACGCGGGCATCGCGTCGATCCGTTTCCAGGGCCCGGACGTCCCGAACTGGAAAAAGGGTCCCAGGTCGATTCCAGGGCGTGGTCCGCGCGACACCTACGGCTGAGGACGCATTTTCGGTCGACCGCCGATCTTTCGCGCCTCAGATCGCCGTCCAGCGCTTCGGATCGACCCGGCACGCGGTAGAATGGAGGGCCGCCGAACCGCAGTGACGCCGCCGCGCGGGCGATCTCCAGATCACCGTGCGCGTCGCGACGGACCGTCAGAGGAGAACTCCACAGCTATGACTCACGAGCCGAACGACTCCACGTCACCCGCAGCGAACGACCTGGACGCGAACGGCTCAGCAGCCCCCTCCGCTCCGCACGAGAGCATGTCGACCAAGTCGTCCGGCGACTACGGCGCGAACCAGATCCAGGTCCTCGAGGGCCTCGAGGCGGTCCGCAAGCGCCCCGGCATGTACATCGGATCCACGGGTCCGCGCGGTCTGCACCACCTGGTCTACGAGATCGTCGACAACGCCGTCGACGAGGCGCTCGCGGGCTACTGCGACAACATCGAGATCCTGATGCGCGCCGACGGAGGCGTCACCGTCTCCGACAACGGCCGCGGCATCCCGGTCGACATGCACCCGACCGAGGGCATCTCCACGGTCGAGCTGGTCCTCACCGTGCTGCACGCCGGCGGCAAGTTCGGCGGCGGCGGCTACGCGGTCTCCGGCGGCCTGCACGGCGTCGGCTCCTCCGTGGTCAACGCGCTGTCGACGCGACTCGACGTCGAGGTCAAGCGCCAGGGCGCCGTGTACCGGATGAGCTTCACCGACGGAGTGCCGGACGCCCCGCTCGAGAAGGGCGAGTCCAGCGACGAGACCGGCACGACGATCACCTTCTGGCCCAACGCCGGCATCTTCGAGACGGTCGAGTTCGACTACGAGACCCTGCGCGCGCGCTTCCAGCAGATGGCGTTCCTCAACAAGGGCCTGCGCATCGCGCTGACCGACCAGAACGAGGTCGAGTTCGAGGGGGAGGGCGAGAACGAGACCGAGGGCGACCGGACCGACGTCTTCCACTACGAGAAGGGCCTCGTCGACTACGTCGAGTACATCAACTCGCTGAAGAAGTCGGACCTCGTGCACTCCGAGATCATCGACTTCGAGTCCGAGGACACCGAGCGTCGCATCTCGCTCGAGGTCGCCATGCAGTGGACCACGGCCTACACCGAGAGCGTCCACACCTACGCGAACACCATCAACACCCACGAGGGCGGCACCCACGAGGAGGGCTTCCGCGCCGCGCTGACCACTCTGGTCAACCGCTACGCGCGCGCGAACAACCTGCTCAAGGAGAAGGACGAGAACCTCTCGGGCGACGACATCCGCGAGGGCCTCACCGCCGTCGTGTCGATCAAGCTCGGCGAGCCGCAGTTCGAGGGCCAGACCAAGACGAAGCTCGGCAACACCGAGGCGAAGGCGTTCGTGCAGCGCGTGGCCGGCGAGCAGCTGGCCGACTGGTTCGACCGCAACCCGAGCCAGGCCAAGGACATCATCCGCAAGGCGATCCAGGCGGCCTCGGCCCGCATGGCGGCGCGGAAGGCGCGCGAGACCGCCCGCCGCAAGGGCCTGCTCGAGGGCGGCGGCATGCCGGGCAAGCTCAAGGACTGCCAGTCCAAGGACCCGTCGATCTCCGAGATCTTCATCGTCGAGGGCGACTCGGCGGGCGGATCCGCGGTGCAGGGCCGCAACCCCGAGACGCAGGCGATCCTCCCCCTCCGCGGCAAGATCCTCAACGTCGAGAAGGCGCGGCTCGACCGCGCTCTCGGCAACAACGAGGTCCAGGCGATGATCACGGCGTTCGGCGCCGGCATCGGCGAGGACTTCAACCCCGACAAGGCGCGGTACCACAAGATCATCCTGATGGCCGACGCCGACGTCGACGGCCAGCACATCACGACGCTGCTGCTGACGCTCCTCTTCCGCTACATGCGCCCGCTGATCGACCTCGGCTACGTGTACCTCGCGCAGCCGCCGCTGTACCGCCTCAAGTGGTCGAACTCCCCGCACGAGTACGTCTACAGCGACCGCGAGCGCGACGCCCTGATCGCGCACGGCTCGGCGACCAACAAGCGCATGCCCAAGGAGAACGGCATTCAGCGCTACAAGGGCCTCGGCGAGATGGACTACAAGGAGCTGTGGGAGACCACGATGGACCCCGCCACGCGGACCCTCCTCCAGGTCACGCTCGACGACGCGGCCGCGGCCGACGAGATCTTCTCCACCCTCATGGGCGAGGACGTCGAGTCCCGCCGCTCCTTCATCCAGAAGAATGCGAAGGACGTGCGCTTCCTCGACATCTAGACGTCGAGGAAGCGGACGTCCTTCGAGAGGCGGCGGCCGGGCGGTCCAGTGGACCGCCCTCGCGACCACCTCGAACACGTGACGGCGGCCCTCGATGGGCCGCATCCTCGACCAGAACGCGACAGAGGCCCTCACCAGCCCGCACACCGACGACACACCTGACACCCAGCGCGACCGCCGCCCCCGCTCCTCCGGGGCACGGACCCACCTGAGAGACCAGAGATCATGGCAGAAGAACCCACCACCCCCACCGGCCCGGACGAGAGCGACGACATCGTCACCGAGACCGGTGTGGTGATCCACGGTCACGACAAGATCGAGCCGGTCGACCTGCAGCTCGAGATGCAGCGCTCCTACCTCGACTACGCGATGAGCGTCATCGTCGGGCGAGCCCTGCCGGAGGTGCGCGACGGCCTGAAGCCCGTGCACCGCCGCGTGATCTACGCCATGTACGACGGCGGCTACCGGCCCGACAAGGCGTTCTCGAAGTGCTCGCGCGTCGTCGGCGACGTGATGGGCCAGTTCCACCCGCACGGCGACTCCGCGATCTACGACGCGCTGGTCCGCCTGGTGCAGCCGTGGAGCCTCCGCTACCCGCTCGCGCTCGGGCAGGGCAACTTCGGCTCCCCCGGCAACGACGGCGCCGCCGCCCCCCGGTACACCGAGACCAAGATGGCGCCGCTCGCGCTCGAGATGGTCCGCGACATCGACAAGAACACCGTCGACTTCCAGGACAACTACGACGGCCGCACGCGCGAGCCGGCGATCCTGCCGGCCCGGTTCCCGAACCTGCTCGTCAACGGCTCCGTCGGCATCGCGGTCGGCATGGCGACCAACATCCCGCCGCACAACCTGCGCGAGGTCGCCGCCGGCGCCAAGTGGGCGCTCGAGAACCCCGACGCGACGCGCGAGGAGCTCCTCGAGGCGCTGCTGCAGCGGATCAAGGGACCCGACTTCCCCACCGGTGCGCAGATCCTCGGCGTCCGCGGCATCCAGGACGCGTACCGCACCGGCCGCGGCTCGATCACGATGCGCGCCGTCGTCTCCATCGAGGAGATCCAGGGCCGCACCTGCCTCGTCGTCACCGAGCTGCCGTACCAGGTGAACCCGGACAACCTGGCGATCAAGATCGCCGAGCTGGTCAAGGACGGGCGCGTCTCGGGCATCGCCGACATCCGCGACGAGACCTCCGGTCGCACCGGCCAGCGCCTCGTCGTCGTCCTCAAGCGCGACGCCGTGGCGAAGGTGGTGCTGAACAACCTCTACAAGCACACCCCGCTGCAGGAGAACTTCGGCGCGAACATGCTCGCCATCGTCGACGGCATCCCGCGCACGCTCTCGCTCGACGGCTTCATCCGCGCGTGGGTCGACCACCAGGTCGAGGTCATCGTGCGCCGAACCCAGTACCTCCTCGACGAGGCGGAGGCGCGGATCCACATCCTGCGCGGCTACCTCAAGGCGCTCGATGCGCTCGACGAGGTCATCGCCCTCATCCGCCGCTCCCCCACCGTGGAGGAGGCGCGCGACGGCCTCATGGAGCTGCTCGACATCGACGAGGTGCAGTCCCGCGCCATCCTCGACATGCAGCTGCGCCGCCTCGCGGCCCTCGAGCGCCAGAAGATCATCGACGAGCACGACCGGATCCAGGCCGAGATCGAGGACTACAAGTCGATCCTCGCGAGCCCCGAGCGCCAGCGCACGATCATCTCGGACGAGCTCGACGAGATCGTCGACCGCTTCGGCGACGACCGCCGCACCGAGATCCTCTTCGGGTTCGACGGCGACATGAGCGTCGAGGACCTGATCCCCGAGGAGGAGATGGTCGTCACCGTCACCCGCGGCGGCTACCTCAAGCGCACCCGGAGCGACTCCTACCGGGCGCAGCACCGCGGCGGCCGCGGCGTGCGCGGCGCGCAGCTGAAGGCCGACGACATCGTCGAGCACTTCTTCGTCACCACCACGCACCACTGGCTGCTGTTCTTCACGAACACCGGTCGCGTGTACCGCGCCAAGACCTACGAGCTGCAGGAGGCCGGCCGCGACGCCAAGGGCCAGCACATCGCGAACCTGCTCGCGCTCGAGCCGGGGGAGCAGATCGCGCAGATCCTCGACATCCGCGACTACGAGGCGGCCCGCTACCTCGTGCTCGCCACGCGCGACGGCCTCGTGAAGAAGACGGCCCTCTCGGAGTACGACACGAACCGCTCCGGCGGCATCATCGCGATCAAGCTGCGCGACGGCGACGAGCTCGTCTCGGCGCTCCTGGTCGAGGAGGACAGCGACGTGCTGCTGGTCTCCCGCAAGGGCATGTCGATCCGCTTCACCGCGTCCGACGAGGCGCTGCGTCCGATGGGCCGCTCCACCTCCGGAGTCCGCGGCATGTCGTTCCGCGGGGAGGACCGCCTCCTCGACGCGAACGTCGTCAGCGACGAGGGCTTCGTGTTCGTGGTCACCGAGGGCGGCTACGCCAAGCGCACCGCGGTCGACCAGTACCGCCTCCAGGGACGCGGCGGGCTGGGCATCAAGGTGGCCAAGCTGGAGGAGAAGCGCGGCGACCTCGTGGGCGCCATCATCACCGGAGAGGACGACGAGGTGCTCGTCGTGCTCGCCAGCGGCAAGGTGGTACGCTCTGCGGTGGCCGAGGTACCGGCCAAGGGTCGCGACACCATGGGAGTCGTCTTCGCACGATTCGCTGAGGACGACCGCATCATCGCACTCGCCAAGAACACCGAACGCAATCTCGACGCCCAGGACGAGGATCCCGACGCCGCGGCGCCGGGCGAGTCCGCTCCGGTGTCGGAGGAGGATGGGTCCGTAGATGAGTAGCACCGTCGCCGAGAAGCTCGCCAGGAAGTCCGCGAAGAGCCCGGCGGCGAAGCAGGTCCGCCTGAAGCTCGTCTACGTCGACTTCTGGTCGGCCGTGAAGCTCTCGTTCCTGCTGGGCCTGACGCTCGCGATCATCACGATCGTCGTCGTCTACCTGGTCTACACGGTCCTGGCCCAGACGGGCGTGTTCGACGAGGTCAACGGCCTCGTGCAGGACATCGCCGGCGCCGAGGCGTTCGACCTCAACACGATCATCTCGCTGCCGCAGGTCATGGGCTTCGCGATCGTCGTCGCGGTGCTGAACACCATCGTCACCACCGCGCTCGGCGCGATCGTGGCGCTGCTGTACAACCTCAGCGTCAAGATCACCGGCGGCCTCCTGGTGGGCTTCACCAACCAGTAGGGCGCACGGTCCGGCCGATTGGGATTCCTGCTCGATGTCGGGTAGAGTCTCCTCTGGCCATTCCGGGGGTATAGCTCAGGCGGTTAGAGCGCTTCACTGATAATGAAGAGGTCCCAGGTTCAAGTCCTGGTACCCCCACCCGGTCCGAACGGCCCGTCACCTCGCGGTGGCGGGCCGTTCGACTCTCGGAGACGGATCGCCCCGTCTCCGGCCCGGGGCCTTAGCTCAGTTGGTAGAGCGCCTGCTTTGCAAGCAGGATGTCAGGAGTTCGAATCTCCTAGGCTCCACACTTCCTCCCTCTCGCGGGTGCTTCCCCTTCGCCGGCCCTTCTGGTCCACCGGCCGACATCCGGGGTGGTCCCGCGTGTCGGCACTCTCGTCAGCGTGATCGCCGGCGGGCTCTCCTGTCGCCGACCGCGGGGTCGTGCGATCGAGGTCGCCACTCGGACGGCCGAGCCGCCCGCTCAGCGGTCCACGCAGGCGAGGCCGAGGAACTGCTGGACCGAGAGGGTCTCGGACGTGCCGTCGCGGATGTCGCCGACGATGATCTCACCGACGGAGAGCGTGTCGAACTGCTCGGCCGTGAAGACGACCGGGCGGGCGAGCACGGAGCGGTCGGTCGCGTAGGCGCCCAGCGCGAGGTCGACGCCGAGCGGGAACCGCTCGATCACCGTGTCGGCCGGCCAGACCGTGGATCCGGAGAGGTCGGTCGCGCCCAGCTGCGTGACCGGGGACGGGGAGACCCAGCGGGTGACCCTCCGCAGCCCGTCGCCGATGGTCAGGGGAGCGGAGTCGGAGGCGGCGAGGTCGAGGCCGTCGACGGACCCCGAGCACACGACGACGACCCCGAGGACCTCGCCTCGCTCGCCGCCCCGTCCGAGCCCGACCGCGGCCGTGGTCACCGGCTCCTCGGAGGCGCATCCCGAGAGCGCGAGGGCGCCGAGCAGAGCGACGGTGCTCGCGAGCGCAGCGCGACGGTGCATGGGTCCTCCCGCGGCCACCCTACGCGGGCAGGGCGAGGGCCAGAGCGGCGAGAGCCTGCGGGAGGGAGGGGGCGCCCTCCGCCCGGAAGACCACCTCTCCGGCCGTGTCCCGCACGACGACCGTGGGCGTCGAGCGGATGCCGGCGGCCTCGGCCTCGACGGGGTGGAAGGCCACGTCGCGCTCGCGGATCTCGGCGGCAGGGACGAGCTCCGCGGCGCGCTCCAGCACCGAGCGCGCGGCATGGCAGGCGCCGCAGAAGGCGGAGGTGTAGAGCTCGACGATCACGACGAAGGGAACGCCGGGGCGCGGCCGGGGATTCCCGGGCACCGTCAGCGGAGGAGCCAGGCCTCGTTCATGGTGAGGGCCGCGTCGACGAGCTCGACGCGCTCCAGCTCCTCGACGTCGCTCAGGGGGAACCAGGCGGCGGCGTCCGTGGAGCCGTCCACCTCGTGCGTGAGCTCGCCGCCCACGATGCGGGCGCGGTAGACGACGCGGATGGCGTGCAGGGGGCCGGCTCCGGGATCGCTGCGCCGGTGCGCGGGTATCACGTGCGAGTCCACGCCGATGAGGGCCTCGAGCTCGGCACGGTAGCCCGTCTCCTCGAAGATCTCGCGGACCGCGGCGTCGGCGGGCGACTCGCCCTCGTCGATCCCGCCGCCCGGAAGCGTCCAGGCCGACCAGGGGCCTTGGCTCCAGTGCGCGAGCAGCATCCGCTCATCGTCGATGATCACGCCGTACGCGGCGACCCGGATGTCCACCGCAGAAGCCTAACCCGGGCATGCAAAGGAGCCGGACCCCCTGAGGGGCCCGGCTCCAGCGACGAGAACGTCAGGAAGCGGTCGAGGCCGCGTTCTGCGCGGCGCTCTGCGGCTCGTCCTCGGCGACCCACAGCTCGTCGTCGGCGCGGAACGTCTGCCAGACGGCGTAGCCGATGCCGCCGACGGCGACCAGCGCGGCGCCGATCGCGAAGACTGTGCCGACCTTGCTCTTCTTCTTCGGCGGAGTGGTGAGCTCCTCCCAGCGCGCCTTCGAGATCTCGGCGAGCTTCGCGCGGTTCTTCGAGTCCTTGGCGGCCTCGAAGGCAGCGGCGGCCGTGCCGCCCACAGCGGTGAAGGTCGGGACGACCTTGTGCTTGTAGGCGTTGCGTGCCGAGGAGTACGTGCCCTCGACGGCCGAGACGCCGTTGTCGTAGACCGGCTTGACGCGCGAGTCGTACGTATCCTTGACGAAGGGGACGAGCTCCTTCTTGGCGTACTTGGACGCGTGGCGGCGGCTCTTCTCGAGCACGGAGGCCGCGTGCGCCAGCACCTCCTGCTGCTCGCCCCAGACCGCCTCGGCGTTCTTGCGAAGACGCTTGAGGTCCTTCTTGTGCTTACGTGACAGACCCATGTTGGTCCTCCATCGGCTACGAGCAGCGAACGCCTCAATACTGCCACTCATCGATCGGCGTCCGCATCGCGCACCCAGCGCATTGACACCGGGCGTTGCAGGGGCCTACAGACGCGCTGTGCGAGAATCCGAGCATGCCTTTGCACACCGCAGTCGCGACGTTCCACACCAACAAGGGCGACATCGTCGTCAACCTCTACGGGAACCACGCTCCCAAGACGGTCCGCAACTTCGTCGGTCTCGCGACCGGCGACATCGAGTGGACCCACCCCGCCACGGGTGCGAAGACCAAGGAGCCGCTCTACAACGGCACCGTCTTCCACCGCATCATCCCCGACTTCATGCTCCAGGGCGGCGACCCGCTCGGTCAGGGCATCGGCGGCCCGGGGTACCAGTTCGACGACGAGATCAACTCGGAGCTCGACTTCACCCAGCCCTACATCCTCGCGATGGCGAACGCCGGCAAGCAGGCGGGCCGCGGCACCAACGGCTCGCAGTTCTTCATCACCGTGGCGCCGACCACCTGGCTCCAGGGCAAGCACACCATCTTCGGCGCCGTCGCCGACGAGGAGTCGAAGAAGCTCGTGCAGTCGCTCTCGGCTGTTCCCACCGACGGCCGTGACAAGCCGCTCGAGGACGTCGTGATCGAGAGCGTCGAGATCACCGAGGTCTGATCGCCTCATCCACCACTCATTCGAGGGCCGGGTCCGTCAGGGCCCGGCCCTCGTTCTCCCCGGAGGCACGTCCGTGACCCAGGTCCCGCCGAGCAGCACCTACTCCTGCTACCGACACCCCGACCGGCAGAGCTTCGTGCGCTGCCAGCGGTGCGGCCGCACCATCTGCGGCGAGTGCCAGACGCCCGCTCCAGTCGGCGTGATCTGCCCGGACGACATGGCGCAGCAGCGCGCCACCGCGCCGCGCACCCGCGGTCCCCTCCTCTCCCGCGTGCGGGCCATGACCCGCGCCGACCAGCCGACGGTGACCTACGCGATCATCGCGCTCTGCATCGTGCTGTGGATCGTCGAGATCCTCCCCTTCGTCGGCGGGCCGGCGGTCAACGCGCTCCTGTACGCCCCCGCCTACACGCTCCCCGGCTTCGGCGCCGGCTTCGAGCCGTGGCGGATGCTCACCTCGGTGTTCCTCCACAGCACGTCGCTCTTCATCGTCATCCCGTTCCACCTGGTGCTGAACATGTACACGCTGTGGGTGTTCGGCATGGTGCTCGAGCGGATGCTGGGCCGCGGGCGCTACCTCACCCTCTTCCTCCTGAGCGGGTTCGCCGGATCGGTGGGCGTCCTGCTCCTCGCGAACCCGTTGACCCCGGTGATCGGCGCCTCCGGTGCGATCTTCGGGCTGATGGGCGCGTACCTGGTGATCCTCCGGCACCTGGGCGGTCAGGCGTCGCAGCTGCTGGTGCTGGTCGGACTGAACCTCGTCATCGGCTTCCTGCCCGGGATGAACGTGGCGTGGCAGGCGCACGTCGGCGGTCTGGTGGCGGGCGCGCTCATCGGGTTGGTCTTCACGAAGACCCGGCAGCGCGCCCAGCGGCGCACGCAGAACCTCCTCGTCGGGCTCATCGGAGTCGGACTGGTGGCGATCACCGCCGGCGCGTACGTCCTCGGCTGATCCCGTCCCCTCCCGCAGCGGCGGGTCCGGCAGTGCCTCGCGCACTCCCGGGCCCGCCGCTTCGTCGTTCCCGTGGCGACCGTCTCCACCGCTGTCCACAGGTGCTCTCAACAGGTGGGGAGGAAGTTATCCACAGAGTTGTTAACACTGGGGAGAACGTTCCGGGTGTCCTCCTCGGGAGGACGATCCGGGGACGGCGGCGCGTCCGAGGACCGGCGGACTGGTGCGGATCCGGGCCCTCCTCGCCTCGAGCAGGCCAGCTCGGCGGAGACCGCGGAGTTCTCCACAGGAGATTCCACAGTTGGGGATAATTACAGCGGTGTAGTTCTTCGGCGGACGGCCACCAGGGCGGTCGCCTCACGGTCGTCGTCGCGGTGCAGCGAGGTGGCGAACCCGGCCGCCTGGAACGCCGAGGCACTCGCCGCGGCCTGATCCGCGCCGACCTCGATCACGACGACGCCGTGGGGTGCGAGCCACGCCCCCGCCTCCTGAGCGATGCGGCGGTGCAGGGCGAGCCCGTCCGACCCGCCGTCGAGCGTGAGCATCGGCTCGTGTACCCGGGCCTCCGGCGGCATGAGCGCGATCGCCGCGGTGGGGACGTAGGGGGCGTTGACGACGACGACGTCGATCCGCCCGCGCTCACTCCCGGGGAGCGCGTCGAAGAGGTCGCCCTCGTGGACGTCGGCGCGGCCTGCGAGCGTGCGGCGCGCGCAGGCGACGGCGGCGGGGGAGAGGTCGGCCGCGAGCAGGCGGACGTCCGGCCGCTCCTCGGAGATCGACCGGGCGAGGGCGCCGGATCCGCAGCAGAGGTCGAGCACCACGGCGCCGTCCGGGAGGACCTCCAGGGCGCAGTCGACCAGCCACTCGGTGCGCACGCGGGGCACGAAGACGCCGGGTGCGACGGGGACGCGCAGGCCGCGGAAGGCGACCCAGCCGAGGATCTGCTCGAGGGGCTCGCCCGTCTCGCGGCGGCGGAGCAGCAGCTCGAGGTCGGAGGAGGAGTCGGCGGCCTCCTCGAGCAGGCCCGCCTCCTCCTCGGCGAAGACGCAGCCGGCGGCGCGCAGACGCTCCACCGACGACGAACGCCCCGTCGGCGGACCGGACGGGGCGTCGTTCACGACTGGGGGAGGCTCAGCGCCAGCGCGTCGTCATCAGGAAGCCGATGAACGCGATGCCGAAGCCGATCAGGATGTTGAGGTTGCCGAGATCGGGGATCGGCAGGGTGCCCTGGCTCACGTAGAAGACGATGATCCAGGCGAGTCCGAGCAGCATGAAGCCGAACATCACCGGCTTGAACCAGACCGGATTCGGTGCGTTCTCGCCGGTCCGGGCCTCGTCGCGCTCGGGCTTCGGGCTCTTCGTCGCTCGTGCCATGCCGACCACTGTACCGGGCGGAGGCTCCGGGCCGGGAGCGCCGGGGCTGCGCGGGTGCTGTGCGGACTCGCGGAGCGGCCGGTGCGGGCGCTCGAGTGATCCCATCGGGCCTCCTCAGGCGGCCATTCTGGAGGGCTCTCCACAGGTCCGGATCGTGCGCCACAGCCGGTCACGGCTCGCGCCTAGACTCGTCGCATGACCGCCCAGAACCCCGACGGGGCGGCTCTGCGGCCGCGAGCGAAGCGACGGAGGGCCCGCCCGGTCCGACGACTCTCGTTCTTCGGAGTCGTCGGTGAGCTCCTGATGACCGCCGGCGTCCTGGTCCTGCTCTTCCTGGCCTGGCAGCTCTGGTGGAACGACGCGGTGATCGCGGGCCGGCAGACGACGCAGGCGGCGGAGCTCCGCGAGACCTGGGGCGACTCCTCTCCGGCCCCGCAGCCGACCGAGGCCGCCCCGGCGGAGCCGGTCGTCGCGTCGGTCGCCGCCCTCGACACCTCCTTCGGCAACCTCTACATCCCCCGCTACGGCGAGGGGTGGGTGCGCACGATCGCCGAGGGCATCGACGCCGAGAACGTGCTCGACGAGGGGAGCATCGGCCACTACCCCGGGACGCAGATGCCCGGCCAGGCCGGCAACTTCGCGCTCGCCGCGCACCGCAGCGCGTACGGCGGAGGCATGCACCTGATCGACGAGCTCCAGCTCGGCGACCCGATCTACATCGAGACGGCGGACGGCTGGTACACCTACCGCTTCCGCAATCTCGAGTACGTCCAGCCCTCCGACGTCCAGGTGATCGACCCGGTTCCGTGGACTCCGGACGCGGCTCCGACCGATCGCCTGATCACGCTGACGAGCTGCAACCCGCTCTTATCGACGGCCGAGCGGATCATCGCGTACGGCGTCTTCGACTCGTTCCAGCCGCGGTCCGCGGGCGCCCCCGCCGAGATCGCCGCCTCGCTGGCTCAGGAGGGCTGACCGTGTACGCAGCGCTGTGGCGGCTCCTGCCCGGGCCGTGGTGGGTCCGGCTCCTGATCGTCCTCGTCCTCGTCGCGGCGGTCCTGGTGGCGCTCGATGAGTGGGTGTTCCCCTGGGTGCAGTCGCTCGTGCTCGACCGGAACGTGACCGTCGGCTCGTGACCGCCGGCGCGGCCCCGCGGATCCTGGTCGTCGACCACCACGACAGCTTCGTCTTCACGCTCGTCTCGTATCTCCGCGAGCTCGGTGCCGAGGTCGACGTGGTCGAGGGCGACGACCTCGGGACCACGGCGCTCCTGGCTCGCGCCGAGGAGGCGGACGGGGTCCTGGTCTCTCCCGGGCCGGGCCGTCCTGAGGACGTCCCCGCGTCGACGGCGCTCGTGCAGCGGGCGGAGGCGACCGGGCGGCCGCTGCTCGGAGTCTGCCTCGGCCACCAGGTGCTCGCCCATGCTCTCGGCGCCCGCGTCGCGGAGGCGCCGGAGCTGCTGCACGGCCGGACGTCCGCGGTCCTCCACGACGGAGATCCGCTCTTCGACGGCCTGCTCTCCGGATTCGCCGCGATGCGGTACCACTCGCTCGCGGTCGACGGCGAGAGCCTTCCCGAGGAGCTGCGGGTGACGGCGCGGACACCGGAGGGGGTGGTCATGGCCGTCCGGCACCGGAGTGCTCCGCTCGTGGGCGTGCAGTTCCATCCGGAGTCGGTCCTCACCGAGGGCGGGCGGCGGCTTCTCGAGAACTGGCTGCGCGAGGTGACGTCGATCGGGTCGTCCGTATCGGCCGACGACACGCCCGGACTCTCGATCTCGGCTCGATGAGGCGGATTTCGCCGGGCTTATCGGGCTGCTTATCGAATCGAGAGCGCTGAGAATGATCAGTGTCGGTCGTCCCCCGAACGGGGATGAAGCCCTGAGCGCGTTCTCACGCAGAAAACCGCCATGTGACGGCTAACTGGTCGTGCGCCGAGGAGTCCGCCCGGACAGGGTATGAGCGCGACCTTGTCCACCCCCTTGCGCACCCCCCGATCAGGTGGCGGGATTTGACGGGCTCCCGGCGGAGGATGCGGCCCCTTTTCCCTGCATAATCAGAGGGCGTCGACAGGGGGTCGGCGCCACAAGAGAAGTCCGGGGGGACCAGATGGTCGCATCGATCTCCTGGGCTTTCTCGGGAATCCGAGAACTAGAGAATCTCGGTCCGCGCATCGTCGTCAAACCCGGCACCGTTCCGAGCATCACCGGTTCGGGATTCGGCACCGCCGATCTGAGCGTCGTGCTGATGACGGTCTCGCCGCTGCGCGTCCTCCGCGGGACGTGGCCGGCCGACGACACATCCTTCCTCACCTTCAGCTTCCTCATCGACGGCTTCGTGCGCATGGTCGCCCCGGACCGAACGGTGCTGCTGCGTCCGGGCTCGATCTCGTACCAGCAGGGGACGACGACGTTCACGACCGAGTCGACGACTCCGGCCACGATCCTCCACCTCTCGCTGCGCGCCGACGAGATGCGCCGCTACGGCTTCGACACGTCGGCCCCGGTCTACGCGCTCGATCCCGACGCCCGGTCCACCCGCGCCGCATACGCCTTCACGACCGCCTTCGCCCTCGCGGCGGAGTCCGGGACGGGGCTGCCCGGCGAGGGCGAGGTCACCGGCTTCGCCCACGTGGTCAAGCAGCTCCTCACCAGCGCGTTCCTCGCGGCGGCGAGCTCGCAGCCCGGCACCACGAGCGTGCGCGCCGCCACGCTCGGGCGCGCGCGCACGGTCATCGACCGAACGCACCGCACGCCGCGCTGCACCCCGGAGGCGGTGGCCGACGCGGTCAACGTGTCCACCCGCTCCCTCCAGCGGCTCTTCGAGGACGCGGGCACCACGGTCGCGAGCGAGATCGAGCGCTCCCGGGTCGCCAGCGCCGTGGAGCTCCTGCGCCGCCGCCCGCGGGAGGTCCCGCTCGAGGCGATCGCCGCCGCGTCCGGATTCTCCTCGGCGGACCACCTCCGCCGTGCGCTCAAGCGCCGCGAGGGGCTCACCCCGAGCGACATCCGCGGCAGGATCGCACGCCCCGCCGATGGATCGGCAGCCGGCGAGGTCGTGCGGCTCCAGCCCCCGCTCGCCGACGCACGCCGGGCGTAGCCGTTCACCTCGGGGCTGTCGGCCTCGCGGAGCATCGACCCGACGAGCAACGTCCGGACGAGCCCTTCTCGGCGCGCAGAGCAGCGGCCCGGCCTCCACCGGGCACCGTCGGCCGACGCCGCAGCCGCAGCGGGCTGCAGGCCGGGTCAGCCCGCGCAGTAGCCGAGCTGGACGGTCGATCCCTGCGGGACGTCGCCCGGAGCCAGGGACTGGGTCGTGATGGGCGGGTTCGCCCGGGTCGCGTCGCAGGTCTCGTCCGGGACCTCGACCCCCACGAGCTGCAGCTTCTCGGAGGCGAGGGTGGCCAGCGCGCTGCTGAGGGATGTCCCGACGAGGTCGGGGAGCGTGACCTGGCCGGAGGAGACCGTGAGGTCGACCGGCGTGCCCGGGGCGACCTGCTGGCCCGCTCCGGGAGAGGCGGCGAGTACGACGTCGCCCGGGACGGTCGGCGAGTTCTCGCGGGTCTGGGAGCCCTCGACGAAGCCGACGGCGGTGAGCGCGTCGATGGCCTCGGCGAGGCTCTGCCCGACGGTGTCCGGCACGGCGACGGGCTGCGGGCCCTGGGACACGACGATGCGGATGACCGTCTCGGGTGCGACGATCGTGCCCGAGCCCGGATCCGTGCGGATCACCTCGCCCTCGGGGACGGTCGAGCTGTACTCCGCGACCTGGCTCGGCACGAGGTCGAGCTCGGTCAGGGTCGACTGGGCGCTGTCGTAGGTGGTCTCGGTGAGGGTGGGGACCTCGCGCGACTGCGACGGGAGGGTCGACGCGGGCTGGAGCGTCAGCACCCAGATCACGAGTGCGGCGACGATCACGGCCAGCACGACGATCGAGGACCAGATCCAGAGGACCGGCGGGCGGCGCTGGGTGCGGACGATCGAGTTGTCCTCGGCCAGCTGGCGGAGGGCGAGCTCGGAGTCGTTGACTCCACCCTGGCTGCGGGCCGCGAAGAGCGAGGTGGTCAGCTCGTCGATCGGGCGGTGGTCGGGGAGGCGTCCGGCGGCGGCGTCGCGCAGGTCGTCGCGGAACTCCGCAGCTCCCTGGAAGCGCTCGTAGCGGTCCTTGGAGAGTGCTCGGGCGACGACCGCGTCGAGCGCCGGCGTGACGGCCGGGTTGATGGAGCTCGGCGCCGGCGGCGTCTCGCTGACGTGCTGGTAGGCGACGGCCACCGGGGTGTCGCCGCGGAAGGGCGCACGGCCGGTGAGGAGCTCGAAGAGCACGATGCCGGCGGAGTAGAGGTCGCTGCGGGCGTCGACCTGCTCGCCCTTCGCCTGCTCGGGGGAGAAGTAGGCCGCGGTGCCGAGGATCGCCGTGGTCTGAGCGACCGTGGCGGCGGAGTCGGAGACGGCGCGGGCGATCCCGAAGTCCATCACCTTCACCTGGCCCGACGGGGTCAACATGATGTTGCCGGGCTTGATGTCGCGGTGGACGACGCCTGCGCGGTGCGAGTACTCGAGGGCGGTGAGGATGCCCTCCGTGATGCGGACGGCCTCGTCCACGTCGAGGGGGCCCTCGGCGATCAGGTCCTTGAGGAGGCGGCCCTCGATGTGCTCCATGACGATGAAGGGCCGGCGCGACTCGGCGCCGTTGTCGTCGAGCGAGACCTCCTCGCCCGCATCGAAGACCCGGACGATCGTGGGGTGCGACATGCGCGATGCGGACTGCGCCTCCTGGCGGAACCGCAGGCGGAAGGCGGAGTCGGAGGAGAGGGAGAGCTTCAGCTCCTTGATGGCGACGGTGCGGCCGAGCCGGGTGTCGGTGCCGAGGTACACCTCGGACATCCCGCCGCGGCCGAGCCGGGGCCCGACCTGGTACCGTCCCGCGATCAGGCGACCCTCATCCGTCACGCGCACGCTCCCGCCCTGTACTTCCGTGTGGTGCGGCCCCGAGGAGCCACGGCAAGTGTACCTATGGGCCCCTGGTGTTCCGGGCGGGGGCGCGACGCGACGGCCGCGAGGCGCCGGGCCGGAGCGGTGCCCCGGCCCGGCGCGCCGCCGCTACTCGGAGGGGGTGGGCGTCGAGGTGGCCTTCGAGGTGGGGGTCGGCGCCGGGGTCGGAGCCGGCTCCTCGACGGTGACGGAGAGGGTGGGCGAGGCCGCCGACTCCGACTCGCCGCAGAGCACGGTGTACGTGACGTCGATCGTGCCCGCCGTGGTGCCGGCCTGGATCGTCGCGGTCGTCGAGTTCGACGGGTTGGTGCTCGTCACGCTCGCGCCCTCGCCGGTCGCGGTCACCCGGTAACCGCTCACGGAGGTTCCGCTCGGGCACTGGTTGTAGTTGCTCCAGGTGACGTTGAACGTCGCGCCCGCCTCGACGCTGGAGGCGGCGGGGGTGACGGTCGGCACGGCGGTTGGTGCGTCCGGGGTCGCGACCTCGGTGAAGACGGAGACCTCGATGGTCGTGCCCTTCACCACGTTCGCGGTGGGGTTCACGTCCTCGACGAGTCCGACCTGCTCGGCGGTGGGGGCGCTCGGGCCGTCCGCGCGTCGGACGCCCATGCCCAGGGCCTCGAGCTCGGTCTCGACGTCGTCGAAGGAGCGCCCGACGTAGTCGGCCTTGTCGATGACCACCGTGTTCGAGGTCGGTGTCGGCGTGGGGCTCGGAGTCTCGGACGGCGTCGGCGACGGGGCCGTGCTGGTCGGCGCGGTGGGGGAGGCAGCCGGGTCGCTGCTCCCGCCGGTCGTCAGGGCGAAGATCGTGCCCGCGATGACGACGGCGAGGATCACGATGAGGGCGATCAGCGGCCAGGTCCAGGGGCTGCGCCTGCGCGGCTCCTCGACCGGCTCGAGCGGCTCCTCGATCGGCACGAACGGAGCGGCGGCCGCGGCCGCGGGCGCGCCGGAGGGCAGCACCGTGGTCGCCTGCGTCGCGCCCTGGTTGGAGGGGAGGACCGTGGTCGCCTGCGTCGCGGGAAGGTCGCTGAGGACCGCGGGGACGGCCAGCGCCGCTCCGCGCACGTCGCCCGAGCGCAGCGCCTGGGCCGCCCGCGCGAGGTGCGCGGCGGTGGCGGGGCGGTCGGCCGGCTTCTTGGCGATGCAGGAGTAGACGAGGTTGCGCACCGGCTCCGCGACCGTGACCGGCAGCTCCGGCGGGGTGTCGTTGATCTGCGCCATCGCGATGGCGACCTGCGACTCGCCCGTGAAGGGGCGGCGCCCGGCCAGGCACTCGTACGCGACGATGCCCAGCGAGTAGATGTCGGTGGCGGGGGAGGCGGGCTGGCCGCTCGCCTGCTCCGGGGACAGGTACTGGACCGTGCCCATGACCTGCCCGGTCGCCGTCAGCGGGACCTGGTCGGCGATGCGCGCGATGCCGAAGTCGGTGATCTTGACGCGGCCGTCCGGCGTGATGAGCAGGTTGCCCGGCTTCACATCGCGGTGCACGAGGCCCGCGGCGTGCGCGGCGTGCAGGGCGAGCGCGGTCTGCGCGACGATGTCGAGGACCTTGTCGGTCGAGAGTACGCGCTCGCGCTCGAGGACGGTCGAGAGCGCCTCGCCGGGGACGAGCTCCATGACCAGGTAGGCCGAGCCGTCCTCCTCGCCGTAGTCGTAGACGTTGGCGATGCCCTCGTGGTTGACCAGCGCCGCGTGGCGGGCCTCGGCGCGGAAGCGCTCGAGGAAGCCGGGGTCGCCGAGGTACTCGTCCTTCAGGATCTTGATCGCGATGGTGCGGCCGATGACCAGATCGGTCGCCTGCCACACCTCTCCCATGCCGCCGATGGCGATCCGGGACTGCAGCTCGTAGCGTCCCCCGAAGGTGAGGCCTGTCGTGGGTCTCATTTGTTCAGCACCGCCTCTAGTACCTGTTGTCCGATGGGTGCGGCGATCAGGTTGCCGTACCCGGTCTGGCCGAGCCCTCCACCGTTCTCCACGAGCACGGTGATGGCGTACTGCGGGTCGTCCGCAGGCGCGAAGCCGGTGAACCAGAGGGTGTACGGGTCGTCCCCGCCGTTCTCGGCGGTACCGGTCTTACCGGCCACAGTGACGCCCCCTATTGTTGCATTCGTCGCCGCGCCGCCCTGGACGCTGGCGACCATCATCGCCTCGACGGCGTCCGCGGTCTGCGTGCTCACCGCCCGGCCGAGCGACTTCTCCTGGAACTGCTGCAGCACGCTGAGGTCCTGCGAGCGGATCGAGTCGACCAGGTTCGGCTGCATCACCTCGCCGCCGTTCGCGATCGCCGCGGAGACCATGGCGATCTGCAGCGGCGTCGCACGCACCTCGTACTGTCCGAAGGCGGTGAGGGCCGTCTGGGCGTCGTCCGTCTTCGTCGGGTACGTGCTCGCCTCGACCGACATCGGGATCTCGAGCTCGGTGTCGAAGCCGAACTTCTCGGCCTGCGAGCGGATCGCGTCCGCTCCCAGCTGCACGCCCATCTCGGCCATCGGGACGTTGCAGGAGAGCGAGACGGCGGTGGCCAGCGTGACCGTCTCTCCGGAGCCGCAGAGACCGCCTCCGGAGTTGATCACCTGCGACGAGGAGCCGGGCAGCGTGTACGACTCGACGTTGGGGAAGCTCGAGTCGGCGGTGAAGCGGCCGGACTCGAGGGCGGCCGAGGCCACGACGAGCTTGAAGACGGAGCCGGGCGGGTTGAGCGAGCCGCCGATGGCCCGGTTCACGAGGGGCTCGGAGGAGTCGTCGTTCAGCGCCCGGTAGGCGGCGAGGACGTCGTCGGTGTCGTGGGAGGCCAGCGCGGTGGGGTCGAAGGTGGGCTTCGAGACCATCGCGAGGATGCGGCCGGTGGCCGGCTCCGTCACGACGACGGCCCCCGTGTAGTCGCCGAGCGCGTCGAAGGCGGCCTGCTGGGCGACCGGGTCGATCGAGAGCTCGACCGACGCGCCCTTCGGGTCCTGGCCCGTGACGAGGTTGTTGATCTCGTCGAAGAACTGCGAGTTCGAGGTGCCCGAGAGGTAGTCGTTGAGCGTGCGCTCGATGCCGGTGGTGCCCTGGTTCAGGGTGAAGTAGCCGGTCACGGCGGAGTAGAGCGGGCCGTTCGCGTACTGCCGCTGGAACTTGTAGAGGTCGTCCGACGGCGTCGATGAGGCGATCGGCTGACCGCCGGCGAGGATCGCACCGCGCTCGGTCGAGAAGCTCTCGTAGAGGGTCCGCGTGTTGCGGCCGTCCTCGTCGAGGGAGTCGGCCTGGATCACCTGGATGGTGGTGGTGGAGAGGAAGAGGGCCACGAACATCGTCAGCACGACGAGGCTCACCCGTTTGAGTTCTCGGTTCATCGACGGATCACACCACCAGACGAGGCTGACTGCGGACTGTGTCGGACAGGCGCAGCAGCACCGCCACGATCATCCAGTTCGCCACGAGGGAGGAGCCGCCGGCGGCGAGGAACGGCGTGGTCAGGCCGGTCAGCGGGATGACACGGGTGACGCCTCCGATGACGATGAAGCACTGCAGGGCGATCACGAACGAGAGGCCGACTCCCAGGAGGCGCCCGAAGTCGTCCTGCCCGGCGAAGCCGATGCGGAACCCGCGCGAGACCAGCAGGAGGTAGAGGCCGAAGATCGCGAAGAGCCCGGCGAGGCCCAGCTCCTCGCCGAGGCTGGCGATGATGTAGTCGGACTGC
This sequence comes from Rathayibacter sp. AY1E6, assembly GCF_002931115.1. Taxonomy (NCBI): domain Bacteria; kingdom Bacillati; phylum Actinomycetota; class Actinomycetes; order Micrococcales; family Microbacteriaceae; genus Rathayibacter; species Rathayibacter sp. AY1E6. The sequence goes on along the minus strand of NZ_PSVK01000003.1, from coordinate 188,474 downwards.
GGGACCGGCGTGAGATCCGGCATCCCCTGGCCGAGGCCCGTGCCGAGCAGCCCGCCGTGCGCGAGGCCGAAGAGGCCCTGCACGAGCTGGTAGCTGCCGCCCGGATCCGCCCCGTAGCGCTCGGCGCTGAAGGGCTCGAGCCAGTTGGCGAAGCGGTTGCCCACGTAGTCGAGCGTCTGGCTCGCCAGCAGCGCGCCGCCGAGGAACAGGCCGACGCCGATGAGGACCCAGCTGGTGCGCCCGGTCGCGACGTAGAGCATGACCAGGAACAGGCCGAAGTAGAGCAGAGCCGTCCCCAGGTCGCGCTGGAAGACGATGACGCCCATCGTGACCGCCCAGACCACCAGGATCGGGCCGAGGTCGCGCAGGCGCGGGAAGCGCATCCCGAGGACGGTGCGGCCCACCATCGAGAGGGAGTCGCGGTTGCGCACGAGGTAGCCGGCGAAGAAGACCGCGAGGGCGATCTTGGCGATCTCGCCGGGCTGGAAGCTCGCCACGTCGCCGATCCCGATCCAGACGCGCGCGCCGCTGACCTCGCGGCCGATGAAGGGCAGGAGCGGCAGCAGGAGCAGCACGATCGCCGCGAACCCGGCGACGTAGGTGTAGCGGAACAGCACGCGGTGGTTGCGGATGACCAGCAGCACCACGATCGCCGCGACGACGGCCAGGGCGCTCCAGAAGATCTGCCGCACCGCCACCGACTCCCAGCCGGTCGCGCCGTCGGCGATGTCGATCCGGTAGATCTCGGCGACGCCCAGGCCGTTCAGCACGGTGGCGATCGGGAGGAGGAAGGGGTCGGCCGCCGGGGCTGCGAAGCGCAGCACGACGTGCACGGCGAGCACGAGCGCCGAGAGGCCGGCGCCCAGCGAGACCAGCGTGGTGTCGATCGAGCCGAGGGCGCCGAGCTGCACGAGCACGATCGCGCCGGCATCGATGAGGCATGCGCCGATCAGGAGCAGGAGCTCGAGATTGCGCAGCTTCTGGCGGAAGAAGCCCTGCCGCTCGGGGGCGGGGCGGGCGGTGGCCGTGGCGGCGTCCGTCATGGTGCTCCGTTCGCGTCCGTGAGGCGCTCGACGATGTCGACTGCGCCGGCGTAGGAGTCGGCGCTGATCGTCTGCTCCAGCTGCTCGACGTCGTAGGCGCGGAGGGAGTCGAGCGGGATGCCCGTGTCCTCCTTCACCTCCGAGAGCGAGAGCGGGCCGACCGACTGCTGGATGCCCTGGTAGATGATCACGGTGTCCCCGTCGGTGCCGACGTAGAAGCGCGACTGCGTCCAGTCGTAGGCGAAGAGGATCCCGAGGAATCCGATGATGAGCACGAGGGACAGGCCGACGAGCCAGGTGATGCGGCGGCGCAGGTGCCGGCGGCGGTCCTCCTCGATCAGCTCGTCGAGGTAGTCCTCGGACGCGGGCTCGAAGTGGGTGGGGCCCTGCGCGGCGGGAGCCCGGGTGTGCAGGCGGAGGCCGGGGATCCGGACGCGGTTCTGCGAGTCGTCGGTGCTGAAGGGCGTGGGCGCGGCGGCCGATCCGACGACCACCGGCTCCTCCACGGGGGCGAGGATGCGCGCGGTGTCGCCCGCGCCGGGGATGTCGAGGACGACGACGGTGACGTTGTCCGGGGCGCCGTGCGAGAGGCTGTCGCGGATCAGGCGGTCGGCCACCTGCTGGGCGGTCTCGTCGCGGCTGAGCTCCTTGAGGATCTCGTCGTGCGGGACGACGCCGGAGAGGCCGTCGGAGCAGATCAGCCAGCGGTCGTGCGGCTCGGTCTCGAGCGTGAGCGTGTCGATCTCGGGGTTGGTGTGCACGTCGCCGAGGACCCGCATCAGGACGGAGCGGCGCGGATGCGTCATCGCCTCCTCCTCCGTGATGCGGCCGGAGTCCACGAGGCGCTGCACGAAGGTGTGGTCCGTCGTGACCTGCTCGAGCCGGCCGTCGCGGAGGACGTAGATGCGGGAGTCGCCGATGTGCGCGATCGCCACCGACTCGCCGACGCGGGCGATCGCGCTGACGGTGGTGCCCATGCCGGTGAGCTCGGGGTGGTCGACCACGGCGTCGGCCAGCAGGGTGTTGGCCGCCAGCAGGGTGCGCTTGAGCTCGTCCTCGGCCTCGTAGGTGGAGGCGTAGACGCGGTCCGCCTCCGCGATGCGCTTGATCGCGATGGAGGAGGCGACGTCGCCGCCCGCGTGACCGCCCATGCCGTCGGCGACGACGAAGAGCTGCCGGCCCGCGTAGCCGGAGTCCTGGTTGTTGGAGCGGATCCTGCCGACGTGCGAGACGGCGGCGCTCTCGCGCACCGCGCCGTGGCCGGAGCCGCTCTCCGGAGTGGGGGCCACGCGCTACGACCGCCGCAGTTCGAAGGTGGTGGTGCCGACCTTCACGGGCGTGTCCAGCGGCACCTTGGTGGGCGCGCCGACGCGGCGGCCGTCGAGGAAGGTGCCGTTGGTGGAGTCGAGGTCCTGGATCATCCACTCGTCGTTCCAGAGGAGAAGGCGCGCGTGGTGGGTCGAGGTGTAGTCGTCGCGGATGACCAGCGTCGACTCCGCGGAGCGGCCGATCGTCAGCGGGTCGCCGGTCAGCTCGAGCTCGGTGCCCCGCTTGGGGCCCGAGGTGATCACGAGGCGCTGCGCCGTGTGGACCGTGGCGGCGCCTCCCTGCTCGGCGCGCTCGGCGGCGGCCTCGCGGCTCCTCCGGGCCGAGGGGGCCGACGGGGAGGCGGGCTGCGCGGGCGCGGGAGCCGGGGCGGCCGCGGCGACCACGGGCTGGGCCGCCGTCACGAACGGGGCCTCGGGGGACGCGGCCTGCGCGCCGGGCGGCAGCTTGCGCACGCGCTGCCCGAACAGGTCGGAGCGCAGCGCGTAGACGATGCCGAACACGAAGAACCACAGCAGCGCGAGGAACGCGATGCGCAGCAGGAAGAGAGTGAGCTCGCTCATAGCCGGTCGTCCCAGAATCCCTCGGAGCCGCGTCCGGCTGCCCTGCCGGACGACGGACGGTCGGTGCGTGCGGGCGCGGAGCCCTGCACGACGCGGTAGACGATCGAGGTGCGCCCGATCGTGATGGTCTGCTCGGGGGCCAGGGGCGCCTGCGTGACGGGCCGGCCGTCGAGCTTGGAGCCGTTCGTGGACCCGAGGTCGTGCACCTGGGCACGGGAGCCGTCCCAGAGGATCTCGACGTGCTTGCGGGAGGTGCCCGAGTCGTCGACGGTGATGTCGGCGTCGCTGCCGCGGCCGATGACGGTGCGCGCCTTCGTGATCGGGTGGCGCCGGCCGTCGATGTCGAGGACGGGCGTGTAGGCGACGGTGCCCTTCACGCTGCGGGAGTCGACCTCGACCATGCCGTCGCTGAGCGCCGGATCGACGGCGAGGGAGATGTCGATCGGGCCGGGGAAGCGGAAGCCCTGCTTGGTGGCGTGCTCGGTGGCGACCGTGGTGAGCTCGTCGATCAGCGTGGCGCCGAGGCGCTGCATCCGGTCGAGGTCGGTCGCGGACATCCGCAGGACCAGGCTGTTGGGGACGAGGATGCGGTCTCGGCTGACCACGGCGGCGGAGGTGTCGAGCTCCCGGCGGAGGGCGGAGGCGAGCTCGACCGGCTGCAGACCCGACTTGAAGGTCCGCGCGAACGCGCCGTTGACGACGCGCTCGAGTCCCTTCTCGAAGTTGTCCAGTATGCCCACAGTCTTCCGATCTTCCGGTTCTTCGCCTTCTCGGCGGTCGCGCACGGATCGAGATGTCTGCGCGCCCGTCGCCGCTTCCTCTTCTTGGTCTGCGCCGCGCACGGCTACGGGCATGTTACTGGGATGGTCTGGATGCGCGATCCTCCGCAGTGGTTTCGCGGCAGGAGTGCCGTGTGCGCGCTCTCACCGGGGCGGCTCGGCGGCGGCTCCCGGGGGAGCGGCGGCCCGGGACGGTGAGCGCCGGTTCGGCTCGGGGGCCGGGGGATGCTACGATTTCTCGTCGGCGCTTCGGTGCCGCTGGTGAGCGCGAGTGGCGGAATAGGCAGACGCGCACGGTTCAGGTCCGTGTGCCCGAAAGGGCGTGGGGGTTCAACTCCCCCCTCGCGCACCAGAGTTCACGAGAACCGGAGTTCGAGAGAACCGGGTTCGAGAGAACCAGAGGAGAAGCCCCCGATCGGATGTCCGGTCGGGGGCTTCTCCCGTTCCCGTGTGCGGTGCGCCGCGGGGCGGGCTCCTGTCGTGTCGTTCTCGCGGACGGCGTCCCGCGGAGGCGCGGTGTTCACCGGGAGGTCGGCGGGAGGTCGTCCGGCGCGGGCACGCTCGCGGGGTGATCGCCCTCCGTGCCGACGTGTCCGCCCTCGATCCGCGGGCGCTGCCCGAGCTGCTCCGACGCCTCCGCCGGCACCGGAGCGTGCAGGTGGGGGAGCGCCAGTGGATCGCGGTGCTGCCCGGATCGGGCCCGGTGCTGCTGACCTCCGGCGACCGGCCCGTGCTCGAGCTGCTGATCGAGCGGCGCGCGCTGCTCCCCGTGGTGATCGACGCGCTCGAGGCGGAGCTGCGCAGCGGCGGCTTCCGCGAGCGGATCGCGCTGCGCTGGAGCACGCCGGACACGGTGCCCGTGCCGCTGCGCTGACGAGCCGCGGTCAGCGGCGGGTGAGCTCCACGACGGGGATGGTGCGGGTGGTGCGCTTCTCGTAGTCGAGGAAGCCGGCGGAGGCGGTGGTGAAGCGTGCCCAGCCGGCGTCGCGCTCCTCCCTGGCGAGGACGCGGGCCCGGACGTCGACGGTGCCGTCGTCGGGGGTCTCGATCGCCAGGTCCGGGTGGGCGATCATGTTGTGGAACCAGGCGGGGTGCTTCGGCGCACCGGCGGCGGACGCGGCGAGCAGCCAGACGTCGTCGGAGGGGTGCAGCGCCATCAGCGGAGTCACGCGCTCCTGACCGGAGCGGGCGCCGCGGTGGTGCACCAGCACGAGGCTCCTCCCGAAGCCGCCCGTGGTCACGGTCCCGCCGTTCGCGCGGAACTCCTCGATGATGGTGTCGTTCCAGTCGGCCATGCTCGTCCTCCTCGACGCGGTGCCGGCACTCGAGTGCCGGGGTCAGGCGCGGGCGCCCAGGGCGTCCTCGCGGCTGCTGCTCCCACCCGGCGGCTGCGCGCCCCCGGTGACGGCGGCAGGATCCGCCAGCGCCCGCCGCCAGGGTAGCTCCGCGGCGCCGACGAGTTCCAGCCTCGAGCGCAGGGCCGCGCGCTCGATCCGCACGCCGCGCGCGAGGTCGCTCAGGGCGCGGGCCGAGACGCGGGCGGCGAGGCGCTCGCGGTCGACGGTGAGCAGCGAGCCGAGGAAGCCGCCGAGCACGACCGCGGTGGGGTTGAAGAGGTTGATGTAGGTGGACAGGCCCTCCGAGAGCAGGTCGACCTGGCGGGCGACCTCGCCCAGGACGGCGGGGTCGCGGGAGGTGCCCAGGGCGATGTCGAGCTCGTCCTGGTCGAGGACGCGGGCGCCGAGGACGTCGAGGAGGGAGCGCATCCGGACCTCGGCCTCCAGGCAGCCGCGCCGGCCGCAGCCGCAGAGGCGGCCGTTCGTGGCGACGAGGGTGTGGCCCAGCTCGGCCGCGAACCCCGAGGAGCCCTGGAGCGGGACGCCGCCGATGATGACTCCTCCGCCGATGCCGCCCGCGCCGCCGGTGACGTAGACCACGTCGGCCACGCCGTGCGCGGCTCCGAAGAGGGACTCGCCGATGGCGCCGAGGGTCGCGTCGTTGCCGACGGCGACCGGGAGGTCGAGGGCGCGGCTGAGCTGGGTGGCGAGGTCGACGTCGCGCCAGCCCAGGTGCGGGGCGCGGTGGACGAAGCCGGAGTCGGCCTGGACGAGGCCGGGGACGGCGACGCCCGCGCCGACCAGCGTGCGCAGCGACTCCCGCTCGGAGCGGAAGCCCTCGACGATGCCGGTGACGACGCGGACCACCGTGGCCGGGCTCGCGGGCTTGGGGGTGTCGAAGCGGACGCGGCGCAGCAGCTCGCCGTGCAGCCCGACCAGGCCGACGATGATCGCATCGGTGTCGAGGTGGACGCCCACGGCCGCGAACCGGTCGCCGGGGACGACGGTGGCGCTGGGGCGGCCGATGCGGCCGTCGGGCGCGGTGGTCTCCTCCGCGACCCAGCCGAGCTCGCTCAGCTCGCCGACGAGGTTCGCGACGGCGGAGCGGTTGAGCCCGGTGAGGCGGCCGAGCTCGGCGCGGCTGGTGGGACCGGAGCGGTGCACCAGGGTCGCGAGGCTCGCGAGGTTCGTGCGGCGCAGCAGCGCGTTGCTGGAGGCTCCGACTGCTCCTGCCATGATCGCCTGCCTGTCGCTGGACCCCGACGGGTCTCGGATGCACTCGGGCGCGGCTCCCCCGAGGAGAAGCCGCGCCCGAGAACTGTAGAAGAGAAGGACGAGGAGCGCCGCTGGGCGGCGCCCGGCGTTCGCCTAGCGGCCGCCGGCGCGGCGCTTGTTGAAGATGTCGAACGCCACCGCGAGCAGGAGCACGAAGCCCTTGATCGCCATCTGCCAGGCCGCGTCGACCGAGAGGATGGAGAGGCCCATGTTGAGCACGCCCATCACGAGTCCGCCGATGACGGCTCCGACGACGGTGCCCACGCCTCCCTGGACGGCGGCGCCGCCGATGAAGACCGCGGCGATCGCGTCCAGCTCGTAGTTCTGTCCGGCCGAGGCGACCGCACCGCCGGCGCGGGCGGTGCTGACGATGCCCGCGACTCCGGCCAGTGCGCCCATGTTGACGAAGATGAAGAAGTTGACCCACTTCGTCTTGACGCCGGACATCATCGCGGCGAACAGGTTGCCGCCCATCGCGTAGATGTGGCGGCCGAAGACCGTCCGGCCGAGCACGAAGCTGTAGGCGAGGATCAGCACGGCGAGCACGATCAGGATGATCGGGGTTCCGCTGTAGCCGGCGAGCAGCCAGGAGAGGGCCATGATCGCGATGACGGCGATGGCCGACTTCGCGACCAGCGAGCCGATGGGCTCGCGGGGCAGCTCGAGACGGCGGAGGGTCGCGCGGCTGCGGAGCTGCTGGGCCACGAGGACGACGCAGACGATCAGGCCGAGGACCAGGGTGAGCGCGTCGCGGCCGGCGATGCCGCCGAGGACGCCCGGCAGCCAGCCGGCGCCGATCGCGGTGAACTCGGTGGGGAGGCCATTGATCGTTCCGCCGGTGAGGAGGACGAGGGTGAAGCCGCGGAAGATCAGCATGCCAGCGAGGGTCACGATGAATGCCGGTATGCCGACGAAGGCGACCCAGAAGCCCTGCCATGCTCCGACGGCGGCGCCGGTGACGAGGGCGACGACGACGGCCGCCCACCAGGGCAGGCCCCAGTTGTTCATCGCGATCGCCGAGATGGCGCCGACCATCGCCACGACCGAGCCGACCGAGAGGTCGATGTGGCCGGCGATGATGACCATCACCATGCCGATCGCGAGGATCAGCACATAGGCGTTCTGCTGGATCAGGTTGTTGACGTTGCCGGGCAGGAGCAGGCGCCCGCCGGTCAGCACCTGGAAGAGCAGGATGATGATGGCCAGCGCGGCGAGGATGCCGTACTGCCGGAGGTTGATGTTCAGCCGGCGCGAGCGCTTGGGCGGGGTGGAGGGCGTGTTGGCGGGCGTGTCCGCCGGCGCTGTGGTGGTCGTGGCGCTCATCGGGCCTGTTCCTTTCCGGCGGTCATGTAGTGCATGAGGTGCTCCTGGGTGGCATCGGCGCGATCGATCTCGCCCGTGATCCGTCCCTCGGAGATGGTGTAGATGCGGTCGGCGAGGCCGATCAGCTCGGGCAGCTCGGACGAGATGACGACGACCGCCTTGCCCTGGGCCGCGAGCTCGTTGATGATCCCGTAGATCTCGTACTTGGCTCCCACGTCGATGCCGCGGGTGGGCTCGTCGAGGATCAGCACGTCGGGACCGGAGAAGATCCACTTCGAGAGGACGACCTTCTGCTGGTTGCCGCCGGAGAGCTTCCCCGTGACGGCCGAGACGGTCGGCGCCTTGATGTTCATCTTCGATCGGTACGAGTCGGCGACCTTGTACTCGCGGTGCTTGTCGATCACGCCGAGCCGGGCCAGGCGCGAGAGCGCGGCGGCCGAGACGTTGACGGTGATGTCGCCGATGAGGTTGAGCCCGTAGCGCTTGCGGTCCTCGGTCGCGTAGGCGAGGCCGTTGCGGATCGCCTCGTCGACGGTGCGGGTCTGGATCTCCTTGCCGTCCTTGTAGACGCGGCCGGAGATGCCGGTGCCGTAGCTCCTCCCGAAGATGCTCATCGCGAGCTCGGTGCGTCCGGCGCCCATCAGGCCCGCGAAGCCGACGATCTCGCCGGCGCGGACGGTGAAGGAGGCGTCGTCGACGACCACGCGATTGATGTCGACGGGGTGGTGGACCGTCCAGTTCTCGACGCGCAGCTTCTCCTCGCCGATCTGCGGGTCGCGCGGCGGGAACATGCTGTTGAGGTCGCGGCCGACCATCGCGCGGATGATCCGGCTCTCGGACGCCTCCTCGCCGGCCATCGGGAAGCTCTCGATGGTGCGACCGTCGCGGATGATCGTGACGGTGTCCGCGATGGCGCGGATCTCCTTCAGCTTGTGGCTGATGATGATGCAGGTGATGCCCTGCTTGCGGAGCTGGTCGATCAGGCCGAGCAGGTGGTCGCTGTCCTCGTCGTTGAGGGCGGCGGTGGGCTCGTCGAGGATGAGGAGCTTCACCTCCTTGGCGAGGGCCTTGGCGATCTCGACGAGCTGCTGCTTGCCGACGCCCAGCTCGAGGATCTTGGTCGCGGGGCTCTCGGCGAGGCCGACGCGGGCGAGCAGCTTGGCCGCCTCCGCGTTGGTCGCGTTCCAGTTGATGACGCCGAGGGTCGACTTCTCGTTGCCGAGGAAGATGTTCTCGGCGATGGAGAGGTAGGGGCTGAGGGCGAGCTCCTGGTGGATGATCACGATGCCGTCGGCCTCGCTGTCGTTGATCGCCCGGTACTGCGCCTCCTCGCCCTCGAACTCGATGGTGCCCTCGAAGCTGCCGTACGGGTACACGCCGGAGAGGACTTTCATCAGGGTCGACTTGCCGGCGCCGTTCTCGCCGCAGATGGCGTGGACCTCGCCGGGCTGGACCGAGAGCGAGACGCCGTCGAGGGCGCGGACGCCGCCGCCGAACTCCTTGACGATGTCGCGCATGATGAGGATGGGACTGGCCAACAGGGCCTCACTTCGTTGGGGGGGGAGTGGTGTGCGGACGGGGAGGCGGGGGCGGGGAGGATCGCTCCTCCCCGCCCCCGCCCGACGGATCAGAGTCCGACGTCGCCGGCCTTGAGGAAGCCGGAGTCGACGAGGACCGACTGCACGTCGTCCTTCGTGACGACCTGCGGCTCCAGCAGGTAGGACGGGACGACCTTCTCGCCGTTGTCGTAGGTCTCGGTGTCGTTGACCTCGGGCTCCTCGCCCGCGACGATCGACTGCACCATCTGGAAGACGCGGTCGCCGAGGGTGCGGGTGTCCTTCCAGACCGTCATGGACTGCTCGTCGGCGAGGATCGCCTTGACGTTGGCCTTGTCGGCGTCCTGGCCGGTGATGACCGGGTAGTCGGCGCCGGGGGTGTAGCCGGCCGACTTCAGCGAGGCCTCGATGCCGATGGCCAGGCTGTCGTTGGGGGAGAGCACGACGTCGACCTTCTGGCCGCCGGTGTAGAAGGACGAGAGGCGGTTGTCCATCTCGGACTGCGCCTTGTCGGAGGCCCAGCCCTGGATGCCGATCGAGGCCCAGTCGTCGTCCGACGCGGGCGACTTGCCCGAGGGGACGGTGAGCTTGCCGCTCTCGATGTAGGGCTGCAGGACGTCCCACGCGCCGGAGAAGAAGAACTTCGCGTTGTTGTCGTCGGGGCTGCCGGCGAAGGGCTCGAGGGTGAAGGGACCCGCGGCGTTCTTCAGGTCGAGGGTCGACTCGATGTACTGGCCCTGGAGCTGGCCGACCTTGTAGTTGTCGAAGGTCGCGTAGTAGTCGACGTCCGCGGTGCCGTTGATGAGACGGTCGTAGGCGATGACGGTGGCGTTCTGCTTCTTCGCCTCGGCGAGGACGGGCGCGAGGGCCTCGCCGTCGATCGCGGCGATGACCAGGATCTTGGAGCCGCCGGCGATCTGGTTCTGGATCTGCGAGATCTGCTGATCGGTCTTGTTGTCCGCGTACTGGAGGTCGACGGTGCAGCCGTCGCCCTCGAGCTGCGACTGGAGGCCTTCGCCGTCGTTGATCCAGCGCTCGAGGCTGCGCGTGGGCATCGAGATGCCGACGGTGCAGTCGCCTTCCGCGCCGGCGCCGGCAGCGGCGCCTCCGGAGTTGGCGGGGCTCGCGGAACAGGCCGCGAGGCCGAGGGAGATGATGCCGGCGGCGGCCAGCGTGGTGATGCCGCGGGAGAACTTCATGGAGTGCATTCCTCTCTGAAAGCAGTGTCCGAGGGAGAGGACGACAAGAGGCGTGCACGTGTGGCGCACGTCGTCGTGTCGTCGCCCGGGAGGGCGGGAGAGCCCCGAGGGGCTTTGTCCACGGAGAGAACATATTCTTTCGATCGGGGGGAGTAAAGCGCGGGCGGCGAATTTGTCCAGGCGATGCCGAAATGTGATCTTCGGGACGTCGACCCCCGTCGTTGCTGGGAGAGAACGCTCTCACCGCTCGGCTCCCGCCCGGCTCGCGCCCCTCCGCCGGGCGCCCGCCGCCGTCCGCGTGAGGGAAACGCGAGGACTCCGGGCCGGGCCGTAGGGGAACCGTGAGGACCGCTCCGACGGGCCCCCGCGAGGTGTTGCATCGCTTCCTGTGCCGCTTCCCGGCAGGCGTCCGGTCCCGGGCGTCGTCCGCTCCCCGGATGGAGTCCTCCGTGCTCGACCTCGCCTACCTCCTCGGCGTGCTCGCCCTCTTCTCGCTCATCGCTCTCGCCGCGAAGGGGGTCGAGCGGCTGGGCGGACCGCCCCCCTCGGCGACCCGCGGGACCCGCGAGAAGGAGGCGGGCCGGTGATCGTCTTCGACGCCCTCGCGGCCGTGCTGGCGCTCGCCGCCGTCGTCTACCTCGTCGCGGCCCTGATCCGACCGGAGCGCTTCTGATGGATCCGCTCCTCGCCGTCCTCCAGGTCGCGACCGTCGGCCTGGCCGTCGCCCTCCTCCACCGCCCCCTCGGCGACCACATGTTCCGCGTCTACACCTCGACGCGCGACCTCGCCCTCGAGCGCGGCGTCTACCGCCTCATCGGCGTCGACTCCGCGGGCGAGCAGAGCTGGCGCGCCTACCTCCGGGCCGTGCTGGCCTTCTCGCTCGTCGGCGTGCTCCTGCTCTACGGGATGCAGCGCCTCCAGGCGGTCCTGCCCGGCTCCCTCGGCCTGCCCGCGGTGCCGGAGGGGCTGGCGTTCAACACCGCCGTCTCGTTCGTCACCAACACCAACTGGCAGTCCTACTCCCCGGAGGCGACCCTCGGCTTCGCGGTGCAGCTCGGCGGCCTCGCCGTGCAGAACTTCGTCTCGGCGGCCGTGGGCCTGGCCGTGGCGGTGGCGCTGATCCGCGGATTCGCGCGCCGCTCCTCCGGAACGCTCGGCAACTTCTGGGTCGACCTCGTGCGCGGCACGCTGCGCCTCCTGCTGCCCCTCGCGGTGGTGGCGGCGGTGGTGATGATCGCGGGCGGCGTGATCCAGAACCTGAACGGCCCGCTGACGGTGACCACGCTCACCGGCGGCGAGCAGAGCATCCCGGGCGGCGCGGTGGCCTCGCAGGAGGCGATCAAGCTGCTCGGCACCAACGGCGGCGGCTATTTCAACGCCAACTCCGCGCATCCGTTCGAGAACCCCTCGGCGTGGGTGTCGCTGCTGCAGATCGTGCTGATCCTCGCGATCCCGTTCTCGCTGCCGCGCACCTTCGGCCGGATGGTCGGCGACGTGCGGCAGGGGCGCGCGATCCTCGCGGCGATGGCGACGATCTTCGTCGTGTCGCTCGCGGCCCTCACCGCGCTGGAGGCGGCGGGCGGCGGATCCGCGGCGCAGGCCGCCGGAGCCGCGATGGAGGGCAAGGAGACGCGCTTCGGCATCGCCGGCTCCGCCCTCTACGCGACCGCCTCGACGCTCACCTCGACCGGCGCCGTCAACGCGATGCACGACTCCTTCACTGCGCTCGGCGGCATGCTGCCGATGCTCAACATGATGCTCGGCGAGGTCGCCCCCGGCGGCGTCGGCTCGGGCCTCTACGGGATGCTCGTGCTCGCGGTGCTGGCCGTGTTCGTCGGCGGGCTGCTGGTCGGCCGGACGCCCGAGTACCTGGGCAAGAAGCTCGGCCCGCGCGAGATCAAGCTCGCGAGCCTCTACATCCTCGTGACGCCGACGCTCGTGCTGGCCGGTACGGCCCTGAGCTTCGCGATCCCGGCGGTGCGGGAGGACGTGGAGAGCACGTCGATCCTGAACCCCGGGCTGCACGGGCTCTCGGAGGTGCTCTACGCCTTCACCTCCGCGTCCAACAACAACGGCTCGGCGTTCGCGGGGCTGACGGCGAACACGCCCTGGCTCAACACGGCGCTCGGCGTCGCGATGCTCCTCGGCCGCTTCCTCCCGATCCTGCTGGTGCTCGCCCTGGCCGGCTCGCTCGCGGCGCAGTCGCCGGTGCCCTCCAGCGCCGGCACGCTGCCCACCCACCGGCCGCAGTTCGTCGGCCTCCTCGTGGGCGTCACGGTCGTCGTGACCGCGCTCACCTACTTCCCCGTACTCGCGCTGGGCCCCCTGGCGGAAGGACTGCGACTCCGATGACCACTGCACTCACCGAGGCCCCCGCGGAACCCGCGCGCCCCACCCGCGCCGCCCTCGGGCCGCGCCAGCTCGCCTCCGCCCTCCCCGGAGCGCTGCGCAAGCTCGATCCGCGCCTGATGTGGCGCAACCCCGTGATGTTCATCGTCGAGGTCGGCGCCGCGCTGACCACGGTGCTGGCGATCGCCGAGCCGTTCCTCGGCGGGCCGGAGGAGTCGGGCGGATCGACGGTGCCCGGCACCTTCACGGCCGGCATCGCGATCTGGCTCTGGCTCACCGTGGTGTTCGCGAACCTCGCGGAGTCGGTGGCCGAGGGCCGCGGCAAGGCGCAGGCCGAGAGCCTGCGCGCCACCCGCACCAGCACTCCGGCCCGGCGCGTGACGGACTACGACCCCGCGGACCCCTCCGCCCTGTCGGCCCGCCTGGTCGAGGTCTCCTCGGCCGAGCTGCAGCTGGGCGACGTGGTCGTGGCGGAGGCGGGCGACCTCGTCCCCGGCGACGGCGACATCGTCTGGGGCATCGCCTCCATCGACGAGTCGGCGATCACGGGCGAGTCGGCGCCGGTCGTCCGCGAGAGCGGGGGCGACCGCAGCGCGGTGACGGGCGGCACGCGAGTGCTCTCGGACCGGATCGTGGTGCGCATCACCTCGCGGCCGGGCGAGACCTTCGTCGACCGGATGATCGGCCTGGTCGAGGGCGCGTCGCGGCAGAAGACGCCGAACGAGATCGCGCTCGACATCCTCTTGGCGAGCCTCTCGATCGTGTTCGTCGTGGTCGTGCTGACCCTGAACCCGATCGCCTCGTTCGCGGGAGCCTCCGTGAGCGTCCCGGTGCTGGTCGCCCTGCTCGTCTGCCTCATCCCGACCACCATCGGCGCCCTCCTCTCGGCCATCGGCATCGCCGGCATGGACCGGCTCGTGCAGCGCAACGTGCTCGCGATGTCCGGCCGGGCGGTGGAGGCGGCGGGCGACGTCACGACGCTCCTGCTCGACAAGACGGGGACCATCACCTACGGCAACCGCCGCGCTGTGGCGTTCCTCCCCCTCGACGGAGTGGCGCAGGCCGCCCTCGTCGACGCGGCCGCCTCCTCCTCGCTCAGCGACCCGACGCCCGAGGGGAAGTCGATCGTCGACCTCGCGGGCGACTCGGGCCGCCCCGCCGTCGAGCCCGCTCAGGCCGCCGTGGTGCCGTTCACCGCGCAGACCCGGATGAGCGGGCTCGACCTCCCCGACGGCTCCTCCATCCGCAAGGGCGCCGGCTCGGCCGTGCGCGCCTGGGTGGAGGAGGAGGGGCCGCTGCCGTCCGCGGTCGCGGCGCGCCTCACGGTGCTCGTCGACGGTGTCTCGGAGAGCGGCGGCACGCCCCTGGTCGTCGCGGTGAAGGACGCCCACGGCGCCCGCCTGCTCGGCGTCGTGCACCTGAAGGACGTGGTGAAGGACGGGCTCGCCGAGCGCTTCTCGGAGCTGCGCGCGATGGGCATCCGCACCGTGATGATCACGGGTGACAACCCGCTGACCGCGAAGGCGATCGCGGCGGAGGCGGGAGTCGACGACTACCTCGCCGAGGCGACCCCCGAGGACAAGCTCGCCCTGATCCGGCGCGAGCAGGAGGGCGGCGCGCTGGTCGCGATGACCGGCGACGGCACCAACGACGCCCCGGCCCTCGCGCAGGCCGACGTGGGCGTGGCGATGAACACCGGCACCTCGGCGGCGAAGGAGGCGGGCAACATGGTCGACCTCGACTCCGACCCCACCAAGCTCATCGACATCGTGCGGATCGGCAAGCAGCTGCTGATCACCCGCGGCGCGCTCACCACGTTCTCGATCGCGAACGACGTGGCGAAGTACTTCGCGATCATCCCGGCGATGTTCGCGGGGGTCTTCCCCGGGCTCGCGGTGCTGAACGTGATGCAGCTGCACTCGCCGGCCTCGGCGATCCTCTCGGCGATCGTGTTCAACGCGCTGGTGATCGTCGTGCTGATCCCGCTCGCGCTGCGCGGAGTGGCGTACCGCCCGGTCGCCGCCTCGCGCATCCTCAGCCGCAACCTCCTGGTCTACGGGTTGGGCGGAGTGATCGCTCCGTTCCTCGGGATCAAGCTCGTCGACCTGATCGTCGCCGCGATCCCCGGCTTCTGACCCGCCCGTCCCGACCACCGAAGACAGAGAGAAGAGACCATGTTCCGTCCCTACGGTGTCGCGCTGCGCGCGATGATCGTGCTCACCGTGCTGCTGGGAGCGGCGTACCCGCTCGCGGTGCTCGGGATCGGGCAGCTCGCCCTGCCCGCCCAGGCGAACGGCTCGCTGCTGCGCCAGGACGGCGCGGTGATCGGCTCGTCGCTGATCGGCCAGTCGTTCACGGACGCCGACGGAGCGCCCCTGCCGGAGTGGTTCCAGTCGCGTCCCTCCGCCGCGGGCTACGACGCCGCGGCCTCGACCGGCAGCAACCTCGGCCCCGAGAACGCCGACCTGGTCGCGTCCGTCGAGGAGCGCCGGGCCGCGATCGCCGCCTTCGAGGGCGTCGACCCGGCCGCGGTGCCGGCCGATGCGCTGACCGCCTCCGCCTCGGGGCTCGACCCCGCGATCAGCCCCGCCTACGCGCAGCTGCAGGCGCCCCGCGTCGCCGCCGCCCGCGGGCTCGACGTGAGCGCCGTGCGCGCGCTGGTCGAGGAGCACACCGCGGGCCGCGAGCTCGGGTACCTCGGCGAGCCGACGGTGGACGTGCTCGAGCTCAACGCCGCTCTCGCGCGGCTGTGACCGCTCCGGTGGCGCCTCCGGCTCGTAGAATCGCGATCGGCTCGTCGGGACCGTCCGATCGAGCGGATCGACGCCGGTCCCGCGAGCCCGGGACGCCCCGGAGCCGCGAGCACGAGGGGAGGCCGGGAGCATGACGAAGGGCCGCCTGCGCGTGCTCCTCGGAGCCGCGCCCGGAGTGGGCAAGACCTACACGATGCTCGAGGAGGGCCGCCGGCTCGCCGCCGAGGGCCGCGACGTCGTGGTGGCCGTGGTCGAGACGCACGGCCGCTCCGCCACCGCCGCGATGGTCGAGGGGCTGGAGGTCGTGCCGAGGAGGGCCGTCGAGCACCGCGGCGTGCTGCTCGACGAGATGGACCTCGACGCGGTGCTCGCCCGCCGGCCCGACGTCGCGCTGGTCGACGAGCTCGCGCACACCAACGCCCCCGGCTCCCGGCACGAGAAGCGCTGGGAGGACGTCAGGACGCTCCTCGACGCCGGCATCACCGTCTTCTCGACCGTGAACATCCAGCACATCGAGTCGCTCAACGACGTGGTGCACGCGATCACCGGAGCGCCGCAGCGCGAGACGATCCCGGACGCGGTCCTCCGCGCCGCCGATCAGATCGAGGTCGTCGACCTGGCGCCCCAGGCGCTGCGCGACCGCCTCGCCGACGGCCGGGTCTACCCGCCCGAGCGCATCGACGCGGCGCTGTCCAACTACTTCCGGCTCGGCAACCTGACGGCCCTGCGCGAGCTCGCGCTGCTCTGGCTCGCCGACGAGGTCGACAGCGCGCTGCGCGACTACCGCGTCGAGCACGGCATCGACAGCACCTGGGAGGCGCGCGAGCGCGTGGTCGTGACCCTCACCGGCGGGCCGGAGGGGGAGACCCTGCTGCGGCGCGGCGCGCGGATCGCGGCCCGCGCCTCCGGGGGCGACCTGCTCGCCGTGCACGTGGTGACCCCCGACGGCCTCCGCACTCCCCGGCCGCACGTGCTCGAGGCGCAGCGGGTGCTGGTCGAGAAGCTCGGCGGCAGCTACCACCAGGTGGTCGGCGAGGACGTGCCGCGGACGCTGGTCGAGTTCGCCCGCTCGGTGAACGCGACGCAGCTGGTGATCGGCGTGAGTAGGCGGGGCCGTCTCGCCTCGGCGCTGACGCCCGGCACGGCGTCGACGGTGATCCGCGAGTCCGGCAACATCGACGTGCACATCGTCAGCCACTCCGCCGCCGGGCGCACCGCGGTGCTGCCGAGGCTCGACGGGGCCCTGACGCTGCGGCGCCGCCTCCTGGGACTGGCCCTCGCCCTCGTGGGCGGCCCGCTGGTGACCTGGCTGCTCTCGAGCCTCCGCAGCGACGAGTCGATCACGAGCGACGTGCTCTCGTACCAGCTGCTGGTGGTGGTGGTCGCGCTGGTCGGCGGGCTCTGGCCGGCCCTCTTCGCGGCCGTGCTCTCGGGGCTGACCCTCGACTTCTTCTTCGTCGATCCGCTCTACACGATCACCGTCGACGAGCCTCTGCACGCGCTGGCGCTGGTGCTCTACGTGCTGAACGCGGCGCTCGTCAGCGCCGTGGTCGACCGCGCGGCCCGGCGGGCGCGGGCCGCCAAGCGGTCGGGGGCGGAGTCGGAGCTGCTGGCGACGATCGCGGGCGGCGTGATCCGCGGGCAGGGGGCGCTGCAGGCGATCCTCGAGCGCTCGCGCGAGGCGTTCGGGCTGACCGGCGTGCGGCTGCTGCGCGGCGGCGAGCTCGTCGCGGCCGACGGCGAGCCGCAGCCGGAGGGCGATCCCGCGCGCATCGCGGTGGGCGAGGGCGCGGTGCTCGAGCTGCACGGCCGCGAGCTGGAGGGGAGCGAGCGGCGGCTGCTCCAGGTCGTCGCCGCCCAGCTGGACTCGGTGCTCGAGAACGCGGCCCTCAGCGAGACGGCCAGCTCCCTCGCTCCGCTGGCCGAGACCGACCGGGTGCGCAGCGCCCTGCTGTCGGCCGTCAGCCACGATCTGCGCCGGCCCCTCGCCGCGGCCACCGCGGCCGTCAGCGGACTGCGCTCGCCCGAGGTGGTCTGGAGCGAGCGCGACCGGGAGGAGCTGCTCGCCACCGCCGACGAGAGCCTCACCGTGCTGGCCGCGCTGGTCACCGACCTGCTCGACGTGACGCGGCTGGAGGCGGGGGCGCTCGCCGTGGCGCTCGCCCCGCTCGACGCCGCCGACGTGGTGCTCCCCGCGCTCGACGAGCTCGGGCTCGGTCCCGGCGAGGTCGACCTCGACCTCGATCCGGAGGGCCCGGCGCTGCTCGCCGACGCGGTTCTGCTGCAGCGCGTCGTGGTCAACCTGCTCGCGAACGCCGTCCGCTACGCGCCGTCCGGCACCCGGGTGCGCGTGGCCGCCAGCGCCTTCGGCGGGAGCGCGCAGCTGCGGATCGTCGACCACGGCCCCGGGGTGCCCGAGGAGCGGCGCGCCGAGATCTTCGTGCCGTTCCAGCGGCTCGGCGACGACGACAACCTCACGGGCCTGGGCCTCGGCCTCGCGCTGTCGAAGGGGTTCACGGAGGGGATGGGCGGCACGCTCGAGACGGAGGACACTCCGGGGGGCGGGCTGACGATGGTGGTGACGCTGCCGCTGGCGCCGGAGACTGCTGGCGCTGCTCCTGCGGCTCACGTCGCTCCTGCCGCCCCGCACGACGGCGGGTCGGGCACCGCTCCGCACGAGGACTCCGGAGGAGCCGCATGAAGATCCTGATCGCCGACGACGACCCGCAGATCCTGCGCGCCCTGCGCATCACCCTCACCGCCCGCGGATACGACGTGGTGACGGCCGGCGACGGCACCGAGGCGATCAACCGCGCGGTGGACGAGCATCCGGACCTCTACATGATCGACCTCGGCATGCCCCGGCTCGACGGGGTCGAGGTCATCCACGGACTGCGCGGCTGGACGAGCGCGCCGATCCTGGTGGTGTCGGGGCGGACGGGCGCGGCCGACAAGGTGGGCGCGCTCGACGCCGGCGCGGACGACTACGTGACCAAGCCGTTCTCGATGGACGAGGTGCTCGCGCGCATCCGAGCCCTCTCTCGGCGGGTGCAGCCGGCGGACGGCGAGCCGCTGGTCGTGATCGGCGAGGTGACCGTGGACCTGGTGGCCAAGAGCGCGACGCGGGACGGCGTCTCCGTGCGGCTGACTCCGACGGAGTGGCAGGTGCTCGAGATCCTCATCCGCAACGCCGGCAAGCTGGTCACCCGCCGCTCGCTGCTGGCCGAGATCTGGGGCCCCGCGCACGTCACCGACACCGGCTACCTGCGCCTCTACCTCGCGCAGCTGCGCAAGAAGCTCGAGCCCGACCCCGCGCATCCGCGCCACCTGCTGACCGAGGCGGGCATGGGCTACCGCTTCGTGCCCTGACCGGCCTGTGCTCGGCGGGGGAACCCCGGACCGTCGAGGGGGCCCGCTGGTCGTGGCTCCCTCGACGGGCCGGGATCGCCTCGGCGGAGGGGGGCAGGTCACCAGTCGTGGACGGTGCCGTCGGCGAGTCGGTTGAAGGGCAGGTACGCGCGCACGTAGGGGTACTTCCCGGCGGCGTCGACGTCGAGCTCCACGCCCAGACCGGGGGCGTCGCCCGGGTGCAGCCGTCCCTCGCTCCAGGTGAACGACTGCTGGAAGACGCTGTCGGTCCGCTCGCCGTGCTTCATGTACTCCTGGATCCCGAAGTTGTGGATCGCCAGGCCCAGGTGCATCGCGGCCGCCATGCCCACCGGGGAGACGTCGGTGGGTCCGTGCATCCCGGACTTGATCTGGTACTGCGCGGCGTGGTCGAGGATCCTCCGGAGGTGGGAGACGCCTCCGGTGTGCGTGACCGCGCTGCGGATGTAGTCGATCAGCTGGTCGCGGATCAGGAGCTGGTAGTCCCAGACGGTGTTGAAGACCTCGCCGATCGCCAGGGGTGTGGTGGTGTGCTGCCGGACGAGGCGGAGGGCCTCCTGGTTCTCAGCGGGCGTGCAGTCCTCGAGCCAGAAGAGGTCGTACGGCTCGAGGGACTTGCCGAGGGCCGCGGCCTGGATCGGTGTCATCCGGTGGTGGCCGTCGTGGAGGAGGGGGAGCCCCGGCCCGAACTCGTTGCGGACGGCCTCGAAGACGCGGGGGACGTGGCGCAGGTAGGCGCGGGTGTCCCAGTCCTCCTCGGTCGGCAGGCCGCCGCGCTGCGCCGGTTCGTGGTCGTAGCGCACACCGGCGTTGCCCTCGAGGACGGCGTTGGAGGCGATGCCGTAGATCGAGGTCAGCCCCGGCACCGCGGTCTGCACGCGGATCGCGCGGTACCCCTCCTCCTGGTGCTCGCGGATGCTGTCGAACAGCTCCGCGTCCGTCCGCCCGGACGCGTGGCCGTAGGCGAGCAGGCCGGTACGGGACGCGCCTCCGAGCAGCTGGTAGAGCGGCATGCCGGCGGCCTTGCCCTTGATGTCCCAGAGGGCGGTGTCGACCGCCGCGATCGCCGCCATCGTGACCGGCCCGCGGCGCCAGTAGGACGACCGGTAGAGGAACTGCCAGGTGTCCTCGATGCGCGAGGCGTCGCGACCGAGGAGCAGCGGCACGACGTGGTCGGCGAGATAGGAGACCACGGCGAGCTCGCGGCCGTTGAGGGTCGCGTCGCCGAGGCCGGTCAGCCCGTCGTCGGTCGTGAGCTTGAGGGTGACGAAGTTGCGGTCGGGACTGGTGACGACGACCTCGGCCTTGTCGATCTTCATGGGATGCCTTTCGTGGTGGGGGATCGGGTCAGGGGTTCCGGCCGGGAGCGCGGTCCATCGAGAACGCGGCGGTCGAGAGGCCGGGCGCCACGGGCGCGGCCTGACCCGTGCTCTCGCGGCGCTCGGCGATCTCGGCGACGATCTGCGCGTGCCGGCGGTCGGTCAGCGGGTAGAACGCCATGATCAGCACCGCGAGCAGGGCCGCGACGGCCGGGATGAGGCCGGCGGCGGCGCGGATGCCCCACTCGGCGTGCTCGCTCTGCTCCGCGGCCCCGGCCACGTAGCCGCCCCAGGCCAGCGCGTACGCGGCGAGGGCGCCTCCGACCGCCTGGCCGGTCTTGCGGGTGAAGGAGAACAGGGCGTAGATCGTGCCCTCGGAGCGGATGCCGGTCTTCCACTCCCCGTACTCGACGGTGTCGGCCTCGATCGCCCAGACGAGCATGTTGACGAGCTGGATGCCGACGTAGGCGAGGACCAGTCCGCCGAAGCCGACCGCCACCGCGTCGCCCGGGGCGAGGAAGACGACCGTCCCGCCGCTGATCAGGACCGCGACTCCGGCCATGTAGGCGTTGCGCTTGCCGAACCGCCGCACGATCGTCGGGACGAGGGCGGCCAGGCCGAAGGTCAGGGCGAGCTGGATCAGCGACATCGCGGCGTAGAGCTGGACCGATCCGAGCACGTCGCGCAGGTAGTAGAGCTGCACGGTCTGGAGCGCGAGCGTCCCGGTGAGGAACAGGAACGAGCTGAGGCAGAGGAAGAGCAGCGGCCGGTTGGAGCGGAGGGTCGTCATGCTCTGACGGAACGTGACGTGCGCGACGTCGCGCTGGACGCGCTCCTTCGCGGTCAGGATCGTGAAGAGGTAGAGCGCGGAGCCGACGACGACGAAGCTCAGCGTGACGATCGAGAAGAGCGACTGCAGATCGGCGCCGGGGACGACCAGCGGGGCCATGAAGGTGCCGAGCCCGGCCCCCACGATCGCGCCGCCGATGGCGCGGGCGCTGGCGAGCTTCGCGCGCTCGGTGCCGACCTGCGTCATCGCTCCGGCGAGTGAGCCGTAGGGGATGTTGACGAGGCTGTAGGCGAGG
This sequence comes from Rathayibacter sp. AY1E6, assembly GCF_002931115.1. NCBI lineage: Bacteria > Bacillati > Actinomycetota > Actinomycetes > Micrococcales > Microbacteriaceae > Rathayibacter > Rathayibacter sp. AY1E6. The sequence goes on along the minus strand of NZ_PSVK01000003.1, from coordinate 167,180 downwards.
CCGAGCGCGGCATAGCTCAGGTAGGCGTAGAGCAGGGTTCCGCTCTCGCCGATCTGCGGGACGGAGAAGGTCGCGGCCGAGAGCAGCAGGAGCGGAACCGACCCGAACATCAGGAAGGGCCGGAACTTGCCGAAGCGCCTGCTGTAGGTGCGGTCCACGACCCGGCCGGCGAAGACGTCGGCGAACGCGTCGAAGATCCGCACGACGAGCAGCAGCGTGCCCGCCGCGGCCGCGGAGATCCCGGCGACGTCGGTGTAGTAGACGAGCAGGAACATCGTGGCGGTGGTGAAGGCGAGGTTGTTCGCCGTGTCGCCGGCGCCGTAGCCCACGATGCTCAGCTTCGAGAGCTTCTCAGCGGCGGGCGCTCCGGGCGCGGTGGTGCGGGGGGTCATGCGGGCTCCTTTACCCGGGCGCGGACCCATCGGGGATCCGCGCCGCATCGAGACGGTGCGAGGGTGGCAATCGGTTGCCGACGGTGCCGGAAGGCACCGCGCGGAGAGGCGGGGTGGAGGTCTAGGCCGCCTGAGCGGCGACCGCGGCGACGAGGGCCGGGTCGTCGGCGAGGCGCGGTTCGACGAGCCGCAGCAGTGCCTCGACGGGTCGGGCGGAGCCGAGGGCGCGGTCGAGGGCGGGGCGCTGCGCGTCGGGCAGGCGGTCGCCCTGGAGCAGCAGTGCGATCCAGTCGGCGACGGCACGGAGGGAGGCGGCTCCGTCGTGTCCGCCCGCGCGCTCGGCGAGAAGCACGGGCGCGATCCGGATGCGGAGCTTGGCGGTCGCGTCGGCGCCGATCTGCTCGAGGCGGTGCTCGATCCGGGGGTTGCCGAAGCGCCCGAGGAGGGCGGCGCAGTAGGCGTCCGCGTCGAGACCGGCGGGGAGGCCGGACGCCGCCTCCGCCCAGAACGCCTCGACGGCGCTCCGGCAGGCGGGGTTCGCGATCGCCTCCGCGACGGTGGCGAGGCCCCGCCGGCGGCCGGTGGCGGCGAGGAGCGTGTGCGCGCCGTTGAGGAGTCGCAGCTTGCGCCGCTCGAAGGGCTCGATGTCGTCCACGAAGCGGGCTCCCGCGCGCTCCCAGGCGGGTCGGCCGGCGGGGAAGCCGCCGCAGAGGACCCAGTCGCGGAACGGCTCGGTCACGACGGACGCGGCGTCGCTGATGCCGATGAGCTCGGCCGCCGCCTCCCGGTCCGCCGCCGTGGTGGCCGGGGTGATCCGGTCGACGGAGGTCGCCACGAACGAGACGGTGCTGTCGATCCAGTCGGCGAGCGACGGGTCGAGCCGCTCGGCGAGCAGGAGCAGTCCACGGCGCACGAGAGGGCCGTTGCCGGAGAGGTTGTCGCAGGGGACGACGGCGAGCGGGCCGGAGCCGGCGTCGCGCCGGGCCGCGAGGCCGAGGAGGAGGCGGCCGAGTGCGGTCGCCGGCGCTCCTCCCGATCGGAGGGCGTCGAGGTCGCTCCGGACGGCGGGGTCGTCCAGGTCGGGGCCGCCGTCCGCGGCGAGACGGTACCCGGCCTCCGTGATTGTCAGCGTGACGATCGCCGTCCCTGGAGCCGCGACGAGCTCGACGAGACGCGCGACGTCCGCGCCGTCGACCGCCTCGACGATGCTGCCCACGACCGTCGCCGAGTCGCCCTCCGGTCCGCGCTCGATCAGCGTGAACAGGCCGTCCTGCGCGGCGAGCTCCTCGGCCGCGCGGGGGCTCCGGCCGGTGAATGCGGCGATGCCCCACTCGTGGTCGTCGTCGACGGCGTGCGTGTACCAGGCCTGATGCGCTCGGTGGAAGGCGCCGAGGCCGAGGTGGACGATGCGGACGGGAGCCGCCGGCAGGCCCGTCGATGCGCGATCGAGACCGCCTCCTCCGCCGTGCCCGCTCACAGCTTGAAGACCTTCCGCGGCTGGGAGTCGACGAGGTCCAGGATGACGGCGCTCGCCGTCTCGGAGTCGATCCGCCCCTCGGCGACCAGGCGCGCGAGGAACGCGGCGTCCAGCCTCCGAGCCATGTCGTGACGGGCCGGGATGGAGAGGAACGCGCGGGTGTCGTCGATGAAGCCGGAGCTCCGCGAGAAGCCGGCGGTCTCCGTCACGGCGGCGCGGAAGCGCAGCACCGCGTCGGGCGCGTCGAGGAACCACCACGGCGCTCCGAGGAACACCGACGGGTAGTAGCCGGCCAGGGGAGCGAGCTCGCGCGAGTGAGTGCTCTCGTCGATCCCGAAGAGGACGAGGTGGAAGCCCGGTGCGTTGCCGAGCTCCTGCAGCAGCGGGCGGAGGGGCTCGGCGAACCGGGTCGCGACGGGGATGTCGTGGCCGGTGTCGGGACCGAAGCGCTCGAAGGTCGGCCGATCGTGGTTGCGCAGCACGCCGGCGTGGACGGTCATCACCAGGCCGTCGTCGACGCTCATGCGGGCGGACTGCAGCAGCAGGTGCGCGGCGAGGACGCGGCTGCCCTCGGCGTCGATCGTGCCGGCGCGGGCGCGGGCGAAGAGGGACTGCGCCTCGGCGGGGTCGAGGTCGACGGTCAGCGGCTCCAGCACTCCGTGGTCGGCGGAGACGGCGCCGTGGTCGAGGAAGTGCCGGCGCCGGGCGCGGAGGGCCTCGAGGAATCCGGGGAAGCTGGACTCCTTCGTTCCGGTGGCGGCGGCCAGGGCGGCGACGCGCTCGGGCCAGCCGGGGGCGGAGGGATCGAGGTAGGCGTCGGGGCGGAAGGTCGGCAGCACGCGGCCCGGGAACGCCGGATCCTCCGCCAGAGCCCGGTGGACGGCCAGGTCGTCCAGCGGATCGTCGGTCGTCGCCAGCACCTCGATCCCGAACCGCTCGAAGAGCGCCCGCGGGCGGAAGGCGGCGGACGACAGCCGGGCCCCGATCGCCGCGAAGAGGGCGTCGGCGGTGGAGGCGTCGGGCTGCTCGGTGATGCCGAACTGCTCGGCGAGGATCGACTGGAGCCAGTAGCCCGAGGCGGTTCCCGCGAAGATCCGCCAGTGCGCGCAGAACGTGCGCCACACCTCCTCCGGGCCGGCGAGGCGCTCGCCTCCGGGGATGCCGAGATCGCCGAGGTCGATCCCGGCGGAGTGGAGCAGCCGGGTGACGTAGTGGTCGTGCCGGAGGAAGAGCTCGGATGCGTCGGCGAAGGGGCGGTCCTCGAGCAGGAGGCGCGGATCCACGTGCCCGTGCGGGGAGAGGATCGGCAGGTCGGCGACGCTCGCGTGGAGATCGCGGGCGATCGCCCGGGTCGTCGGGTCGATCGGCAGGAGTCGGTCGGGATCGTTCAGCAGCTTCGTCGGCACGGGGCCATCCAAGTATGGGTGCCGAGAAGTGTCAACCGATTGCCAGAGGTGTCGCACCGGATGGCGCGCCAGGCGCGGACCGGGGTCAGGAGTCGCGGCGGGGCCCCGTCGAGGCGCGCGGGACGAACTCCGTCGGCAGGTCGTCGGCCCGCTCCGGAGGCTCCTCGTCGCCGAGCACCCGGCGGACCGCCCGCTCGCCCATCCGGCCCAGCGGTGCGCTGATGGTCGACAGTGGCGGCGAGGTGAAGTCGCTCCCGAAGATGTCGTCGAAGCCGATGATGCTGAGCTGCTCCGGGATCGCGACGCCCGACTCCTGAGCCGCGCGCATCAGTCCGATGGCGACCAGGTCGTTGTAGGCGATCACCGCGCCGACGCCGGAGGCGGTCACCCTCGCGAGCGCGCTCCTCCCGCCCTCGAGGGTCGAGACGCCCGGCCCGATCTCGACGACCGTCATGCCCCGCTGCGGAGCGCGGTCGAGGAGGAGCTCCCATCGCGCGGCGCTCATCCACGAGTCGGGCGGACCGGCGATGAAGGCGAGGGAGCGGTGGCCGAGGGCCGCGAGGTGGTCGAGCGCGGCGTCGATCCCGGGGGCGAGATCGGGCACGATCCCCGCGACGCCGGGGACCACGCGGTTGAGGACGACGACCGGGATGCGCCCGGCCAGCGCGATGATCTCCTCGTCGCTGAGGCGGGTGCTGACGAGGACGAGCCCGTCGGTGGAGGCGGCGATGCGGTCGGCCGCCTCGGCCTCGCGCTCCCCGGACTCCTGCGACTCGGCGAGGATCATCGTGAAGCCGCGGAGCGACGCCGCCCGCTCCGCTCCGCGCACGGCGGGGAAGAAGGCCGGGTTGGTGATGTCGGCCACCAGCAGCCCGAGGGTCGAGGTGCGGCCCGTCGGCAGCGCGCGCGCCATCGGGTTGAGCCGGTAGCCCAGCTCCTTCGCGGCGGCGCGGATCCGCTGCTCGGTCGCAGCGTTCAGCCGTCCGGGCGTGCTCAGCCCGCGGGAGACGGTGGAGGGGGCGACGCCGGCGAGTCGGGCGACGTCGTAGATCGTCGTCGCGGAGCGGCCGCGGCGTCTCGCGGCGGAGGGGCCGGTGGGCGCGTCTTCGCTGGGCACGATCGCGGTCTTCTCTCGAGGGGCACGGCGGCGGACGGGGCGCCGTCCGCCGCCCATGCTGCCACAGGGCCGAGAAGCCCGCCCGGCCCGTCGCTCGCGTCCGGGTCGCGCCGGATCGAGGAGCCCGCGCTCCGGGAGGCCGCCGTCACCGGCCTGCCGCCCACCACTCCGGTCCCGTCCAGCGCGGCTCCGCCCCGTCAGCTCCGCTCCGGGAAGGCCCCCTCCTCGCGGATGCGCTCGTTGAGCGCCGCCAGGAACACGCCCTCGTCGAGGTCGAGCGGTACCTCGCGTCCCGTCCAGCTCGAGTAGTGGATGGCGTTGGCGAGCCGGACCCCGAGGATCCCCTCCGCCCCGGGTGCGAGCAGCGGCGTGCCGTGCAGGATGCTGTCCGCGAAGTCCTGCAGGACGGCCGTGTGCTGCTCGCCCCAGACCGACGCCGACTCGATCCGCTCCGTCGTGGAGAGGCCCGCGGTGTCGTAGCGACCGCTGAGCAGGAGGCCCACGTCCTCGGCGCTGAGGGCGGCGCTGACCTCGCGCTCGGGGGCGTTCAGTCGGGTGATCGTCGCGACCCGGGAGTCGTCGACGACGATCCGACCGCGGTCGCCGACGATCTCGAGGCGGTCGGTGCCGATCGGGTCGTGCGTCGTGGTGACCAGCACGCCGGTCGTGCCCCCGCCGAAGTCGGCGAGCACCGTCACCTCGTCCTCCACCGCGATGTCGCGGCACCGCCCGTAGCCGGCCTTCGCGACCACCGACTCCGGCACTCCGCACAGCCACTGCCACAGGTCGAGCTGGTGGGGCGCCTGGTTGACCAGGACGCCTCCGCCCTCGCCTCCCCAGGTCGCGCGCCACGCGCTCTGGTCGAAGTAGGCCTGCGGCCGCCACCAGGTCGTGATGATCCAGTTCGAGCGCAGGATCCGGCCGATCCCGCCCTCGTCGACGACCTCCTTGAGCCGGCGGTAGAGCGGGTTCGCCCGCTGGTTGAACATGATCGCGAAGCGCTGACCGGGACGGGCGGCGGCGGCCTCGTTCAGCTCCGCGACCTGCGCGGCGTAGACGCCCGCCGGCTTGTCGACCAGCACGTGCAGCCCGTGCTCGAGAGCGTCGATGCCGATCCCGGGGTGGAGGTAGTGCGGAGTGCAGACGACGACGGCGTCGACCTCTCCGCTCGCGAGGAGGGAGCGGTGGTCGGCGTGGAAGGACGCTCCGGGTGCGAGCGCGGCGGCCGCCGCCTCCCGGGCGGGGTCGACGTCGGCGACGGCGGTGACGACGAGGTCGCGCACTCTGCCGTCGGCGAGGAAGCGGGCGTAGGAGGAGCCCTGGGCGCCGAATCCGATGATGCCGAGGCGGACGGTGGTCATGGAAGGAGTCCTTCGTTCGGGGTGGAGTGGGGGATCCGCGCGGGCGCGCTCGGGGCGTAGGCGGCCTGGACGATCGCGAGCGACCTCGCCGCCTCGCGGGGCGAGATCCAGAAGGGCTCGTCCTCGCCGAGGCGGGCGTAGAAGTCGTGCACGAGCAGCTCGTGCGAGGCGCCCCAGTACGAGCGCCCGCCGGATCGGCGCTCCGTGTCCGGGACGACCTCGACGGGTCCGTCGTCGCGCCGCACGGTGAGGGCACCGCGCAACGAGACGGTGGCGCGCTCGGTGCGCAGGCGGAGCTCGACCGGCTCGTCCCACGCGTTCGCCACGGTCGCGTAGAGGACGCTGCGCGCGCCGGAGGCGTGGGTGAGCACCAGGTCGGCGGTGTCCTCGACCTCGATCGGCAGCAGGCGCGTGGAGGCGGAGCCGCTCACCGCGACCACCTCGCCGAGGAGCCACTGCAGGAGGTCGACGGTGTGGATCGCCTGGTTCATCAGCATCCCGCCGCCGCCCTCGGCCCGCATCCCGCGCCAGGGGCGGTCGAGGTAGTAGCCGGGAGCGCGGTGCCAGAGCACGGTCGCGGCCGCACCTGTCACGGCACCCAGGGAGCCGGACGCCAGCAGCTCGCGGAGGCGCTGCACGGGCGGGTTGTAGCGGTTCTGGAAGCAGACGCCGATGCGCGCCCCGCCCCGCTCGGCCGCGGCGATCACCTGCTCGCCCTCGGCGACGGAGGAGGCGAGCGGCTTCTCGAGGAGCACCGCGACGCCGCGGTCCAGGGCCGCGACCGCCAGCGCGGCGTGCGTGCTGTGCGGAGTGCAGACGTGCACGACGTCGGGGCGGACGGAGTCGAGCATCCGGACCGCCTCGGGGAAGCCCGGCACCGCGTGCCTCTCGGCGGCCGCGGCGAGCCGGCCCGGGTCGGTGTCGCAGACCGCCACCAGCTCCGCGCCGGGTGCGGTGCCGATCGCCGCGAGGTGGACGGAGGAGATGTCGCCGCAGCCGATCACCGCCGCGCGGACGGTCATCGCAGGTCGATCCCGAGCGAGGAGGCGAGCCCCCGGAAGGCCCGAGCGGCCACTCCGAACGACTCGGGGCCGGAGAATCCGCCGAGGGCGTCCGTGATCGCGAGGTGCGGCTCCAGCGAGGCGACGCCCGTCCAGCCGTCGTCGCGCAGGGCGGTGAGCGTCTCGCGCAGCTGGCCGTCGCCCTCGCCGGCGGGCACCACGGTGCCGGTCGCGGCCACCGCGTCCTTCACCTGCAGGTAGTCGACGTAGGGCCGCAGCGCCGTCCAGCCGTCGTCGAAGGGCCGCACCCCGCACTGCACGAAGTTCGCGTTGTCCCAGGCGAGGCGCAGGGCGGGCGAGCCGACGGACTCGACCAGGTCGAGGATCCGCTCGGGGACGTCGCCGTAGATGTCCTTCTCGTTCTCGTGCAGCAGCACCACGCCCTCGCGCTCGGCGCGATCGGCGAGCCTACGCATGCGCAGCAGGACGTCGTCGCGGATGCTCTCGACCGGCACTCCCTCGCCCCGGTAGAACGAGAAGACGCGGATGCTCGGTGTGCCGAGGGTGTGCGCGACGCGGATGACGCGGTCGAGGCGCGCCACCTCGAGCTTGGGGTCGAGGGCGACGTCGACCTTGCCGATGGGCGAGGCGACGGCCGAGACGGACTGGCCGCCGCGCTCGAGCACGGCGGCGAGGCGGGCGAGGCGCTCGTCGTCGAGGTCGACGACATTCCGGCCCCAGGCGCTTCGCACCTCGATGCTGTGCGCGCCGAGCGCTCGGAGGACGGCGACCTGGACGACCGGGTCGGGGTCGATCTCGTCGCCGAAGCCGGAGAGGGTCCAGGGTGCGGGGTTCGCGGGTGCGGTCGTCGCGGGTGCGGTGGTCACGGTGCGTGCCTCGTTCTCGTCGTCGGGAACCGGCGGGCAGGAGCGCCGCCGTGCCACGACCATACGCGTATTGGCAACCGATTGACAAGATCGGAGGCGCGCCTCTACCGTCGGGGGCGTTCCGGGCCGCGGAGACGCCGGCCCCCACCGCGACCGGGAGGACTGCCGTGACCAGGATCGGCGTGCAGGCGATGATGCTGAAGGACGCGTTCGCCTCGGCGGGCGCCTTCGCGACGCTCCGGGAGGTCCGAGCGATCGGCTACCGGTCGGTGGAGATCTCGCAGATCCCGCTGACGGCGGCCACCGTGGCCGAGCTGCAGCGGGCGCGGGACGAGCTCGGCGTCGAGATCGCGGCGATCTCGGCGGGCCTGGCACCGGGGGACTCCCCGGGCGCCGCGCTCGAGGGCGGGCTCGCCGGGATCGTCTCCGACGCCCGCGCGCTCGGCACGCGCACGGTCCGGATCGGCATGCTGCCCGCCTCCGCGGCGGTCTCGCCGGCCGCTCTGCTCGACTTCGCCGACCGCTGCCAGGCCGCCGCGGCGAGGCTCCGCGACGACGGGCTGCGGCTGCTGCTCCACAACCACCACCACGAGTTCGCGCGGCACGACGGCCGCCTCCTGCTCGACGTCGTCGCCGAGCGGGCTCCGCTGCTGGGGCTCGAGCTCGACGTGCACTGGGTGCAGCGGGGCGGGCTCGATCCCGTGACGACGCTGCGCCGGTACGGGGAGCGCGTCGCCCTGGTGCACCTGAAGGACTACCGGGTCGGGCCGCCCGCCGATGCGTCCGGCGGGTGGTCCGTGCACGCCTTCACCTCGAACGTGCAGTTCGCCGAGGTGGGGGAGGGCAACCTCGACTTCCCGGGGATCATCGGGACGAGCCTCGCGCTCGGCGTCGACCACCTCCTCGTCGAGCAGGACGAGCGCTACGGGCGGAGCGCGCTCGACTGCCTGCGGATCTCGCACGACAACCTCGTCGCGATGGGTTTCGCGGACCTGTTCTGAGGAGCGGCCGAGGCTCCTCCCCAGGGATCGGAGCGGCCCGTTCTCCACTGCTCAGGGGCACGGGTCCCCGCCGCGCCGGGCGCGACGGCATGCTCGACCCGTCGACGGAGGAGGTGGTGGCGGTGGTCGTTCCGGACAGTGTGCTCGGCGTGACGGCGCTCGTCGCGCTGGTGCTGTCCGGGGTGCTCCACGCCTCCGTGCGGGTCTGGGCGGCGGGGTCCCGCTGGACGACCGCACGGTCTCCGCGCGCCTGTTCAGGGCGGTCCTGGTGATCATCGCGCTCGACACGGCGTACCTCGTCGTGGCCGGCGAGGAGCTCTTCGCATCCGGGCGCAGCCCCGGAGAAGAAGCAGCCGGATCCGCCGGGGTCCGCCTCCGCTCCGCGGAGCGGAGGACAATGGAGGGACCCCCAGCGAAGGAGACCACCGTGGATCAGCCGCGCATGAACGTCGAGTCGTTCAACCTCGACCACCGCACCGTCGCAGCGCCGTACGTGCGCCTCGCCGACGCGAAGACGCTGCCCGGAGGCGACCACCTCGTCAAGTACGACGTGCGCTTCACCCAGCCCAACCGCGGGCACCTCGAGATGCCCACCGTGCACTCGCTCGAGCACCTGTTCGCCGAGAAGTCCCGCAACCACTCCGACCGCGTGATCGACTTCTCGCCGATGGGCTGCCAGACCGGCTTCTACCTGCTCCTCTCGGGCGAGCCCGAGCTCTCCGAGGTGCTCGGCCTGGTCGAGGCGACGCTCCAGGACATCACCGAGGCCGACGAGGTCCCGGCCGCCAACGAGACCCAGTGCGGCTGGGGCGCCAACCACTCCCTCGCGGGGGCGCAGGAGGCGGCGCGCACGTTCCTCGCGCACCGCTCGGAGTGGGAGACGGTCACCGCGTGAGCACGGCGATCGTCCTGGTCGCGATGGACGAGGAGGCCGCGCCGTTCCTCGCCGCCGCGTCCAGCGCCTCCGAGCCGCGCGCCGTCGGCAACGCGCTGCAGTGGGAGCTCGAGCTCGACTCCCGCGCGGTGCTGCTCGTCCGCACCGGCATCGGCCTCGTCAACGCGGCCGGCGGTCTCACCGCAGCGATCCTGCGGGAGGGCGGCTCCCGGCCGCTCGTGGTGAGCGCGGGGACCGCCGGCGGCCTGGGCGCCGACGTCCGCGTGGGCGAGGTCGTGATCGGCGCCGAGTACGTGCAGACCGACGCCGATGCGCGGGCGTTCGGCTACGCGCTCGGGCAGGTCCCGGGGATGCCCGCCCGCTACTCCGGGGACGACGCGGCGCTCGCCGCGGAGCTCGAGCTGCTGGAGGGGCCGCCGGTGCGTCGCGGCCTGATCGTCTCGAGCGACGTCTTCGTCTCGAGCGCCCACGTGGACCGCGTGCGGAACGACTTCCCCGGCGCGCTCGCCACCGACATGGAGTCCGTCGCCCTCGCGCAGACGGCGCACGTGCACGGGCTGCCGTTCGTCTCGGTCCGCGGGATCTCGGACCTCTGCGCCCCCGGCGAGTTCGAGGCGCACGTCGACGACGCGGCCGATCGCTCCGTCGCCGTGGTGCGGGCGCTGCTGCGCGGGCTCGGCGACCGGGACTGATGGACGGGCGGCCCTCCGCGACAGCGCGGAAGGGCCGCCCGGCGGTCAGTCGTTGCCGACGTGCTGGTCGCCGGCCTCCTGGGCCTTGTCGACCTGGCCGGCGAACTTCCCGCCGGTCGCGGAGTCGGCGGCGTCGCCCGCCTTGTCGAGTCCCTTGTCGGTCAGCTCCTCGCCCTTGTCGCTGTTCACGGCGTTCTTCGCCTTGTCCGCGAGTCCTCCGAGATCCACCATGGGGTCGTTCCTTCCGTCGATGAGCGCCCGTCAAGCAACGGGCCGCCGCCAGTCTCCGCCGCTCGGCGAGGATCTGCGCGGGGTTGCGTCTCACGGCCGCGCCGAGGACGATGCGCCTCCGGCCCGGCCCGTCAGCCCGCTGCGCCGAGCCCCGTCACCGCACCGGCGATCGCCGTCGTCTCCTCGCCGTCCGGCCAGCGCAGCCGCACGCCCGGCTCCGTGACGACGCTCCCCACCGCGGCCGTCGCGGTCCAGGGTGTGCCCATCCTCGACTCCCCCCGCCGGTCGGCGGTGATCATCGCGAAGCCGGGGAAGCAGCCGAGCCAGTCGGCGGTGCCGGCCGCCTCGGGGACGGGGACCGCCGCGAGGTCGATCACCGCTCCTCCTCCGCTGGCCTCGGCGAGCATGCCGACCGTCCCCACCAGCCCGGCCATGCTCACGTCCTTCGCCGCCCTCGGCCGCGCGAGTCCGACGGAGGCGGCCATCGCCCGGAGCTCCTCCGCGCGCCGGGACGACGTCGAGTCCCACTGGGCGCCCGCGAAGCCGGGCCGCCAGCCGCCGCCGAGGTCGGCCGTCAGCGAGAGCTCGTCGCCCGGAGCGGCGGCGCCCGGCACCGGCGCCGCGGTACGGCCGAGACCGGTGACGCTCAGGGCCGCCGGCACTCCGAGCTGGGTGTGCCCGCCGAGCACGGGGACGCCCCAGGCGGCGGAGGCGGCCCGCAGACCGCTCACGATGCGCGCGGCGGCGGCCGCGTCGCGAGCGCCGATCGCGTCCATCAGCCCGATGCCGGTCGCGCCCATCGCGGTGAGGTCGTTGACGTTGACCAGCACCGAGCACCACCCCGCCCACTCCGGGTGGCGCTCCACCATGGACGGGACGATCGCGTCGCAGACGGCGATCAGGTCGCTGCCCGGGACCGGTGCTCCGTCGTCGCCGACGAAGCCGGCCCCACCGAGGCCCCCCTCGGCCGCCAGCGGAGCCAGAAGGGCGCCGAGGGCCGCCTTGGCCGCGGTGGCCGCCCGGTCGAGCCGGTCGACCGGCCAGCGCATCCGGGCGTGCTCGACTCCGGCGACGGTGCTCGTGCCGATCCTCCGCCAGCCGAGCCGCCGGAACAGCACCTCGTTGCGCAGCTGCACCGAGGCCTCGAAGCGGAGCACCCCGCGCGCCTCCGCCTCCGCGCAGGCCGCGCGCACGAGGGCGGCACCGATCCCGGAGCCGCCCCGCGCCTCGCGCGCCACCACCAGGCGGCTGCCGGTCCACCAGCCCAGATCGCGTCCGCCGCCGACAGGCGCGATCCGGACCCCGCCGAGCACCGCGCCGTCCGGAGCCACCGCGACGAGCACCACCGAGCGCGAATCGTCGTCGGCGTCGTCGTGGTCGTCGCCCGCGAACAGCCCCTGCTCGGCGACGAAGACCTCGCGCCGCAGGGCCCGGTGCGCGGCGAGCTCGCGCTCCTCCGCCCGCACCACCGTGAACGCAGGCGCGACCCGAACACCCTCGAGGATCGAGAGCTCCACCATCAGGCGCCGGCCGTCTTCAGGACGCCGCAGGCCCCGCACGCCGCGCAGCCCGCACTCTGGCCGCTGCTCAGCATCCCGGCCTCGATCAGGAGCGCGGCGACCTCGGCGCTGACCCGCTCCAGCAGTGACCCGGCCGGCGGGAGCACGTGGTCGACCTCGGTCGCCAGGGTCCCGCGCAGCGGACGGAAGGGCACCACGAAGGGGTAGACCCCCATCCCGATCAGCTCGCGGGCGCTCGTGACCAGCTCGTCCGGGTCCTCGCCGAGGCCCACCAGGAGGTAGGTCGAGACCTGGTTGCGGCCGAAGATCCGCACCGCCTCGCGCCACGCCCAGCGGTACTCGTCCAGGCTGACCCGCGCCTTGCCCGGGGTCCAGCGCTGCCGCACCGCGTCGTCCATCGACTCCACGTGGATGCCGATCGAGACGGCGCCCGCGTCCTTCAGCGCCTGCAGCGCCGAGACGTCGGAGGGCGGCTCGCACTGCACCTGGATCGGCAGCCCGGGGACCGCCGCGAGCACCGCGCGGACGCAGCGCGCGAGGTGGGCCGCTCCGCGGTCGCGGCCCTTGGAGGTGCCGGTGGTCATCACCATCTGGCGCACGCCGTCGAGGCGGACCGCCGCCTCCGCGACCTCGGCGAGCTGGGCCGGGGTCTTGACCGCGATGGTCGCACCGGCTTCGAGCGAGGCCTCGATCGCGCAGAAGCGGCAGCGCTCCGCCTCGTCGTAGCGCATGCAGGTCTGGACGACGGTGGTCGCGAGGATGTCACGGCCGTGCAGCCGGGCGATCTTCTCGTAGGAGACGCCGTCGGCGGTGTCGAGATCGTAGAAGCGCGGGCGGCGGACGGGAGTCACGTCCAGGCCGATGTCGGCGCCCTCGAGCAGGAGGCGGTTCCCGCTCACCACGTAGGGGCTGTCGGGGTTCACCGGGATCGCGGCGCCCAGGCCGCCGAGCATCACGTGCCCGTCGTCGCTCGGGCCGGCGCCGGCCTCGCGGTGCACCGGTGCCTCGACGCGGATGCCCTGCAGGGCGATGTCGACGCGGGTGCGGAGGGCGGAGGGGCCGGTGCGGCGGATCCCGGTCGAGTGCGCCCCGCCCGGGGAGTGCGACCCGCCGACCGGGTGCGGGCCGGCGGCCGGGTGCGCCGCACCGGTTGCCGGCGGCGAGGACGCGGGGGAGGGACTGCGGAGATCGGTCACGAGGACTCCTTCGTGGCACCGCGGAGCGGGCCGGACGGGCCGCGCACAGCGGCGGCCGGGATGTCGGTGCGGTCGTCTCACCCCCCAGTCAAGGCGCCTCGTGTTTCGCCCTCGTGACGGGAGGAACGCGGTCTCGTTACGGATCCGCCGTCACGGGAGCTTCTTCCGGTGGAAACCACTCCGAAACATCCCGGCCGTTGACTGGACGCGTTCCACTCCGCACCACTGCTCCACCCCGGCGGACGTCGTCCCGCGTCGTCTCAGCGCATCCCGCCGGAGCCATGCACTCGCACGCCGCTTCGGCGGACCGACACCAGGAGGAACCATGTCCGTCTCCCAGGAGATCGAAGACCAGGTCAGCGCCAACATCGAGATGTCGCGCTCCGAGATCGCCCACCCGGCGCTCCCGAAGGGCAGCAACCTCTACGGCTCCACCAAGGTCTTCCCCGACTACCAGGCCGAGCCCGGGGAGTCGTACCTGACCCTCGTGCACGGCATCGCCCACGAGTCCTCGGTCAGCTTCGTCGCAGTGCTCCAGGCCACCCGCGCGGCGCGGAAGGGCTACGAGTCCGCGCTCTACTTCTACGGGCCCGGCACCATCAACGCGATGGCCACCCGCGGCTTCCCGACGGTCGGCGACTCCGGATTCCCCGGCGAGCAGAACCTCAACAACGCCATCGAGACCTTCATCCAGGAGGGGAACCGCGTCTTCGTCTGCCGGTTCGGCATGGCGCTCCACGGCCTCCGCGAGGAGGACCTGATCGAGGGCTGCATCCCCTGCCACCCGCTCGACGTGCAGGACGCGCTCATCCACTACGCCCGCAAGGGCGCGATCATCAACTCCACCTACAACCTGTAGGCGATCGCGATGACCCTCGTCGGATCGGTCGCGGCGAACTTCACCCGCGACCTGGATCAGAACTACGCGCTCATCGCCTCCCTGGCCGAGGAGGCCCGCGAGAGGGGAGTGCGCTTCCTGGTGCTCCCCGAGGCCGCGATCGGCGGCTACCTCTCCTCGCTCGGCAACCACGGCGACACGGTCGCCACCACCCGCCGCTCCCTCCCGCCGGCGGTGCGCCTGGACGGGCCGGAGCTGCGGCGGGTGCAGGAGATCGTCGGCGACCTGGTGGTGGCGATCGGCTTCTGCGAGCTCGACGACGACGGCGAGACCCGCTACAACGCGGCCGCGCTCCTGGACGGCGGGCAGGTCTACGGCAGCTACCGGAAGGTGCACCAGCCGCTGGGCGAGCACCTCTCGTACTCGCCGGGCCCGGGCTACGGCACCTTCGAGACGCCGGTCGGCCGGGTGGGCCTGCAGATCTGCTACGACAAGGCGTTCCCCGAGGCGGCGCGGTCGATGGCGCTGGACGGCGCCGAGATCATCGCCTCGCTCTCGGCGTGGCCGGCCGCTCGGACGGCGACGGCCGAGAACCTGCAGGAGGACCGCTGGACGTACCGGTTCAATCAGTTCGACATCGCCCGCGCCCTCGACAACCAGGTGTTCTGGCTCGCCTCGAACCAGTCGGGGACCTTCGGCTCGCTCCGCTACGTCGGGAACGCGAAGGTCGTCGATCCCGGCGGCAACGTGCTCGCGACGACGCTGCTCGGAGCAGGCATGGCCGTCGCCGACATCGACGTGCGCGGCGCCTTCGAGGCGATGCGCGGCGGGATGTTCCACCTGCGCGACCGGCGGCCCGACGCCTACGACATCGACCGGGTCTGGAACGGAGGACTCGTCCATGCCTGAGATGACCTTCCACGTCCGCTGGCCGGACGGCTCGGAGGAGCGCTGCTACTCGCCGAGCCTGGTCGTGCACGAGTTCCTCGGGACCGGGACCGCCTACTCGCTCGAGGACTTCGTCGCCCGTTCGAGTGAGGCGCTGCGCATCGCGTCGGACCGGGTGCGGGAGCGGTTCGGGTTCGCCTGCACCTCCGCGATGCAGCAGGAGTCCGACATCCTCCGCACGGCGCAGCGCTTCGAGGGCGGCACGGTCAGGGTGCTCGCGATGGAGCCGCCCGCTCCGGCCGGGCAGCGGGTGCGGCCGTGAGCGCCGCTATCGAGCCCGGGCGCCACGTCGAGGTCGCGGTGGTCGGAGGCGGGCAGGCCGGGCTCTCGATCAGCCGGCACCTGGTCGACGACGGCATCGAGCACGTCGTGCTCGAGCGCGCGACCATCGGCCACGACTGGATCGACCGCCGCTGGGACGCCTTCACCCTCGTCACGCCGAACTGGCAGTGCCGCCTCCCCGGGTACCCCTACGACGGGCCGGACCCGGACGGATTCATGACGCGCGACGAGGTGCACGCGTGGGTGCGCCGCTACGCGCAGAGCTTCGACGCCCCCGTGGTCGAGGGCGTGGAGGTGAGCCGGCTCCGCGAGCGCGCCGGGGGAGGGTTCGAGCTGATCACGAGCGCGGGCGCGATCACGGCCGACCAGGTCGTCGTGGCGACCGGCGGCTACCACCGCCCGGTCCTCCCCGCCGTCGCCGCGCGGCTGCCGTCGGACGTGCTGCAGCTCCACTCCGCCGACTACCGCTCGCCGGAGGCGCTCCCGCCCGGCGGCGTGCTCGTCGTCGGCTCCGGGCAGTCGGGCGCGCAGATCGCCGAGGACCTCTTCCTCGCCGGGCGCGAGGTCCACCTCGCCCTCGGCAGCGCGCCGCGGGTGGCGCGCTTCTACCGGGGCCGCGACTGCGTCGCCTGGCTCCAGGACATGGGCGTGTACGACGTCCCCGTCCACGCGCAGGTCGGCGGGCTCACCAAGCGGGAGTCGACCAACCACTACGTGACGGGGCGCGGGGGCGGGCGGGACATCGACCTGCGCGCCTTCGCCCGCGACGGGATGCACCTCTACGGCCGACTGGCCGGGGTGGAGGGGTCCCGGCTGCGCTTCGCCCCCACGGCGGAGGCGTCGCTCGACTACGCGGACTCGGTCGCGGAGTCGATCAAGGACGACATCGACCGCTACATCGCGGCGCACGGCATCGACGCTCCCGAGGAGGACCGCTGCCGTCCGGTCTGGCGGCCGGAGTCCGAGGCGACCGGGCTCGACCTCGCGCGCATCGGCAGCGTCGTCTGGGCGGTCGGGTTCCGCTCCGACTACCGCTGGGTCGAGATCGGCGTGTTCGACGGCGCCGGCCATCCCACCCACCAGCGCGGAGTGACGAGCGTGCCGGGCCTGTCGTTCCTCGGGCTGCCGTGGCTGCACACCTGGGGGTCCGGCCGCTTCGAGGCGATCGCCCGCGATGCGGGGCACCTGGCGGAGGAGGTCCGGCGAGTGCGCGAGGCGGGGCGCTTCGCTCGGGAGCGCGAGCCGGATCTCGCCGGATAGCCTCCTCGCATGACGGAGACGGTGATGGGTGCGGTCGCAGCGCACTTCGGTCGCGACATCGACCGCACCCTCGCCAAGCTCGCCGGCATCATCGCTCACGCCCGCGAGCGCTCGGTCGACCTGCTCGTGCTCCCGGACGCGACCCTCGGCGGCTACCTGCTCGACCTCCAGCACCCCGGGCCGGACCTGCCGCCGAGCCTCGAGCTCGATGGGCCGGAGGTCGCCCGCGTGGCCGAGCTGGCGGGCGATCTCACCGTGTGCTTCGGGATCGCGGAGCGCGCGCTCGAGGGCGGTCGCGAGGTCCGCTACGACACCGCGGTCTGCGTGCACGGCGGGCGCGTGATCGGCACGCACCGCAAGGTCCACCTGCCGCTGGGCGAGTCCGAGGCGTACCTGCCGGGTCGCGGCTTCGCCGCCTTCGACTCGCCGATCGGGAGGATGGGGATGCTGATCGACTTCGACAAGACCTTCCCTGAGTCCTCGCGCTCGCTGGCCCTCGACGGCGCGGAGGTGCTGGCCTGCCTCAGCGCGTGGCCCGCGAGCGTGACCGACCGCTCCGATCGGATCCGCAACGACCGCCAGGCCCACCTGTTCGATCTCTACGACTGCGCCCGCGCCGCCGAGAACCAGGTCTACCTCGTCTCCTCGAACCAGACCGGCGTGCTCGGCGGCCTGCGGTTCCTCGGGCAGGCGAAGGTCGTGGATCCGGCGGGAGAGATCATCGCGAAGACCTGGGCGAAGGGCGGGCTCGCGCTCGCCTCCGCTGACGTCGCCGGCTCCGTCGCCCGCGCCCGCCGCACGATGCACCACCTCCGCGACCGCGCGGAGCACGCCTACCGGAGCTGAGATGCGGATCTGCCTGCTGACCTACTCCACCCGGCCGCGCGGCGGGGTGGTGCACACCCTCGCCCTCGCCGAGGCGCTCGCGCGCGCCGGACACGACGTCACGGTGCGCACGCTCGCCCGGGGCGGCGACGACTCCTTCTTCCGCCCCGTCGATCCGTGCGTGACCGTGCGGGTGGTGCCCTTTCCGCACCGCGAGGGCGAGCCGGTCGGCGCCCGCATCGTCCGGTCCATCGCCGCGATGGCCGAGGCCCTGCGGGGCGAGGACGCCCCGGTCGTCCACGCGCAGGACTGCATCTCGGCCAACGCGGCGCTCGCCGCCGGACTCGCGCCGATCCGCACGATCCACCACCTGGACGACTTCACCACCCCGGAGCTGCGCGCCTGCCACGACCGCGCCGTCCGGCTCCCCCTGACCCGGCTGTGCGTGTCCGCTGCGGTCGCCGAGGAGGTGCGCGCCGGCTGGGGGCTGCTGCCCGACGTGATCCCGAACGGTGTCGACGCGGCGCGGTTCGCGGCCGCCGTCGACGATCCGCTGACCGGGGGGTGGCGGGCCGAGCTCGGCCCGTACCTCCTCGCCCTCGGCGGCATCGAGCCGCGGAAGGGCAGCATCGAGCTGCTCGAGGCGTGGGCTCTGCTGCGCGAGCGCGGCCACGACGTCGCGCTGGTGTTCGGCGGCGGCGAGACCCTGTTCGACTACCGCGAGTACCGGGCCGCCTTCGACCGGAGGGCGGCCGAGCTCGGGATCGCTCCGGTGATCCTCGGCACCGTTCCGGAGGAGAGGCTCGCTCCGCTCGTCGCCGGCGCCTCCGCGCTGGGCTTCGTCTCGGTGAAGGAGGGGTTCGGGCTGGCGGCGATGGAGGCGCTCGCCGCGGGGGTGCCGGTCGTGGCGCGGGAGCTGCCGGTGATCCACGAGGTGTTCGGGGACGCGGTCCGCTACGGGCGGGACCCCGCCTCCTTCGCCGACGCGCTGGAGGAGGCCCTGACGCTGCCCTCGCCGGACGGCCGGGCCCTGGCCGCCTCGCACTCCTGGGACGACGTCGCGGCCGCGCATCTGCGGTTCTACGAGCGGGTGCTCGACGGCTCGGTTCAGAGCTCAGGAGGAACTCCTCCGGACGGGCCGGGATCCGCGCGAGCAGGCGTGCCCGGATGACTCCGTCCTGCCGCCTGGACACGATCGGGCGCCGCCGGTGACCCGCCGGTCGATCTCGCGCATCGTCACCGGTCTCGCCGACGCCGATCCCGACCGGATCGTCGCCGTGGCCGACGAGGGCGCGCTGACGGCGGGGGAGCTCGACCGCGAGAGCACCCGCCTCGCCCGCGCCTACCGCGATCTCGGCGTCCGGACCGACGACCTCGTCACCGTCTCGCTCTCGAACTCGCTGGACGCGCTCGTCGTCTGCGCGGCGGTCTGGAAGGCGGGCGCCGTGCCGCAGCCGGTCTCGACCGGGCTGTCGGCGGCGGAGCGCGCCGAGGTGGAGCGGATCGCGCGGCCGGCGCTCGTCATCGGCGCGCCCTCCTCCTCCGCTGTCCCGTGGCGCGCGGGCGACTGGCGGCCCGGGCCGGAGGTGCCGGCCGGCTCGCTCGAGGACCGGTGGGCCTCGTCCTGGAAGGCGCCCACCTCCTCCGGCAGCACGGGGCGGCCGAAGGTGGTGCTGGCCGCGGGCCCGGCGCTGCTGGATCCGGACGCGCCGGTCGCGCCGTTCCTGCCGCGCGAGGGCGTGCAGCTGGTGAGCGGCCCGCTGATGCACTCGGCGACCTTCACCTACGCCTTCCGCGGGCTGATGACCGGGCAGCGCCTGGTGCTGCTGCCGCGGTTCGACGCCGCCCGGGTCCTCGCGGCGATCGAGGAGCACCGCGTCACCTGGACCCTGCTCGTCCCGACCACGATCCGCCGCCTGCTGGCTGCGCCCGACCGGTCGGGGGCGGACGTGTCCTCGCTCGCGACGGTGCTGCACCTCGGAGCGCCCTGCGCGCCCGCCGACAAGCGGGCGCTGATCGGCTGGCTCGGCCCGGAGCGGGTGGTCGAGGTCTATGCGGGCAGCGAGTCGAACGGACTGACGATGATCACGGGCCGGGAGTGGCTGGAGCACCCGGGCAGTGTCGGACGGCCGATCAGCGGGACGACCCTGCGCATCCAGCGGGAGGACGGCACGGAGGCTCCGACCGGCGAGCTCGGCCGCATCTGGCTGCACCGCGGCGAGGCCCCCGCCTACCGCTACCTCGGCGCGGGCTCGCGGCGGACGGAGGAGGGCTGGGACACCCTCGGCGACGTCGGCCGCGTCGACGGGGACGGGTGGCTCTGGGTGGTCGACCGCGCCGACGATCTGATCCTCCGGGGCGGAGTGAGCGTCTGGCCGGCCGAGGTCGAGCGGGTGCTGGAGGCCCTGCCCGGAGTCCGCGGGGCGGTCGCCTTCGGCGTGCCGGACACGGAGCTGGGGCAGGCGGTGGAGGCGGTCGTCGACGTGGGCGACGCGGGCGTGGACCCGGCCGGTCTGCTCGCTCGGGCGAACGCCGAGCTGGGCGCTGAGCGGCGCCTCCGGGCCCTCCGGATCGTGCACGAGCCCGTTCGGAGCGACGCGGGCAAGGTCCGTCGCTCCGCGCTCGCCCCCGTGGCGCAGACGCTCGGGACCCACCGTTCCGCCGGCACCCCGGATGGGCCAGAGTAGGCCCTGCGCCCCCGCGCACCGACCCCAGGGAGACCCGATGAAGTACATGCTGATCATGCGCGCGACCGATGCGGCGAAGGAGGCCTACGCCTCGATCCCGTTCGACGAGATCATCACCCGGATGGGGCAGTACAACGAGGCGATGATCGAGGCGGGCGTGCTGCTCTCGGGCGACGGCCTGGCCGACGACGTCGCCTCCTCCGGCTTCGTGGTCGACTTCTCCTCCGAGCCGCCGACCGTCGTCGACGGCGCCTACGGCCCGACCGAGTCGCTCTTCAACGGCTTCTGGATCATCGGGGTCGACTCCAAGGAGCAGGCCCGCGAGTGGGCGCTGCGCTGCCCCCTGGTGCCCGGCAACCGCCTCGAAGTGCGCCGGATCACCGACGAGAGCGACTTCGCGGAGTTCGCCGACAACGAGTACGTGCAGAAGGAGGCCGGCTGGCGCGAGGACGAGGCGGCCCGCGCCTCCGGGGACTGACGCGGCGGCGGGCGTCACGCCTCCGTGACGACGCCCGCCTCGACGTGCCAGTGCCGCGTCAGCTGCACCGTCTCGAGCATCCGCCGGTCGTGGGTGACCAGCAGCAGGGTGCCCTCGTACGCCTCGAGCGCCTCCTCCAGCTGCTCGATGGCGACGAGGTCGAGGTGGTTGGTCGGCTCGTCGAGCACCAGGAGGTTCGTGCCGCGGGCCTGGAGGAGCGCCAGGGCGGCCCGCGTCCGCTCGCCCGGCGAGAGCTCGCCGACGCGGCGGCCGACGTGGTCGGCCTTCAGCCCGAACTTGGCCAGCAGCGTGCGGACCTCGGCGGTCGGCCACTCGGGCACCAGCGCCTCGAACGCGTCCGCGAGCGGCACCTCGGCGGCGAGCATCCCGCGGGCCTGATCGATCTCGCCGATCGCCACGCTCGCTCCGAGGGAGGCGCCGCCCTCCTCCGGCTCGGCGCGGCCGAGGAGGAGCGACAGCAGCGTCGACTTGCCGGCGCCGTTGGGCCCGGTGATGCCGATCCGGTCGCCCGCGTCGACCTGGAGCGACACCGGCCCGAGCGTGAAGGCGCCGCGGCGGGCGACCGCGCCGTTCAGTGTCGAGACGACCGAGCTCGAGCGCGGGGCGCTGCCGATCGTGAAGGCGAGCTGCCACTCCTTGCGCGGCTCCTCGACCTCCTCGAGCCGCGCGATCCGGCTCTCCATCTGGCGCACCTTCTGCGCCTGCTTCTCGCTCGACTCCGCCGAGGCCTTGCGGCGGATCTTGTCGTTGTCGGGGGCCTTCTTCATCGCGTTGCGCACGCCCTGGCTCGACCACTCCCGCTGGGTGCGGGCGCGGGAGACCAGGTCGGCCTTCTGCTCGGCGAAGTCCTCGTACTTCTCGCGGCGCTGGCGCCGCGCGGTCTCGCGCTCCTCCAGGAACGCGTCGTAGCCGCCTCCGTAGACCCGGTTGGTGCCCTGCGCGAGATCGAGCTCGAGCACGCGGGTGACGCTGCGGGCGAGGAACTCGCGATCATGGCTCACGAGCACTGCGCCGCCGCGGAGTCCGCGGACGAAGGCCTCCAGGCGCTCCAGGCCGTCGAGGTCGAGGTCGTTGGTCGGCTCGTCGAGCAGCACCACGTCGAAGCGCGAGAGCAGCAGCGCCGCGAGGCCGACCCGCGCCGCCTGCCCGCCGGAGAGGGAGGTCATCGTCGAGGAGGCGGCCGCGGCTCCGAGCGACAGGCCCAGGTCGGCCAGGACGACCGGGGTGCGCTCGTCGAGGTCGGCCGCGCCGCTCGCGAGCCAGCGGTCGAGCGCGAGGGCGTAGCGGTCGGCGATCGAGCCGTCGGGATCGGGGTCGGCCAGGGCGGAGGCGGCGGCGTCGAGCTCGGCGGAGGCCTCTGCGCAGCCGGTGCGGCGCGCGATGTAGCCGGCGACGGTCTCGCCCTCGCGGCGCTCGTGCTCCTGCGGCAGCCAGCCGACGAAGGCGTCGCCCGGCGAGAGCACGACGGAGCCCTCGAGCGGAGCGGTCTCGCCCGCGAGGATGCGCAGGAGCGTCGACTTGCCGGCTCCATTCGCCCCCACGACGCCCACCACGTCCCCGGGGGCGACCGTCAGGTCGAGTCCGTCGAACAGGGTGCGGTGCGCATAGCCTCCGGAGAGGCCCTTGGCGACGAGGGTGGCGGTCACCGGTCCAGCGTAGGCGCGGGCGACTCGCTAGACGGCCTGGTGATCAGCCGGTCTAGGATGTGCGGATGAGCGACACGAGCCTGCGGAGCGGCGCCGGGTACTGGTACCCGGACGAGTCGTCCACCCGCCGTGCGGTCGAGGTGCTGAGCGCCATGCGCACGTACCGCGTCTCCGAGGTCTCGATGCGCCGCCGCACGCGCGAGCGGATGGCGATGGGCGAGACGGACCTGATCGCCATCCAGTACCTGCTCCGCCAGCAGCGCAAGGGCGAGCTGGTGACCGGCAAGGACCTGGCCTCGCACCTCTCCATCTCGTCCGCGTCGACCACGGTCCTCATCGACCGCCTGGTCCGCAGCGGCCACCTCGTGCGCAAGCCCAACCCGACCGACCGGCGCGGGATCGTCGTGGAGGCGACCGTCGACAGCGACGACGAGGTGCGCGCCACGCTCCAGGAGATGCACCGCCGGATGCTCGAGATCGCCGAGGACCTGGACGCACCCGAGGCCGAGGTCGTCGTCAATTTCCTCCGCCGGATGAGCGCGGCCGTCGACGAGATCGACGCGGAGCACGGCGACGGGCACGATACGGACGAAGTGGACGACGCGGAACCCTCCGCAGCCAAATAGCTAGACGGACTAGTAATAAGCCGAGGGGCCTATAGTCTGGCGGCATGGGTCAATTCCTCTACGGCACTCCTCCCGCCGTCATCGAGATCGAGGACCGGACCCTGGCCCACCTCCAGATCGTGATCTACGCGAAGTTCCGCCGCGACGAGCGCTTCAGCCTCACCCTCGACTCGATGCCCGAGGGCGCGCGCGGCCGCCACTCCTTCTGGATGAACCCGAACATCGCCCTGCAGTTCCACTTCGCGGGGAGCCGGCAGCCGACGATCAACCCGACCTGGGTCGAGCTCCTGATGGACGCGGCGAACAGCGGCGGCGGGCTGCGCCTGCTCCCCGAGCCCCCGTCGTGACCCGGTCCCGGTGAGGCCGACCCGGCCCGGACGACCGCGGAGCTCCCCGCACGACAGTGGATCCGCAGCACCGGCCTCCTGCGACAGCACGTGCCGCCGGCCGCCCCGTCTCCTAGGGTGGAGCGGGCGCCGCGGGGCGCGCGGAGGGCGGGGGACATGCGCAGGACGGTCATCGGAGCGACGGCACTGGCCGGGGTGCTCGCGCTCGCGGGGTGCTCGGCGCCCGCTCCGGCTCCCACGGTCACGGTCACCGTGTTCGCCACGGCGACGCCGACTCCGGTGCCGGACCCGACCGTCACGGCGGCGCTCCCGCAAGCGACGGCCACGGTCTTCGCGCCGGTCCCCGAGGCGACGGTCACCTTCACGCCGAACGCGACACCGGACATCCCCGAGACCGCCTTCGCGGTTGACAACGGCGCGGTTCCCGGGGCGAACGGCGAGCCGACCCGCGACGGGGAGGGGGACATCGTGAGCTACACCGTGGTGCAGGGCGACACGTTCTTCGACATCGCGCAGCGCTTCGGGATCCCGGTGCAGCAGCTGCTCCGGATGAACCCGACGATCGCCGGAGCCGGCGAGGCGGTCTACATCAATGCAGTCATCAACCTCGACGCGAGCACGCTGGGCTGAGCGGAGCGGCGAGCCGCGGAGGCGGTCGCCCGGAGCGACCCGGCTACTGCGACTTCGGCAGGACGTGGAACGCGACGGCGAGCGATCCCGAGATCATCAGGATGCCGCCGACGAAGAGGAATCCGGCGATGTCGGGCAGCAGGAACGAGTTGCCGAGAACGAGGATCCCGCCGAGGAACAGCACGAACGAGAGGACGACGCCCAGACCAGTCATGCCCTCATCGTACGCAGGTCACGGGAGCAGGAGGTCCGCGAGCTCCTCGGCGCCGGACACCAGCGCGATCGTCCCGACCGCCTCGAGCGGCGATCCGTAGCCCCACTCGACCATGATCGTCGGCACGCCGTGGGCGGCGGCGCCCTGCACGTCGTGCTCGCGGTCGCCCACCATCACCGGCGCCGAGAGGTCGACGCCGAGCTCGCGGAGCCGGCGCAGCGCCTCCTCCACGACGTCGGCCTTGGCGCTGCGGACCTCGTCCTCGGAGGCGCCGCAGATCACCGTGAAGTACTGCGCCAGTCCGTAGTGCTCGAGGATGCGCGTGGCCGCCGACTCCGGCTTGGAGGTCGCGAGCGAGAGCGGCACGCCGGCCTCGGCGATGCGCGCCAGCACCTCGGGCAGCCCCGGGTAGACCGAGGAGTCGAACAGCCCGCCCGCGTTGTAGCGGCGGCGGTAGACCACGAGCGCGGCCTGCGCCTCCTCGACGGTCATCCCGCCGAGCTCGCGGAACGCCTCGAGCAGCGGAGGGCCGACGTAGGCCAGCAGCTCGGCCGGAGCGGGCACGGGGCGGCCCAGCTCGACGAAGGTCTCGACGAGGGTGCCGGTGATGCCGGGGGCGGAGTCGGTGATCGTGCCGTCGAGGTCGAACAGGATGCAGGACCAGGTGCCGGCTCGCGCGTCGAGGCCGGTGGCGGCGAGGGTCGTGTCGGACATGGCGGGCTCCTGACCTCGGAGGACGGGGTGACGCCGGCGCTGCCCCGCCGGGGGCCACACTCTACGGCCGTTCGGCGTCCAGAGCCCGTTCGACGAACGAACGGGTGACGACCTGGGCGATCGAGCCGGGGTCGAGCTGCACGGCGACGAAGTCGGCGGTGCGGATCAGCGCGAAGGCCTCGCGTCCGGGGAGGACCAGCATCTGCACCCGCGGATGCTGCTGCCGGGGGACCGCGGTGCGCACCTCGTCCGTGGAGGTGAACAGCGGCAGGACCTGCTCCCCGGTGGTCGTCGCGACGGTGCGGACGTGCGGCACGCCTCCGGGCTGGGAGCCCGTGACGTCGACCACGAGGGAGCCGTCGAGGCAGGCCTCGAGCAGCCGGTCGACGGCCTCGGCGGTGGGAGCGGCGACGAGCGCCTCCAGCGCTTCCCGAGCCTCCGCATTGCGGTACGGACCGGGTCGCGCCGGGCGTGCAGGGGGTCCGCCTCGTCGTGCCATGGCTCCACGCTAACGAAGACCGGGGCGTGATCGGAATCGCCGGGACCGGTTCCCGGGAATGCGCGCGATCGGTGTCCGGAATCGTTACGGCCGTCTGCGGACACCGTGTCCTCCATTCGACAGCTGGTGGCGAACAGCTCGATTCAGCCGTGATTGCCTCCGCTTATCCTGAACATTCCCCTCGACATGGCGCGAGAAAGGGACGAATGGCGCCATTCATGGCGCACTCGATTGTGAAAGGGGGTAATGTCTCTCCCGGTCCGGGTCGAGACAGTCCGGTCCCGCGAACTCCAGGAGGAAAAGTGGCCCAGAAGATCACGCTTGTCGACGATATCGACGGAACCCTTATCGATTCCGGTGACGGCGGTACCGTCCGCTTCAGCATCGAGGGCGCCAACTACGAGATCGATCTCGGCCCCGACAACATCGCCGAGCTCCACTCGGCGCTCGAGAAGTTCGTCTCGAGCGCCCGCCGCGTCGGCTCGCGCCCCGCGGCCGCCACGAGCGTCGCGACCGCCTCCAAGAGCGACCCCAAGCAGCTCAAGGCCATCCGCGAGTGGGCGAACGCCAACGGCCACCCCGTCTCCGACCGCGGACGCATCCCCTCCGAGGTCCAGGCCGCCTACCAGGCCGCCCACAAGTAGCGGCCGCCGGGCTCTCGGCCCGGTGAGACGCCGCATTCCCGGGCCTCGCGCCCGGTGAGCGGAAGGCCCCCGTGATCCGATCGCGGGGGCCTTCGCCGTGCCTGTCAGAACAGGCGCGTGTGGGAGTCGTCGGTGCCGCGCATGGCCTCGTAGTCGAGCACCACACAGCGGATTCCGCGGTCCTCGGCGAGAGTCCGCGCCTGCGGCTTGATCTCCTGAGCGGCGAAGACTCCCGTCACCGGGAAGAGGTGCGGATCGCGATTCATCAGCTCGAGATAGCGGGTGAGCTGCTCGACTCCGTCGATCTCGCCGCGGCGCTTGATCTCGACGGCGACGGCGGCTCCCGAGGAATCGCGGGCGAGGATGTCGACCGGGCCGATCGCGGTCATGTACTCGCGCCGGACGAGAGTGTGCCCCTCTCCGAGGAGGCCGATCTGCTCGGCGAGAAGGCGCTGGAGATGCGACTCTACTCCGTCCTTGACGAGTCCCGGATCGACGCCGAGCTCGTGCGCCGAATCGTGCAGCACCTCGTGGATCGAGACGACGAGAGCGTCGCCGGTCTTGCGGTGCGCGACGGTCCACTGCTGCGTCACTCCCGCGGCGCGCGCCTCCCCGTCGGGCTCGCCCGTGATCAGCGTGCAGGGCGGGCTCATCCAGTTCAGCGGCTTGTAGGAGCCGCCGTCGGAGTGGATGAGGACGCTCCCGTCGGCCTTGACGAGCAGGAGGCGGGTGGCGAGCGGGAGGTGGGCGCTGAGACGGCCGGTGTAGTCGACGGAGCAGCGCGCGATGACGAGACGCACCCGTCGAGGATAGACGGCGCGGCTCCGGCGGGCTCCCGGCTCAGCGCGCGGCGACGGGAGGCCGGCGGCCGAGCGGAGGAGCGGGCGGCGGCACCGAGAGCGAGGCGCGCAGCGCGACCGCGAACTCGGCCGGCGCCTCCGCCCACGGGTGGTGGCCGCTCGACTCGATGACGGCCAGGCTCGCCTGCGGCAGGAGCGCGGTGAGCGCCTCCAGAGCGGCGACGCCCGTCACCGGATCGTCCTCGCCGCCGAGGACGACCGCGGGGCAGTCGAGGCGCTGCAGAGCGTCGCGGATCGCCGCGGTGTCGTCGGAGCCGGCGGGAGTCGTGTGACCGGCAGCCCGGTCGTCGATCCCGAGCCAGGCGGTGCCGGGGGCGATCAGGAGCAGGTGGGCGACGCGCTCGGGCGCGTCCACGGCGGCGAGCAGGACGGCGCGGCAGCCGGAGTCGTGCGCGGCGAGATCGAGCTCGTCGACGCCGAGGTGGCGGCGCAGGTCCTCCACGTCGGCGGCCGTCGTGGCCGGGGGAGCGGGAGGCAGCTCCGCGGAGTCGCCCACTCCGCGCGGGTGCAGCACGAGGACGCGGCGCGTGCAGGCGATCGAGGCGAACGAGCCGAGGTAGGAGGGGTGGCGCTCCGGCTCACCGGGGACGACCACCAGGGGCCGCCCCTGACCGGCTCCGTGCTCGTCGACGTGGAGCAGGGCGCCGTCGCGCGCTCGGTACCGCATCCGCTCCCCCTCCGCCGCCGTCCTGGGAAGCCTAGGGGGAGGCGCGCCGGGGCGCCCGGGCCCCACGGGGGCTTGCGGAGGCGCGTGGAGCGGGGCGGTCAGCTCCGTCGGCTGCGGGCGGCGGGGGAGGCGAGCCCGGCGACGACCACCAGGGCCAGCACCAGGAAGAGGGCGTTCAGCAGGCCGTAGTGCTCGCCGAGGAAGCCGATGGCCGGCGGTCCGACCAGGAACGCGACGTAGCCGAGCATCGCCACCGCGCTGACGCGGGCGGCCGAGTGCGGCCCCTCCGCCGCGGCCGACATGCCCACCGGGAAGCCGAGCGAGCAGCCCAGACCCCAGGCGACCGCGCCGACGACGACGAGCGCGTCGACCGGGGCGAGGATGAACAGCAGGATGCCGACGATCGCGAGCCCGGCGGAGGCGCGCAGCACCGGGACGCGGCCGAAGCGGTCGAGCACGGGCCCGCCGATCACGCGTCCGACGGTCATGGCGGCGACGAACACGCCGAACACGACGGCGGCGGTCGTCTTGTCGGTGCCGTGGCCGTCGACCATCGCCAGGGTCAGCCAGTCGTTCGCGGAGCCCTCGGCGAAGGCCATGCCCAGCATGATCAGGCCGATGAGGACGAGGCGGCCGTCGCGCCAGACGCCGAGGGAGGCGGCGACGCGCTCGCGGACCGGCGGCTTCACGGTGGTCGCCGCGCCGGAGGTGTCGAGCTCCTCGCGGACCGGGACGAAGCGGATCGCGATCACCGCGGTCACCGCGATCACCACGGCGATCGCGCCGAGGTGGACGGCGACGGGCACGGCCAGGGCGGAGGCGCCCGCGCCGATCAGCGCGCCGGCCACGGTGCCGAGGCTGAAGAAGGCGTGGAACAGCGGCAGGAGCGTCTTGCCGAAGGCCTTCTCGTTGGCCGCTCCCTCGACGTTCATCATCACGTCGACCGCTCCGTTGCCGAAGCCGAGCATCGCCATGCCGGCGAAGGCCGCGGGGAGGACGCCGATGACGTCGGCCGAGACGCCCAGCACCGCGAGCCCCGCCGCCGAGACGGTGAGGCCGAGCGCCATGCCGCGCCGGGCGCCGATCGCGCCCATGACCGGCGTCGAGAACGCGAGTCCGACGATCGCGCCGATCGACATCGAGAGGATCAGCAGGCCCACTCCGGCGGTCGAGAGCTGGAGCTCGTCGCGGATGGCGGGGGTGCGCGAGACCCAGGTGGCGATCGAGATCCCGCTGAGGACGAAGATCGTGAAGACGGCGTTGCGCCAGGCGACCAGCTGCGGGCGCGTGAGCGCGGACGTCGAGGTCATGGCGGTTCTCCTGGTGCGGGCGGGATCCGGACACCGGATCGAGAGGCACGGTCGAATCGATTCGAAGCGAGCCGGTCTAAGCTATCCGGAACCCCGGGGACGGTCAACCGACGACGAGCGCGCCGCCCCCACGAGGAGGAACGTGGAACCCCGCAAGAGCCCCCGGCCGACGCTCGCCCGCGTCGCGAGCCGGGCCGGAGTGTCCCCCTCCACCGCCTCGCTGGTCTTCAGCGGCTCCGGCCCCGTCTCGGAGGCCACGAAGGAGCGGGTGCTGCGCGCGGCGTCCGAGCTCGACTACGCCGGTCCCGACCCGCGGGCGCGCTCGCTCCGCCGCGGCCGCTCGGGGATCGTGGGGGTCGTCGTGGACGAGCGGATGCTGCACGCGTTCCGCGACCCGATCAAGATCGCCATGCTCGACGGGATCGCCGACGTGCTCGGCGGGGTCGACGCCGGGATCCTGCTGCTCACCGAGACCGGCGACGGCGCGGGCCTGCTGGCGACGGCCCCGGTCGACGCGATGATCCTGGTCGGCTGCAGCCCGTCGGTCGACGACTCCGTCGCCGTGCTGCGCCGCCGCGGGGTGCCGGTCGTCGTGGTCGAGGGCCTCTCGGAGCTGGGCGGCGCCGTGATCTCGCTCGACAACCGCGAGGCCAGCCGCACCCTCGCGGAGCACCTGCGCGAGCTCGGCCACGAGCGGGTCGCGGTGGTCGCGCTCCCGTTCGCGAAGGACCGCCGCCGCGGCGCGATCCCGCCCGGCTGGCGCTCGAGCCCCAGCATCACTCCGGTCGACCGCCTCCTCGGCGTGCAGGACGTCTTCCCGGAGGCGTCGGTCGTCGCCGCCGCGGCGAGCTCCGTCGACGAGGGCGTCGCCGCGGGCCGCACGCTGCTCGAGGGGGCGGAGCCGCCGACCGCGGTCGTCGCGCAGAGCGATCTGCTGGCCGCGGGCGTGATCCTCGCGGCGGAGGAGCGCGGGCTGCGCGTGCCCGAGGACCTCTCGGTGGTCGGCTTCGACGGCGTGCAGGTGCCCGGTCTCGCGGCCGAGTACGACCTCACGACGATGGCCCAGCCCGCGGTCGAGAAGGGCCGTGCGGCGGGACGGGCCGCGGTCGCGCTCCTGGCCGACGAGGAGGCGGAGGCGGTCTGCTTCCACGCCGTCTTCCACCGCGGGAACACCAGCGCTCCGCCGCGCTGACCGGAGTTGTCCACAGGCTTCTCCACAGGGGAGGAGTGCGGTCAGCGGAGCCAGACGTCGCTGCGGACCCGGAGCCCGAGGGTGACCGCGCGGGCGCCGAGGAAGCCGACGGCGAAGGCGAGCCAGAGCGCGAGGAGGCGCCATTCGGCGGGCGCGGCGGGGGCGAGCAGGGCGAGCGGGACGAAGACGGCGAGGTTCGCGAGGCCGCTGAGCGCCAGGTAGCGGCCGTCGCCGGCGCCGATCAGCACGCCGTCGAGCACGAAGATGTAGCCGCCGAGCGGAGCGGTGAGGCCCACGACGGCGATCGCCGCGGGCAGCAGCCGCAGCACCTCCTGGTCGCTCGAGAAGACGTACGGCAGGACACCGCTCAGACCGGTGACCAGCGCTCCGAGCACTACTCCCGCACCGATTCCCCAGGTCACACAGCGTTTCGTGACGGCGCGGGCCTGCTCGGCGTCGCCCGCGCCGAGGAGGCGGCCCAGCAGCGCCTGCGCGGCGATCGCCACCGCGTCGAGGGCGAAGGCGACTGTCGAGAACAGCGTCATCGCCACCTGGAAGGCGCCCAGCTCCT
Organism: Rathayibacter sp. AY1E6; assembly: GCF_002931115.1. Taxonomy (NCBI): domain Bacteria; kingdom Bacillati; phylum Actinomycetota; class Actinomycetes; order Micrococcales; family Microbacteriaceae; genus Rathayibacter; species Rathayibacter sp. AY1E6. Next base: position 136,745 of record NZ_PSVK01000003.1, on the reverse strand, counting down.
CCGCCCCGAGCGAGGTGGCGGTCGCGACCGCGAGCAGGATCGCCGCGCGGAGGCTCGCTGTGCGCAGCAGCATCCAGCCGCCGGATCCCGCGGAGGAGGCCAGGCCCGCGAGGTGCGGCCGCAGCGGCGCGCCGACCCTCCGGGCGAGCCGCAGCGCGACTCCCGCGTAGGCCGCGAGCATGGCCCACTGCGCGATCACCGTCCCCAGTGCGGAGCCGGTTATCCCCAGGCCGGCCGGGTAGATCAGCGCGGCGTTGAGAGCGGCGTTGAGAGCGAATCCGCCGGCGGCGATCACCAGCGGAGTGCGGGTGTCCTGGAAGCCGCGGAGGAGCCCGGTGAGCGCGAAGACGCCGAGCATGGCGGGAATCCCGGCCATGCTCACCGCCAGGTACCGCACGCCCGCCTCGGCCACCGCCGGCTCCGCGCCGAAGAGCGCCACGACGGCCGGAGCGGTCAGCGCGCCCACCACGGCGATGCCGGCGCCGAGGAGCAGGGCCAGCCAGCCGCCGTCGATCCCGGCCGCCACGGCCCTCCGCTCGTCGCCCTCGCCGAGGGCCCGGCCGACCCGCGGAGTGGTGCTGTACGCGAGGAAGACCATCAGGCCGACGATCGTCTGCAGCACCGTGCCGCCCAGCGCGAGCCCGGCGAGCGGGACGGCGCCGAGATGGCCGACCAGGGCGGAGTCGGTGAGCAGGAACAGCGGCTCGGCGACCAGCGAGCCCAGCGCCGGGACGGCGAGCCGGAGGATGCTGCGGTCGAGGGCGGAGGTCACCGCTCGACGCTAGCGGCTGCCGGAGCTCCGGGACCGGCGTACCGTGGGCGGGATGCAGCGCTTCGGGATCGGGCTGGCGGCCGTGGGCCGGCCGGCGTACATCACGGCAGGGCGCGACGACGACCTCGGCCCCGCGGCCGAGCGGAGCGTCGACGCGCTGCGCGAGCGCACGCACCTGCTGCTCGACGCGGCGTGGGACGCCGGCGTCCGCTTCCTCGACGCCGCGCGCTCCTACGGGCGCGCGGAGGAGTTCCTCGGCGGCTGGCTCGCCCGGCATCCGGAGCGGCGGGCGGCGCTCACGATCGAGTCGAAGTGGGGCTACGAGTACGTCGGCGGGTGGGCGATGGATGCGCCGGTGCACGAGCGCAAGGAGCACTCGGTCGCGATGCTCGACCGCCAGTGGCCGCTCACGCTCGACGCGCTCGGCTCGGCGCCTGACTCCTACCTCGTCCACTCGATCACTCCCGAGAGCCCGGCCCTCACCGACCGCCCGCTGCTGGACCGACTGCGCGGCCTCGCCGGCTCCGGAGTGCGCGTCGGCCTCTCCACCAGCGGACCCGAGCAGGCGCGCGTGATCGAGCTCGCCCGCGCGATCCCGGAGTCGCCGTTCAGCGCGGTCCAGAGCACCTGGAACCCGCTCGAGCAGTCCGCGGGCCGGGCGCTCGCCGCCGCGCACGACGACGGCTGGCTGGTGGTGGTCAAGGAGGCCCTCGCCAACGGGAGGCTCGTGGCGCACCCGATCGAGCACGCCGGCGCCGCGCCGGACGCCGTCGCCCTGGGGGCCGTCCTCGCGCAGCCCTGGGCCGACGTCGTGCTGAGCGGCGCGGCGACTCCGGAGCAGCTGCGGGCCAACCTGCGCGCGCAGCCCCGGGAGCTCCCGGACCTCCCGGCGCTCGCCGTGGATCCGGCCCGCTACTGGGCCGAGCGCTCCGCTCTCGACTGGACCTGAGAGCACTCGAACGAAGTGAGGCGTGCGCTCCGGCGCCGCACGGGATAGCGTTCCTCTCAGCGCCCCGTCTGCCCTCTCTGCGAGGGCTGGCGCGCGGATCGGCCCTCGTGATATCGCCCGAGGGGATCCGCCCCGGCCCGCCACCCCTCTTCGAGTGCGGGCGAATCGAGCTTCCGATTCTCAGGCGATCCGCAGGTTACGGGCGGGGTGACGGCAGTGCCAGAGGAAGCGGGGCGCGCGGGCTTAACGGGGGGTGACGCATCGGCGGGCTATTGCCGGGGAGGCCGGACGGCCGTGGTCCGAGGGGTCGATCTGGATGGCGCACTCGAGGAGCTCGGCGCTCCTCCACAGGGCGCGGATCAGCGCGGGCATCCCCGCGAACGATCGTCACGATCCCGAGCCCTCAGGACTCGGAGCCCCGCCGCACGCGGAGCCGCGTCTCCTCGAGGTCGAGCAGCGACTGGGCGTCGCGGAGGATGCGCTGCGGGTAGGCGCGGCGCGAGCGCGCGTCCAGCAGCGCCTCCCGCTCGGCCGCGACCACGGCGAGGCGCAGCGCTCGGTAGAGGCGGTGCGGAGTGTCCGCGACCGACCTCTCCGTGCCGCGCGAGCGCTCCCAGGCGGCCTCGGAGCGGAGGAACGACGTCTGCCGCACCCGCTCCAGGACGTCCGGAGCGACGCCGTCGGCGCCCTCGACGGCGTCGCCCGGGCGCTCCAGCACCGAGAGGCCCTTCTCGGTGATCTCGTCGAGCAGGCCCGCGAGCGCGCGCTGGTCCTCGGGCACGTCGATCCCGCGGATGCCCAGCGCCCGGATCAGCAGCGGCAGCGTGCTGCCCTGGATCAGCAGGGTCGCGACGGCCACGGTGAAGGCGATCAGCACGAGCTGCGGGCGGTAGGGGATGTCCTCGGGCAGCGACTGCGCGGCCGCGAGGGTCACCACTCCGCGCATCCCGGACCAGCCGAGCACCAGACCGCCGCGCCAGCCGATGCCGTTGCGGCTGAAGTGCCGGTAGTCGCTGCGCCGCAGCAGGTAGCGCCGCTTCGCCCGGCCGCGCTCCTCCTTCGGCAGCTCCTGCGCCTCGGGCGACTCGAGCAGCTCCTTCTGCTCGCGGGCCCGGCGCTCGGCCCGGCGGGTCTGCCAGCGCTCGCCGAGGAGGACCGGCCCGACCCAGAGGAAGCGCACGACGATCAGCCCGACCACCGCGATCAGCCCGATCCCGACCGCTCCGGGCACCGAGAGGCGCGCGCTGTCGGCGTCGTGGATCAGCGAGCGGATCTCGAGCCCGATCAGCAGGAACACGCCGTTCTCGAGCAGGAACTGCACGGTCCGCCAGTTGATCCGGTCGTTCACCCGCGACTGCGCGGTGAAGGCGCGGGAGGAGGCGTGTCCGGTGTGCAGGCCGGCGACGACCACGGCGAGCACGCCCGAGGCGCCCAGGCCCTCGGCGGGGATGAACGCGACGAAGGGGACGATGAAGGAGAGGACGGTGTTGAGCACCGGGTCCTCGAGCCGCGAGCGGACGAAGACGGTGACGACGCTGGCCACGAACCCGACCACGACGGCCACGACGACCGCGTAGAGGAAGTCGCCGATCGCGGCCCACGGCGTCGCGAGCGTCCCCGCGGCGGCGGCGAGGGCCGAGCGGAGGAGCACCAGCGCGGTCGCGTCGTTGATCAGCCCCTCGCCCTCGAGCAGGGTGAGCAGCCGCGGCGGGAGGCCGAGGCGCCGGCCGACCGAGGTCGCGGCGACCGCATCGGGCGGGCTGATGATCGCGCCCACGGCGATCGCCAGGCCCAGCCCGAGCTCGGGGAGGAGGAGGAAGAGGAGCGCGCCGACGCCGGCCGCCGAGATCAGCACCAGCACGACCGACAGGCCGGTGATGGTGGTGAGGTTCCGGCGGAAGTCGATGAACGGGACGCTGAGCGCCGCCGCGTACAGCAGCGGCGGCAGCACGCCGTCGAGCACCCACTCGTGCGGGACGACCACCTCCGGCACCCCGGGGATGTACGAGAGGCCGACGCCGGCGAGCACGAGGACGATCGGGGCGGCGACGCCGAGGCGCCGCGAGAAGACGGCGACCGCGACGAGGACCGAGACGCCGACGATCGCGGCGATGCCCAGCTCCATCAGCGGAGGCTCTCGAGGGCGCAGAAGGGCATGGTCTCGTCTCCAGGGGGTGGCGGGCGATCGCCCGGGACGAGTCTGCGCCTCTCGGCGGATGCGGGGCAGGGGGTTGCGAGCACCCGGCGTCCCGCGCCGGGGTCAGCCGTCGTCGCGAGCGGCGCGGCGGTCGAGCAGGCGGGCGAGCGCGAGGAGGAGCGCCATGGCGCCGAGCGCCGCGACGGCCAGGGCGAGCGCGGCGCCGGGCTCGAGCGTGATCCCGCGCTCGACGACCTGCGCGCGCAGCACCGGGTCGGCCGAGACGACGAGCAGGCCGATCGAGGCGGCGGCGAGGACGAGTCCGTAGAGGACGGCGCCGACGCGGATCCGCGGGCGGGCGGTGGCGGGGGTGGGCGTGGTGGTCATCGTGCGGCTCCGGTCTCGGGGGGGCGGCTCGGGGTGGGTGTCGGGGTGGCGTCGGCGTCCGGCGCGGTGGTGCCGGAGTCGGCGCCCGGTGTGGAGTCCTGGACGCGGATCGACCCGCCCTCCTGGGCGATGCGGACCACGAACGGCTCGGCCTCGGGATCGCCGAAGGTCTGCGTCCACAGCTGACGGCCGTCGGCGGTGCGGACCTCGCGGGGCGCGTCGATCGCGCCTCCGTCGGCGTCCAGAACGAGGAGCTCGGTGTCCTCCGTGGTCGCCTCGAGGCGGACCGCCGTTCCCGCCATCGTGGCGACGGACACGTGCCCGTAGCCGATCCAGAGGTCCAGCGGCTCGCCGGAGGTCTCGTAGCCGGGTGCGACCGTGACGCGCAGGTCGCTCGCCGCGAGCGTCGCGTAGCGGCCGGGAGCGGCGCTCGAGAAGCCGTAGGTGCCCAGCACGGGGAGCAGCTCGCGGTCGGTCGGCAGCACGGCGGCGCAGGCGGCCGTGACCAGCGCGACCGTCGCGAGGGCGATCAGCGCGATCGCGCGCCTCCGGAACAGGCCGGCGAGCACGATCACCACGGCGAGCACGAGCGCGGCCGAGGCGGCTCCGACGACGAGGGCCGTCGGCCCGGAGGCGGTGAGCGAGACCAGTGCGCCGGTCAGTGCGGCGGCGCCCAGGGCGAGCAGCGTGAGGCTCGCCCGCAGCCGGGGGTTCGCGGCGCGTCGCAGGCGCTGGCGCTGCAGGCGCGCGGCGGTGACGGCGGCGGCGGCGACTCGCGCCTCCTCCGCCCGGGCGCGGGCCGTCTCGCGGGCCGTCGCGCTCTGCTGGGCGCGGAAGGCCTCCCGCTCGGCCCGCCAGGCCTCCTGGCGCTCGCGCCACTCGGCGACGGCCTCGGGGGACGAGGGGCGCTCGTCCTGCAGCCCGGGGTCGGGTGCGGGGTAGCCGGGAGCGGAGGGCGCGGGGTAGGGGAGCGTCGCGGAGGGGTGTGCGGACGGGGAGCCCTGGGCCGGGTGAGCGGCCGCGTCGTCCGATCGCCGGCTCCGCCGCACGATCCAGACCACGAAGGCCACGATCAGCCCGAGCACCACGAGCGACCACAGCGTCCGCCCGGTCGCGGGCGCCCAGGGCATCGCCCCGGTGTACGCGCCGCCGAGCGACCAGAAGCCCTGCGCCACCGGCAGCATCGAGGCGAGCACGAGGACGCCGATCCCGGCGTGCACCCGGTCGAGCGAGCCGCGGAGCAGCCGCTCCACCGGCAGGGCGCCGTCCTGGTCGGGCAGCAGCAGCCAGGCCGCGGCGTAGAGGAGGAGCGCGGGCCCGCCCAGCACCGCGACGACGAGCACGATCCCGCGCACGATCAGCGGGTCGATGCCGAGCCGGTCGGCGATCCCCGCGCAGACGCCGCCGATCCAGCCGGGACGGCGGGGCAGGTCGAGGCCTCGCAGCCAGAGCACGAAGCGGTTCTCGGGCGCGGGGGGCGGATCGGCGGGGCCGGGGGCTCCCGGGTCGGGGCTCTCGGGGCCGGTGCTGTCCGGGCCGGCGCTGTCGGGTCCGGCCGCTCCGGGATCCGTCCCGATCGGCGTCGTCGCTGTGCTCGCCGCCTCCGTGCCGTCCGGCTCCGCGGAGCCCGGCGGGGTCGTGCTCTGTCCTGTCATGCTGCGAGTCTCCCGTGCGCTCCACGGCCCGAACCATCGGGGGAACCCCTGATCCGACCCCGAGAGCACCCCCGATCGTGCGGCCGACCTGTTTGGATTCAGGGGTGAGCACAGTCCCCGGCACCGCCGTCCGCCCCCCGCTGCAGCGGCCGCGGACGATGCTGCTCGGCGGAGTGTGCACCGCGGTCGCCGACCACCTCGGCTGGAGCGTGCGGAGGACCCGCCTCCTGGCCGTCCTCACGACCGCGCTCGGCGGGGGCGGCGCGCTCCTCTACCTCTGGCTCTGGGCGCTGGTGCCCCTCGCGCCGCTCGACTCGCGCGACGCGGATCCGGCCGTCCGCCGCTCCGCTCCCGTGGCCGGCCTGCTGACCCTCGCCGCCGCCGTCGCGGCGCTCGCCGTGCTGATCACCGTCGACAGCGGCGACGACGCCGACATCACGCGCGCGCTCGTCGCCGTCGGCCTGCTCGCGGGAGGAGCCGTCGGCTGGAGCCTCGGGCTCGACCGCGGCGACGCCGTCCGCCCCGCCCGGTACGGCTCCGCGGTGCGCCTCGCCTCCTGCGCGCTGCTGGTGCTCGCCGGAGCGGCCGTGCTCACCGGCCGCCCGAGCGCCCTCAACGCGGTCCTCGCCGTGGGCGTGCTGCTGATCGCCGCCGGCGTGCTGGCCGCGCCCCGGGTGGTGACCCTCTGGTCCGAGCTGATGGGCGAGCGCGCCGCCCGCGTGCGCGAGGAGCAGCGGGCCGAGATCGCCGCGCACCTGCACGACTCCGTGCTGCAGACCCTCGCGCTCATCCAGAACCGCGCCGGAGCCTCGAGCGAGGTCGCCCGCATCGCCCGCGCCCAGGAGCGGGAGCTGCGCGACTGGCTGTTCGAGCGCGACGTCCCGGTCGCCAACGACCTGGCCGCCGAGGTCCGGGCGATCGCCGCCGCCGTCGAGCTCGACTACCCCGTGCACCTCGAGGTGGTGGCCGTCGGAGCGTCCGTCCCCGGCGCCGCCGCGCTCCTCGCCGCGACCCGCGAGGCCGTGCTGAACGCGGCCCGGCACGCGGGCGGCGACGTCTCGGTGTACCTCGAGTCCTCCGTGCAGGGCGTCGACGTGTTCGTGCGCGACCGCGGCCCCGGCGTCGTCCTCGACGAGGTGCCCGGCGACCGCCTCGGCATCCGCGAGTCGATCATCGGCCGGATGGCGCGCGCGGGCGGCAGCGCGACCGTGCGCCCCGGAGTCGGCGGCACCGGCACCGAGGTGCATCTGCGACTCCCCGCGGAGGTCGAGCGGTGACCCGCGTGCTGCTGGTCGACGACCACTCGATTTTCCGCTCCGGCCTGCGGGCCGACCTCGCCCCCGAGCTCGAGGTCGTCGGGGAGGCGGCCGACGTCGACTCCGCCGTCGGCCTGGTCGCCTCGCTCGCGCCCGAGGTGGTGCTGCTCGACGTGCACCTGCCGGGCGGTGCGGGCGGAGGCGGGGCCGAGGTGCTGCGGCGCAGCGCCGGGTCGTCGTCGCGCTTCCTGGCGCTCAGCGTCTCGGACGCCGCGGAGGACGTGGTCGGCGTGATCCGCGCCGGCGCCCGCGGCTACATCACCAAGGCCAGCTCCGGAGCCGAGGTCAGCCGGGCCGTGCTCGCGGTGGCGGGCGGGGACGCCGTGTTCTCGCCGCGCCTGGCCGGCTTCGTGCTCGACGCCTTCGGGGCGCTGGCGGGCGAGCAGGCGGAGTCGGTGGACGAGCTCGACCGGCTCTCGGCCCGCGAGCGCGAGGTGATGCGCCTGATCGCCCGCGGCTACGCCTACAAGGAGGCGGCGGCCGAGCTCTTCATCTCGGTCAAGACGGTCGAGTCCCACGTCTCCGCCGTCCTCCGCAAGCTGCAGCTCTCCTCCCGCTACGAGCTCACCGCCTGGGCCTCCGCCCGCCGCCTGCTCTGAGGCGCGCGCGAGCAGTCAACCCCGTCCCTCCTCCCGCTCCTGCCGTCCGACACTGTCGGGACACGACAGGAAAGGACGACCCGATGGTGACCACCACCCCCGCTCTCCCGACCCTGGCCGAGCTCCTCCGCGACTCCCGGCCCGTGTCGCAGCTCTACGTCGACCTCGCGATCGACTCCGGGGATCCGCCGGACAGCTCGCTCGAGCGCGCCACGTCCCTCGGAGACGAGCTCGCCCGCCAGGGCGCCCCCCAGGCAGACATCGAGGCCCTTACCGCTCTGCTCGAGGGGGCCGGGCGCCCCCAGGGCGGCTGCTGCCTCTTCGCGGTCGCCGTGGACGGGAGGGTCGTGCTGAGCGAGGTGCTGCCGGGTCGGCCGGTCGCGCCCGAGGGCGTCTCCTACAGCCCGCTCCCGGACATCGTGCCGCTGCTGCAGCACCGGCCCGACCTGCGCGTCCTCGTCGTCGAGACCTCGCGGGACGGCGGCGAGATCCGCCTGCACCGCCTGGGCGCCCAGCGTCCCGAGGCCGAGCAGGCCGTGCAGGGCCGCACCGACACCCTCCACAAGGCGCAGGCCGGCGGCTGGCGGCACGACCGGTTCCACCACCACGCGGAGGAGATCTGGCGGCGCACGCAGGCCGAGCTCGCCGCCGCGGTGGACGAGCTCGTGCGCGTGCACCGGCCGTGCCTGCTGGTCGTCGCGGGGGACATCCACGCCCGGCAGCTGCTCGCGCAGCAGCTCTCGCCGAGCAGCGCCGCGATCCTGGCCGTCGAGCCCGTGAACACGCGGGCCGCCGGCAGCGAGGAGGGGGTGCTGGAGCGGTTCGTCGACGAGCAGCTCGACCGGATCCTGCTGCGCGAGAAGGAGGACGTGCTCGACGCCCTGCGCACCGGGGAGCCGCGCCGCACCGTCGAGTACTCGCTCGGCGCGATCGTCACCGCGCTGGCCTCGGCACAGGTCGAGACGCTGGTGCTCGACCCCGGCCGGCTGCGCGAGCGCGCTCTGCTGGCGCTCGCTGCGGAGCCGTGGGTCGCGTCGGCCCCGGAGGAGGCGCTGGGCGCCGAGGTGATCGACTCCGTCGACGCCGCCCTCGCGCTGGCCCGCGCCGCCGTGCTCACGGACGCGCGCGTGCTCGTCACCGACTCCCGCACCGCTCCGGAGGGGGCCGACGTGGTGACGCTGCCGCACGGCGCCGACGCCGCGGCGATCCTCCGCTGGCGCACCGGCCCGCCGGTCCCGGGGGCCTGAGCGGCGGGTCCCCGAGCGCGACAGGGCCCGGGCCCCGATCCTGCGATCGGTCCCGGGCCCTGTCCGGCCTCACGCCTGCGGGTCGTCCTCGCCCTCGGCGGCCGCGCGGCGGCGCGCTCCGAGTCCGAGCGCGGTGGCGCCCGCGGCCAGGAGCGCGGTGGCGCCCGCGATCAGGCCGACGCTCTCGACTCCGGTCGAGGCCAGCCCGCCGCCCGAGCCGCCGACGGGCAGCGGGGTCGGCGTGCCGGTCGGCGCGGTCGTGGGCACCGGGGACGGAGCCGCGGTGGGCGCCGCAGTCGGCCCGGCGGTCGGCGCCGTGGTGGGAGTCGCCGTGGGCGCGGTGGTCGGCGGGGTCGTCGGTGCCGTGGTCGGCCCGGCGGTCGGCGTCGGAGTCGGCGCCACCACCTGCGACGCCGGCAGGATCTGCACGATGGTCGGACGCGGTGCCGCCACCGCCCCCGCCGCCGTGGATCCGTAGTCCGGGAAGAACGAGGTCGGCGCCTCGAAGGTGCCCTCCTCGCCCGGGTGCTGCACCGCCACGAACACGTGCTGGTCGAGGTCGTGGACGATCGGTCCGCAGGTCTCGGCGTCGCGGGGCACCGAGAGGAACTGCTCCACCCTGCCGCGCGTCGCGCCCTCGAGCGCGACCTTGAAGAGCCCGTCGTTGTAGCCGATGCCGCTCGGGGCGCCGTCGGTCGAGATCCAGAGGTTCCCGACCGAGTCGAACGCCAGGTTGTCCGGGCACGAGATCGGCGAGACCTGGTCCGCCGGGAAGCCGGAGAAGTAGACGACGTCGCCCTGCGCCTGGTCGCCGCAGAGCATCAGCAGGTTCCAGGTGAAGGTGCGGCCGGTCTGGTCGCCGCCGTCCTCGATGATCTCGACGATGTGGCCGTCGCGGTTCTCGGTGCGCGGGTTGACCTCGGTCGCGCCCTCCTTGCCGCCCTCGGTGCCGCGGGCGGAGTTGTTGGTGCAGGCCACGTAGATCCGTCCGCTGACCAGGCTGGGCTGCACGTCCTCGCAGCGGTCCATCTTGGTCGCGCCCGCGGCGTCCGCCGCCTGGCGGGTGTGGACGAGCACCTCGGCGACGCTCATCCCGGCGATCGTCGAGGCGCCGTTCAGCACCAGGGGCAGCCACTCGCCGATCCCGTCGAAGCCGCCGTCCGAGGGGACCGCCCCGGTGCCGGTGATCTCGGCCACGGGGGAGTCGCCGGTGAAGCGGGCGACGTAGAGGTCGCCCTCCTCCAGCAGGGTCTTGTTGTGGGCGCGGTCGCCCTCGATGTAGCGCTTCGTCGAGACGAACTTGTAGAGGTAGTCGAAGCGCTCGTCGTCCCCCTGGTACGCGACCACGCGGCCGTCCGGGGCGATGATGACGTTCGCGCCCTCGTGCTTGAGCCGGCCGAGCGCCGTGTGCTTCTTCGGCGTGGAGTCGGGGTCGAAGGGGTCGAACTCCACGATCCAGCCGAAGCGGTTCGGCTCGTTCTCGTAGCCCGGGGTGCGGGCGTCGAAGCGGGGGTCGTCGAGCTCCCAGAGGCGCGAGGTCTCGGAGTCGGCGAGGCCGTAGCGCTTCTCGGCGTCGCTCGTGCCGACGGCGCGGAAGTAGCCGTTGAAGTTCTCCTCGCCCGAGAGGATCGTGCCCCACGGCGTCGTGCCCCCGGAGCAGTTGCCGAGCGTGCCGAGCACGGTGCGGCCCTCGGGGTCGGCGACCGTCTTCAGCAGGTCGGTGCCGGCGGCGGCGCCGGTCACCTCGTAGGGGGTGTCGAGCAGGTAGCGGCGGTTGCGCTCGCCCCCGCGGACGTAGGCCCACGGGCGGTCGACCGCGGTGCGGACCAGCTCGACGACGCTGAGGCCGTGGGCGGCGCGGCCGACGGCGCGCACGCGCTCCGGCTCCGCCTCGAGCTGCGCGGCCGGGAACATGATGCTCTCGTTCGTGTACTCGTGGTTCACGACGAGCAGGGCGCGGAGGCGCTTCGAGCCCGGGATCTCGACGATGTCGGTGTAGTCGTTGTTGTAGCCGAACTGCGCGGCCTGGGCGGCCTCCGTCTGGTCGGCGATGTCGAAGGCGGGGCTGTCGGCGAAGAGCGGGTCGCCCCAGCGGATGATCGGCTGCCAGGCGAAGCCCTCGGGGACGGTGAACCGGTCGACCGTGTACGGCACCGGAGCGATGGGAGTGAAGGCGAGCGGCGAGCCGTCGGCCGAGGTCGCCACGGCCGCCTCGGCGGTGGGTGCTCCTCCGGCGGACGCGACGGCGACGGTGACCGCGCCGGCCAGGCCGAGGCCGAGGGCGCTGCGGCGGGAGAGCTGCGACGAGACGATGTCGCGGAAGTAGCTGTTGTGCGACGTGTTGCAGGTCGCGGTGGAGCAGGCGTTGGCGCACTTCAGCGCGCAGGTGACGGGGCTGCGCTTGCCGCGCACGTGGCCGGCCATCGGGAGGAGGAGCGGGCGGCGGGCGGTGTCTGACATGGAGGTCCTTCGATCACGAGCAGGAGACGCGATCGAGGCAAGCAGGGGGAGGGGGCGCCGATGCCGCCGGGTGGAGGCTCCTCCCTGAACGGATTGTGAACGTTCTCACAAGAAGGTGAGGCTCACCTTCCCTCCCGGCGGCCCTCCGAGCGCGCCTCCAGGACCGCCCCGACGTTCCCCGCGATCCACTCGACGACCGGCAGCAGACGCTCCGCCAGCTCCGCTCCCAGCGGCGTCAGCCGGTACTCGACGTGCGGCGGGACGACCGGCCGCGCCTCGCGGTGCACGAAGCCGTCCTCCTCCAGGATCCGCAGCGTCTGGGCGAGCATCTTCTCGCTGATCCCGCCGATCCGGCGCCGCAGAGCGCCCCAGCGCAGCGTGCCCGGAGCGAGCGCCGCGAGCACCAGGACGCCCCACTTGCTGGTGACGTGCCCGAAGACCTCGCGGCTCGGGCAGTCGGCGGAGTAGACGTCCCCGGCGAGCAGGGGGGAGTCGGCGATCATCATGGGTGCTCCTCGGAACAGGTGTGATGACGGTACTAACGAAATAGTGGGTACTGCATTCCGGGAAGCAGGAGGAGGATGCGCCGGTTGCACCCTCCTGGCGGCGGACCCCGCCCGCCCCACCCGTCAGGAAGGACCCCTCATGACCCTCGTCGTCACCGGAGCCACCGGCCACCTCGGCCGTCTCGCCGTCGAGCACCTGCTCGCCCGCGGCACCGCCGCCTCCGACATCGTCGCCACCGGCCGCGACGCCGCGAAGCTCGAGGCGCTCGCCGCCGACCTCGGCGTCCGCACCGCCGTCGCGGACTTCGACGACCCCGCCTCGCTCGACGACGCCTTCTCCGGCGCCGAGGCCGTCCTCCTCGTCTCGGGCTCCGAGGTCGGCAGGCGCGTCGCACAGCACACCGCCGCGATCGACGCCGCCGTCCGCGCCGGCGCGCGCCTGGTCTACACGAGCGCCCCGAAGGCGACCACGAGCGCGCTCCTCCTCGCCCCCGAGCACAAGGCCACGGAGGAGGCGATCGCCGCCAGCGGCGTCCCCGCCGTCGTCCTCCGCAACGGCTGGTACAACGAGAACTACGAGCAGACCGTCGCCGAGCTCGCCTCGACCGGCAGCACCCTCTCGAGCGCCGGCGAGGGCCGCGTCGCCAGCGCCGCGCGCACCGACTACGCCGAGGCCGCAGCGGTCGCCCTGACCGACCCGTCCCTGGTCGGCACCGTGCACGAGCTCTCCGGCGACACCGCCTGGAGCTTCGACGAGCTGGCCGCGATCGTCGCCGAGGTCGCCGGACGCGACGCCGCGATCAGCCACGTCTCCTCCGACGAGCACGCCCGCGTCCTCACCGGCGCCGGCGTCCCCGAGGGCGGAGTCGGCTTCGTCGTCGGCCTCGACGCGAACATCGCCGACGGCCTCCTCGGCGGGACCGACGGCTCGCTCGCCCGCCTGATCGGGCGGCCGACCACGCCGATCCGCGCGTACGTCGAGGAGCAGCTCGGGCACTGACGCTCCGGCGTCCCCGTCGGCCGGGTCCGGCTCGCAGGAGCACCCCGCTCCCGCGAGCCGGACGGTGGCGCGCCCGGCCTCCCGCGGCGCCGCGCCGGTCACTCCCTTCCGCGGCTCCGCGCCCGCCCTCCGCGGCTCCGCGCCCGACCCGCCGCACCTCGCGCCACCGTGTCGGCGCCCCGACGTAGGCTGTCCGCCATGACCTCGACGACGCCTCGCTCCGGTATCGACCGCTCCGAACTCGACCCCGCGACGCGCCCGCAGGACGATCTCTACCGGCACGTCAACGGGCTCTGGATCGACCGCACCGAGATCCCCGCCGACAAGGCGCGCTACGGCTCCTTCCACGTCCTCCAGGAGGAGGCGGAGAAGGCCGTGCGCGACATCATCGTCGAGGCGCAGACCGCGCAGCACGGCACCGAGGAGCGCCTGTTCGGCGACCTCTACGCCTCCTTCATGGACGAGGAGCGGGCCGAGGAGCTCGGCGCCGCCCCGATCGCCGACGACCTCGCCGCCGTGCAGCGGGTCGACTCGATCCCCGGCCTGCTCCGCGCGGTCGGCGCCTTCGAGCGCACCGGCGTCCCCGGGCTCTTCGGCCTCTTCGTCGACAACGACCCGGGCAGCCCCGAGCGCTACCTCGTCTTCGTCAACCAGGGCGGCCTCGGCCTGCCGGACGAGAGCTACTACCGCGAGGAGGAGTTCGCCTCCGTCCGCGAGGCCTACACGCCGTTCGTCGCGCGGATGCTGGCCCTGGCCGGCATCGACGCCGCCGAGGCCCGCGCCGAGCGCATCGTCGCCCTCGAGACCGACCTGGCCGCCGCGCACTGGGACAAGGTCCGCAGCCGCGACAGCCAGGCGACCTACAACCTCCGCTCCTGGTCCGAGGTCGAGGAGCTCGCCGCGGGCGTCGACCTCGGCGTCTGGCTCACCGCGATGGGCGCTCCGGAGGGGGCGCTCGCCGAGGTGGTCGTCCGCCAGCCGAGCTTCCTCCAGGGTCTCGCGGGCCTGCTCACCGAGGACCGGCTCCCGGCCTGGCGCGACTGGCTGTCCTGGCAGGTGATCCGCGGAGCCGCGGCCTACCTGTCCAGCGGCTTCGTCGACGCCAACTTCGACTTCTACGGCCGCACCCTCACCGGCACCCCGCAGAAGCGGGAGCGCTGGAAGCGCGCCGTCTCGCTCGTCGAGGGCTCGCTCGGTGAGGCGGTCGGCCGCACCTACGTCGCCCGCCACTTCCCCGAGACGGCGAAGGCCGCGATGGACGTGCTGGTCGCGAACCTCATCGAGGCGTACCGCCGCTCCATCGTCGACCTGGAGTGGATGAGCCCCGCCACCCGCGAGCGCGCGCTCGAGAAGCTCGCGAAGTTCACGCCCAAGATCGGCTACCCGGTGCGCTGGCGCGACTACTCCGCCCTCTCGATCGACCCGGCCGACCTGCTCGGCAACGCCCGCCGCGTGGCCGAGTTCGAGTTCGCCCGCGAGCTCGGCAAGATCGGCCGCCCGCTCGACCGCGACGAGTGGTTCATGACCCCGCAGACGATCAACGCGTACTACAACCCGGGCTTCAACGAGATCGTCTTCCCTGCCGCGATCCTGCAGTTCCCCTTCTTCGACGAGGCCCGCGACCCCGCCGCGAACTACGGAGCGATCGGCGCCGTCATCGGTCACGAGATCGGCCACGGCTTCGACGACCAGGGCTCGCGCTTCGACGGCGACGGCCGCCTCACCGACTGGTGGACCGAGGAGGACCGGGCCGCGTTCGAGGAGCGGACGAAGGCGCTCATCGCGCAGTACGACGCGCTCGCTCCCGCGACCACGCCCGGGCACCACGTGAACGGCGCCCTGACCATCGGCGAGAACATCGGCGACCTCGGCGGTCTCGGCATCGCCTGGAAGGCTTACCTGCTCTCGCTGGACGGCGAGGAGCCGCCCGTCGTGGACGGCCTGACCGGCGCCGAGCGCTTCTTCCTCTCCTGGGCGCAGGCCTGGCAGCAGAAGTCGCGCGACGAGGAGACGATCCGCCTCCTCGCCATCGATCCGCACGCTCCGGCCGAGTTCCGCTGCAACCAGATCGTCCGGAACATCGACGAGTTCTACGCTACTTTTGACGTCTCCGAAGGCGACGCCCTCTGGCTCTCCCCGAGCGAGCGCGTCACCATCTGGTAGTCGCCGCCGACCACCTCCGCACCACGGACGAGGAGCCCCGGGCATCGAGAGCCGACCGATGCAGCGGGGTCGTCCGCCGATCGCGCGTCCTGCCGGCGCGTGAGGACCCAGGTCCCCCCTCCGCACGACCGCACTCCCGACCCGTAGAGGGGCCGTACCCGTGGTGATCCCCACCAGCGAGACCCGCCGTGAGAGCCGACGCAACCGCCGGGGGCGCCACAAGGGCGGCGGCGACCGCGAGAACTTCCAGCGCGGCTTCGACGCCCTCGGCCGTCTCGCGATCGACGGGGTCGTCGTCTCGGCGCGCGCCGTCGACCTGGCGACCGGCCGCACCCTGTTCGCGGTCGACGACTCCGTCTCGATGCCCACCGCCTCCCTCGGCACCGTCGTGCTGCTGATCGAGGTCGCCGCCCGGCTGGCGAACGAGCCGCAGGAGAACCTGCGCCTGGTCGACCGGACCGCGGCGGACGCGGTCTCGGGCTCCGGGCTCTGGCAGCACCTCCAGGTGCCGTCGATGCCGATCGCCGACCTCGCCGCCCTCGTCGGGGCCTCGAGCGACAACCTCGCGACCAACGTCCTGCTGCGCCGCGTCGGCCTCGATGCCGTGCGCGAGCGGGCGGAGGCGCTCGGCCTCTCCCGCACCGCCCTGCTCGACGTCGTGCGCGATGAGCGCGGCCCGGACGACGCGCCGCAGCTCTCGATCGGCTCCGCCCGCGAGCTGACCTGGCTGCTCGCCACGCTCGCGAACGGCGAGATCGTCGACGCCGCCGTGAGCTCGCGGGTGATCGGCTGGCTCTCGCTGGGCACCGACCTCTCGATGGTCGCCGCCTCGTTCGGGCTCGACCCGCTCGCCCACCGCCACCCCGACCACGGCGTCCTGCTCGTCAACGCGACCGGCACCGACGTCGGCGTCCGCGCCGAAGCCGGAGTCCTCCGCGGCCCGCGCGCCGGAGTCGCCTACGCGGTCGCCACCCAGTTCGACGACACGACCCTGCACTACCGCCTCGCGGTGCTGGAGGGCATGCGTACCCTCGGAGCCGACCTGCTCGAGTACGTGCACTGATGGCTGCCGGGGCGGAGGCTCCTCCGGAGCAGGCCGACCCCGCGGGGCCCCTCGGGTGCCCCGTCAAGTCCGTGACCGCCTCCGGGGGCGCGACCTAGGCTGCCCGCAGCGGCGCCGCCTCCCGGGCGCACCGCGGAGAGGGAACCATGAGCAGCTTCGGCTTCGACGCCCCCGAGGACGTCACCGACACCACCCGCCCCGACGGCGACTCCCTGCCGGTCCCGCCGGAGGACCCGGCCGAGATCGACGACCCCGAGTCGATCGACGAGGCGCTCGACCAGGGCGCCGACGCCCGCCTCGGCGACGACCAGGACCCGCCGGAGCACCCCTTCATCCCGTCGCCCAGCTGATCGGCCGGCCGGGCGCCCCAGCGGCGCCCGGCCTCCTCCGACCTGGCTTCTCCTCCGAGCCGATTACTCCTTCGACCCCGGCTTCAGGCGGTTCGCGAGGCGCTTGATCGGGTGGGCGGGCTCGCGCTCCGCCGGATCCTCGACCTCGAGGCCGTAGAACGTGCCGATGTCGCCGACGAACGCCTTGCGGCGGGCCTTGTCGTAGGCGCGGATCTCGCGGCGGAAGGCGATCACCGTCGCGACGCACATCAGGATCATCACGACGCTGAACGGCAGGGCCGAGAGGATCGCCGCGGTCTGCAGGGCGTCGAGGCCGCCGGCGATCAGGAGCGACAGGGCGAGCAGCGCGGTCGCGACGGCGAAGAACACGCGGATGCGGTTGCGCGGCTCCGGCTCGCCGCCGGTCGCGATCATCGACATCACGAGCGCTCCGGAGTCGGCGGAGGTCACGAAGAAGACGCCGATGAGGAGGATCGCGCCGATCGTCAGCACCGAGCCCGCGGGCAGTCCCTGCAGCATCGAGAAGAGCGCCAGGTTGGTGTCGACCGAGCCGTCGGCGCCGACCAGGCCGCCGTCGCCGTAGAGCTCCCGGTAGATGGCCGTGCCGCCGAGGACGCTGAACCAGAGGAAGGTCATGATGGTCGGCACGAGCAGCACGCCGCCGACGAACTCGCGGACCGTCCGGCCCTTGGAGACGCGGGCGATGAAGATGCCGACGAACGGCGCCCACGACATCCACCAGCCCCAGTAGAACGTGGTCCACGAGGCCTGCCACTGCTCGCCCTCGCGGCCGGCGTAGGCGCTGACCGTGAAGGTCAGGCCGATGAAGTTCTGCAGGTAGTTGCCGAGCGACTGCACGAACTCGCGCAGGAGGAACTGGGTCGGGCCGGCGACGAGCACGAAGACGAGGAGCGCCGCGGCGAGCAGCAGGTTGCCGGTCGAGAGCCACTTCATGCCCTTGCCGACGCCCGAGATCAGCGAGAGCACGGTCAGGCCGGTGACCACGGCGATGACCACGATCTGCACGGTGAGCGACGACTCCACGACGCCGCTCGCCTCCAGGCCCGCCGAGATCTGGGTGACGCCCAGGCCGAGCGAGGTCGCGACTCCGAACATGGTGCCGACCAGGGCGACCACGTCGATCGCGTTGCCCCAGCCGCCGCGGACCCGGCGGCCCAGCAGCGGCTCCAGCGCCCAGCGGATCGACACCGGCCGCTTGCGGCGGTGGATCGCGTAGGCGAGGGCGAGGCCGACCACCACGTAGATGGACCAGGCGTGGACGCCCCAGTGCAGGTAGGTCTGCGAGATCGCGCTCTGCGCGAGCTGCGTCTCGGTGCCGGTGACGCCCGGGCGCGGAGTGGCGAAGTGGGTGAGCGGCTCCGCGACGCCGTAGAAGACGAGGCCGATGCCCATGCCGGCGGCGAAGAGGAGCGAGATCCAGGCGAGCATCGAGAACTCGGGCTCGTCGTCGTCGGCGCCGAGCTTGATGTCGCCGAAGCGGCTGACGCCCATCCAGATCGCGAAGGCCACGAAGACCGCGGCGATCAGCACGTAGTACCAGCTGAACGTGTTGACGACGGTGGTCTGCAGCGTCGAGAACACGGAGGTCGCGGCGTCGGGCGCGAGGATCGCGAAGGCCGCGATCGACAGCGTCAGGACGGCGGCGGGCCAGAAGACCCACCGCGCGAGGCGGTGCGGAGGGGCGGTCGTGCCCGCGGTGGCGGGGGCGGTGTCCGGGGAGGACGGGTGCTCGGACATGGGGTCCTCTCGTCGGCGGCAACCGTCCACGGTACACGGGGGCCCGTCGGCGGCCCCGGCCGGGGGAGCCGGGCTGGCATGATCCGGCCCCGGTGCGGGAGGCTGGACCCGTGCAGTTCAGAGTGTTCACCGAACCCCAGCAGGGCGCGAGCTACGAGGACCTCCTCGCCGTCGCGCAGGCCGCCGAGAGCCTCGGCTACGACGGCTTCTTCCGCTCCGACCACTACCTCCGAATGGGGGACGGCGACCCCGGCGTGGGCCCGTCCGACGCGTGGACGACGCTCGCCGGCCTCGCCCGCGAGACCGAGCGGATCGCGCTCGGCACGCTCGTCTCCTCCGTCACCTACCGGCCGCCGGGGATCCTCGCGATCCAGGTCGCCCAGGTCGACGCGATGTCCGGGGGCCGTGCCGAGCTCGGCCTCGGCACCGGCTGGTTCGAGGAGGAGCACGCCGCGTACGGCATCCCCTTCCCTCCGCGCCGCTTCGACCTCCTCGAGGAGCAGCTCGAGATCGTGACCGGCCTGTGGTCGACGCCGGTCGGCGAGCGCTACTCCTTCGCCGGCGAGCACTACACGCTGACCGACTCCCCGGCCCTGCCCAAGCCCGCCCGCCTGCCGCTGCCGGTGATCGTCGGTGGCGGCGGCCCCAAGCGGACCCCGGCGCTCGCGGCGCGGTTCGCGAGCGAGTTCAACCTGCCCTTCCCCGATTTCGACGCGATCCCGGGGGCCTTCGAGCGCGTCGACGAGGCGTGCCGGGCGATCGGGCGCGAGCCCTCGTCGCTCGTGCACTCGGTCGCGCTGATCGCGGTCGGCGGAGGCGACGAGGCGGAGTTCACGCGCCGTGCCGCGGCGATCGGCCGCGAGCCCGCCGAGCTGCGCGAGCACGGAGTGGCCGGCGGCGTCGACGAGGCGGTCGACCGCCTCGAGTCCCTCCGCGAGGCCGGCTGCGAGCGCGTCTACCTGCAGTTCATGGACCTGCAGGACCTCGACCACCTCGACTTCTTCGCCCGGGAGGTCCTGCCGCGCCTGTCGGCGTAGGGCGGGCGCCGCTGCTGACTCTGCTCCGACCGTCCAGGAGTCGTCGCACTCGCGCTCGACTGCGACGACTCCTGGCTTCTCGCGGTCTCGTCCTCGCGGCTCCGCGCCGAGTGCGACGACTCCTGGTCACTCGCGGGCTGCGGGCAGCACGCTCCGGCCCGCGCGCCCGGGCGTCCGTCCGCGCTGCGGCCTACGCTGGAGGGATGGCGGACACGATCGAGCGCGCGGACGAGCGCCTGGCGACCCGCTCGGCGGCCGAGGTCCCGTGGATCGTGCTGGTCTGGGACGATCCGGTCAACCTGATGTCGTACGTCTCGTACGTCTTCCGCAGCTACTTCGGCTTCGGCCGGGCCGAGGCGGAGCGGCTGATGCTGCAGGTGCACACCGAGGGGCGCGCGGTCGTCGCGACCGGCAACCGCGAGGAGATGGAGCGGCACGTGGAGGCGATGCACGGCTACGGCCTGTGGGCGACGCTGCAGAAGGCCGACGCGTGAGCGCCCCGCTGCTCCCCGCCGCCGCGGAGACCGGAGAGCACCCCGCTCGCGGCATCCGAGGACTCGGCTGATGCGCGCGTTCCGCCGCGACTCCTCCGGAGCGGCCGTCGCCCGCTTCGACCGCGAGGAGGCCGGGATCCTCCGCCACCTGGCCGGCGAGATGCTCGAGCTGCTCGACCGCGGGGCGTCCTCGGAGGAGGCCCGCTCCGATCCAGCGCTCGCGCGCCTCCTGCCCGACGCCTACCGCGACGACGCCGAGGCGGCCGACGAGTTCCGCCGCTTCACCGCTCCGGACCTCGCCGCCCGCAAGATGGACGACGCCCGCGCCGTCACGGCGGCTCTCGACGCCGGCGACGGCACGAGTCACGGCCGGATCTTCGAGGGGCTGGGCGAGGTCGCGGTCCGTCTCGAGGAGCCACAGGCGATCGCCTGGCTCCGCGCACTGACCGACATGCGGCTCGCTCTGGCCGTGCGGCTGGGGATCGACGACACCGACGACGTCGTCCCGGAGGAGGGGAGCGCGGCCGCGATCCGCAGCGTCTACGACTGGCTGGGCGGCGTGCAGGACGGACTCGTCCGCGCCGTCGACGTGTGATCCGCTCGTCCTTCCAGCGATTCCACAGCTGTGGACAACCCTGTGGAAAGGTGTGGAGAACCGGCTCCGGGAGCACCTCCGAACGGCGGAGCGCCGGGCGCGGGGGTGTGGAAACGCGTAGCGTCCACCCTGTGAACACTCCGAGCACCGCCGACGCCCAGCGCACCGCCGACGACATCCAGGACTCGCGGGCGGTGCGGACCCTCGCCCGCGGCGGCTTCGCGGCGAACGGCCTCGTCCACCTCCTGATCGGAGTGATCGCGCTCGGCGTGGCCCGCGGCGGCGGAGGCGAGGCCGACCAGAGCGGTGCTCTCGGCGCCCTCGCGGCGCAGCCCGGCGGTCTGGTGATCCTCTGGATCTGCACGGTCGGCCTCTTCGGCCTGGCGCTCTGGGGGCTGCTCGAGGCGTTCCTCGTCCGCCCGCGCGAGAGCGCCCTGAAGACCTGGGGCAGCCGGCTGAAGGAGGCGGGCAAGGCCGTCGTCTACGGCGCCCTCGGCGTGACGGCGCTGAAGTTCGCGACGGGCGGCGGGTCGAGCTCGTCCGAGTCGTCCGAGAGCGCGAGCGCGCAGGTGCTCTCGGCGCCGGGCGGAGTCGTGCTGCTCGTGATCGCGGGACTGGCCGTCCTCGCGGTCGGCGGCGTCTTCGTGTACCGCGGAGCGAGCAGGAAGTTCCTCGAGAACGTCGCGGAGCCGGGCGGTACGGCGGGCACCGTCGTCACCGTGCTCGGCGTCGCCGGCTACGTCGCCAAGGGCGTGGTCCTCGGCGCTCTCGGCGTGCTGCTGATCGTCGCCGCCGTCACCCATGATCCGGAGCAGGCGGGCGGGCTCGACGAGGCGCTGAAGTCGCTCGTGGAGCTGCCGGCAGGTGTGCTCCTCCTCGGCTTCGTCGCCGTCGGGCTCATCGCCTACGGGCTCTTCTGCTTCGCCCGCGCGCGCTGGCCGCGCCTCTGATGTCGGATAGCGGATCCGCTCCTTACATGTCACCCCCCTTCCGCGCAACTGGTCCCGCCGTCCCGGAGTCGGTGACACGCTGAGGCCTGTGAGTGCTGGAGGCGAGGACGCGACCGGTGGACGGGTGCGTCCGCCGCTGACGCAGGACGCCGCCCGTCTGCTGACCCGCTCCGCCACGGGGGACGCCTCCGCTCTGGGAGAGCTCGTCGACCGCTTCGGCGGCCTCGTCTCGGCGTGCGTCGGCACGGTCCAGGCCGACCCGGCCGGCCGCGACCGGCTCTGCACCGACGTCTTCACCGCCGTCTGGCGCCGCTCCCGCGAGGGCGCCGGCTCGCCGGAGCCCGTGCTCTGGGTGCTCGAGGTCCTCTGCGAGACCCTCGGGTCCGCGCACGAGCTCGCCCGGCGTCCGCTCGGCAGCAGCCTGCTCGCCCTCGACTGCCCGGACCGCGAGCTCCTGCTGCTGGCTGCGGCCGGCGGCTTCTCGCAGGCCGAGATCTCGGCGCTGACCGGGATCGACGAGTTCCGGCTGCGCTCGATCCTCCGGAACGCGCTCGAGACGCTCCAGGGCCGCGACAGCGATCTTCTGACGGCCTGACCGCCGGAGCCGTCGCGGGAGTAAAGTTGAGTCCGTCGAACTCAACTTTCGAGCCACGGAGGAGACCACCATCATGCAGGCCGGTCGGATGCCCCAGCAGGACGAGAAGTCCGCACTCGAGCAGTACGGCGTCAACCTGACCGCCATCGCGGCGAGCGGCAAGCTCGACCCGGTGATCGGGAGGGACGCCGAGATCCGGCGCGTCAGCCAGGTGCTCACGCGCCGCACCAAGAACAACCCCGTCCTCATCGGCGAGCCCGGCGTCGGCAAGACCGCCGTCGTCGAGGGGCTCGCCCAGCGGATCGTCGCGGGCGACGTCGCCGAGAGCCTCAAGGGCAAGCAGCTCGTCAGCCTCGACCTCTCGGCCCTGATCGCCGGAGCGAAGTACCGCGGCGAGTTCGAGGAGCGGCTGAAGGCCGTGCTCCAGGAGATCGAGGAGTCCGACGGCCGGATCATCACCTTCATCGACGAGCTGCACACGCTGATGGGCGCGGGCGGCGGCGAGGGATCGGTGGCGGCCGCGAACATGCTCAAGCCCATGCTGGCGCGCGGCGAGCTGCGGATGATCGGCGCGACGACGCTCGACGAGTACCGCCAGTACATCGAGAAGGACGCCGCTCTCGAGCGCCGCTTCCAGCAGGTCTTCGTCGGCGAGCCGACCGTCGAGGACACCGTGGCGATCCTCCGCGGGCTGAAGGAGCGCTACGAGGCGCACCACAAGGTGGCGATCGCCGACTCCGCCCTGGTCGCCGCCGCGTCGCTCTCGAACCGCTACATCACCTCCCGCCAGCTGCCGGACAAGGCGATCGACCTGATCGACGAGGCCGCGTCGCGGCTGCGCATGGAGATCGACTCCGCTCCCGTCGAGATCGACGAGCTGCGCCGCTCCGTCGACCGGCTGAGGCTCGAGGAGCTGGCGCTGAAGAAGGAGAAGGACGAGGCCTCGAAGGCGCGGCTCGAGAAGCTGCGCGAGGACCTGGCCCGCCGCGGCGCCCAGCTCGAGGAGCTGCAGGAGCGGTGGGAGCGCGAGCGCGCCTCCCTCAACCGCGTCGGCGAGCTCAAGAACCGGCTCGACGCCCTGCGGATCGCCGCCGAGCGGGCGCAGCGCGAGGGCAAGCTCGAGCGCGCGTCGAAGCTGCTCTACGGCGACATCCCGGTGATCGAGCGCGAGCTCGCGGCCGCCGAGGCGGAGGAGGAGCCGGCCGAGGGCCGCATGGTCAACGAGCAGGTGACGGCCGACGACATCGCCGCGGTGATCGCCGCCTGGACGGGCATCCCCGTCGGGCGCCTCCTGCAGGGCGAGACCGAGAAGCTGCTGCACCTCGAGACCGAGCTGCACCGCCGACTGATCGGCCAGGACGAGGCGGTGTCGGCCGTCGCGGACGCGGTGCGCCGCACCCGCGCGGGCATCTCCGACCCCGACCGGCCGACCGGCTCCTTCCTCTTCCTCGGGCCGACCGGCGTCGGCAAGACCGAGCTGGCGAAGGCGCTCGCCGACCACCTCTTCGACGACGAGAAGGCGATGGTCCGCATCGACATGTCGGAGTACGGCGAGAAGTTCGCCGTCTCGCGGCTGGTCGGCGCCCCTCCCGGCTACATCGGCTACGAGCAGGGCGGCCAGCTCACGGAGGCGGTCCGCCGCCGCCCGTACTCGGTGGTGCTCCTCGACGAGATCGAGAAGGCGCACCCCGAGGTGTTCGACGTCCTGCTCCAGGTGCTCGACGACGGCCGGCTCACCGACGGCCAGGGGCGGACGGTCGACTTCCGCAACACGATCCTCATCCTCACCTCCAACCTGGGGTCGCAGTTCCTCGTGGACCCGGCGCTGTCGCGGCCGCAGAAGGAGGAGGCGGTCCAGCAGATGGTGCGCCAGGCCTTCAAGCCCGAGTTCGTGAACCGGCTCGACGACATCGTGATCTTCGACGCGCTCGACCGCACCGAGCTCGGCGAGATCGTGTCGCTGTACGTCGACCGGCTGTCGAGGAGGCTCTCGGAGCGACGGCTCGACCTGGCGGTGACGCCCGCGGCCCGCGGGTGGCTGGCCGAGCGCGGCTACGACCCGCAGTACGGCGCGCGGCCGCTGCGCCGGCTGATGCAGCGGGCGATCGACGACCAGCTGGCGACGGCGCTGCTCGGCGGCACGGTGCGCGACGGGGACGTGGTGCTGGTGGACGTGGCGCCGGACGGCGAGAGCCTGTCGGTGACGGCCGGGATGCCCGCGTCGGACTGACCGGGGTGCTCGACCCCTGTCGCGAGTCCGCAGAGGTCGCGGTGGTCGCGGTCGACGCCGACGTCTAGGGGGACGGGAAGGAGCGCGCCGGCGGTGACGGGAGGTCCCTCCACAGGGCGCTCACGGGCGGTACTCGTCCACAGTGGCGGGATCCGCGGGCGGCGCGTCCGGCGGGCTCCGTAGCGTCGGCGGCATGTCCTTCGAAACGCCCGGCCCCCGGATGGCCGACCTCCCTCCCGAGGAGAGGCCGAGGGAGCGCCTCCGCGCCTACGGACCGGAGGCGCTCACCGACGCCGAGACCCTCGCCGTGCTCATCGGGGCCGGCGTCCGCGGCGCCAACGCGACCGTCGTCGCGCAGCGCCTCCTCGCGCGCTTCGGCGGCATCGACGCCGTCGCCCGGGCCGGGGTGGGCGATCTGATGCGGCACCGCGGAGTCGGCGAGGTCGCCGCCTGCCGCCTGGTCGCCTCCTTCGAGCTGCGGCGGAGGATGAACCGCGCCTCGCGCGCCGCCCGGGTGACCGACGCCGCCGGCCTGGCCGGGCTCGTCGCTCCGCTGCTGGCCGCCCGGCCGGTCGAGACCGTGCTGGCGGTGGCGCTCGCCGAGTCCGGAGCCGTCCGCGACGTCCTGACGCTGGCCGACGGAGCCCCGGCGCACGCCGAGATCCCCGTCGCCGCCGTGCTCGCCGAGGTGCTGGCGCGCGGCGCGGCGGGCATCGGCCTGGCGCACAGCCACGCGGGCGAGGCCGTGGTGCTCCCCTCCGACCGTGCGGCGACGCGGGCGATCGCCGACGGGGCAGAGGCGTGCGGCCTGCGGTTCCTCGCGCACGTCGTGATCGGGCGCGACGGCTGGGCGGAGGCGCAGCCGTGACGCGGCGCAGGGCTGCTGCGGGGCCCCTCCGTTCCGGCAGGACGCCTCCCGCCCGGCGCCGGACCGCCCCCGGCCGCGCCCCGGCTCTCCACCTGGGCCGCGTCGGCGCGCGTTCGTGCAAGCCCCCGCCTCTCCGGCGCCCGCGGCCGGTCGCGGGCGTACCGTGGACGCCGACCCCATCCCCCTCCCGACCAGGAGCACCCATGCGAGCAACACTCATCCACGGCGAGCGCGACATCCGACTCGAGGAGGTCCCCGACCCGCAGCTCTCGACGGGGCGCGACGCGATCGTCCGCGTCACCGCGGCCTGCGTCTGCGGCTCGGACCTGTGGCCCTACCGCGGCGTCACGCCCACCAAGGAGGCGCACCGCATCGGCCACGAGTTCGTCGGCGTCGTCGAGGAGATCGGCGACGACGTGCACGACGTCGCGGTCGGCGACTTCGTGATCGCCCCGTTCTACGTCTGCGACGGCACCTGCGCGAACTGCGCCAACGGCGTCTCCACCTCGTGCCTCACCGGCGGCTGGTGGGGCGCCGAGGTCCGCGAGGAGGGCTTCGCGGACGGCGCCCAGGGCGAGAAGGTGCGCGTGCCCCTCGCCGACGGCACGCTCTTCCGCGTGGGCATCGATCCGGACCCGGCGCTCATCCCGAGCCTGCTCACCCTCGCCGATGTGATGGGGACCGGCCACCACGCCGCGGTCTCGGCCGGCGTCACCGCGGGCTCGACCGTCGCGGTCGTCGGCGACGGCGCGGTCGGCCTCTGCGCCGTCCTGGCGGCCAAGCGCCTCGGCGCGACCACGATCATCGCGATGTCGCGGCACGAGTCGCGGCAGAACCTCGCCCGCCGCTTCGGGGCGACCCACATCGTCGAGACCCGCGGCGACGAGGGCGTCGCGCGCGTCCGCGAGCTGACCGGCGGGATCGGCGCCGACTGCGTGCTCGAGTGCGTCGGCACCAAGGAGTCGATGCAGCAGGCCCTCGACTCCGCCCGCCCCGGCGGCATGGTCGGGTACGTCGGCGTCCCCAATGGAGGCCCCGAGCTGCCCGTCCGCCAGATGTTCGGCTCGAACGTGGGCGTCAACGGCGGAGTCGCGCCGGTCCGCGGCTACATGGCCGAGCTGCTGCCCGACGTGCTCAGCGGCGCGATCGAGCCCGGTCTGGTCTTCGACCTCGAGCTGCCCCTCGAGGAGATCGCCGAGGCGTACGCCGCCATGGACGAGCGCCGCGCGATCAAGACCCTCGTGCGTCCGTAGTCCCGCGGAGGGGCGCCGGCACGGCCGTGAGGAGTAGCCTCCCGCGCATGACCGCGTCAGCCCGCACCGCCGCGACGGCGCCCCTCTTCCACCCCGACCTCGCGCTCGGCCGCTTCCTCCCGCCGATCGTCCTCGGCCCGCGACTGCGGCGCCTCGCCACGCGACGCGCCGCCGAGGGAGGCGAGGCTCCGCCCGACATCGTGGTCGACGACGTCGAGATCCCCGTCGCCGGAGCCGCTCCCGTCCGGGCCCGCAGCTATCGGCCGCGCATCCTCCGCGGTACCGCTCCCGCGCTCCTCTGGGTGCACGGCGGCGGCATGGTGCTCGGCAGCCACCTCCAGGACGAGGCGTCCTGCATCGACTTCGCCCGCACCCTGGGCATCACGGTCGTCCCCGTCGACTACCGCCTCGCGCCCGCGCATCCGGCCCCGGCTGCCGTCGAGGACGTGCTGGCCGCGTTCGACTGGCTCGTCGAGCACGCGCAGGAGCGCGGCGTCGACCCGGCGCGCATCGCCGTCGGAGGCGCGAGCGCGGGCGGCGGCATCGCCGCGGGTGCGACCCTCCTCGCCCACGACCGCGGAGGAGCGCAGCCCGCGTTCCAGCTGCTCGTCTACCCGATGCTCGACGACCGCACCGTCACCCGGCCCGGTCCTCCTCCTCGCGGAGTCCGCGTCTGGACCCCGGGCAGCAACCGCTTCGGCTGGACCGCCTACCTCGCCGGCGAGCCCGGCGGCCCCGGCGTCACGGCCTACGCCGCCCCCGCCCGCCGCGACGACCTCACGGGCCTGCCGCCGGCCTGGATCGGCGTCGGCGGCCTCGACCTCTTCCACGACGAGGACGTCCGCTACGCCGAGCGCCTGCGCGCGGCCGGAGTGCCGTGCGGGCTCGAGATCGTTGAGGGCGCCTTCCACGGCTTCGACGCCCTGTTCCGCCGGACCGGTGTGGCGAAGCGCTTCTGGGCGGCGCAGGCCGCGGCGCTCGGCGAGGCCCTCCTCGCCTGACCTCCGCGTCGACGCGCCGGGCCGATTCCGTCTCCGGCGCTCGGCACTGCGAGGCTGAGGGGCGACGGCCGCCGCCCGCGCGTCATTTGTGCCGTGCCTGCCGCGCATCCCTCTCCGCCCGCCGCCCCGCCCCGCCCCGTCTCCCGGAGGACCCATGGACATCGACCGCCTCGCCACCCGCTACGAGATCGCCCTGCCCGCCTGGATCGGCGACGCCCTCCGCGACGTCCCCGAGGTCCTCCCGAGCCTCGAGGACCGGATGGCCCTCGTGCACGCGCTCGCCGACCGCAACTTCCGCGAGGGGAACGGCGGCCCGTTCGCGGCGATCGTCGTCGAGCGCGACTCCGGTCGTCTCGTCTCGGTCGGAGTGAACGTCGTCCTCGGCAGCGGGGTCTCGTCCGGCCACGCCGAGGTGACGGCGCTCGGTCTCGCGCAGACCGCGCTCGGCACCTGGGACCTCGGCGGCGAGGGCCTCCCCGCGCACGACCTGGTCGTCAACTGGCGCCCGTGCGTGCAGTGCTACGGAGCGACGATGTGGTCGGGGGTGCGCCGCCTGGTCGTCGCGGGCTCCGGCCCCGAGCTCGAGGAGATCAGCACCTTCGACGAGGGGCCGATGCGCGAGGACTGGGCCGCGCAGTTCGAGGCCCGCGGCATCGAGGTCGTCGACGGCGTGCTCCGCGACGAGGCCCTCGACGTGTTCCGCGCCTACCGCGCCTCCGTCGACTCCGGCGAGGTGCTCGTCTACAACGCCCGCGCCGACTCCTGATACCGCGGCGGGTCCGGTCCTCGCATCGGTTCCGCGCCGGACGCACGGGAGCCCCGCCTCAGCGGGGCCCGTGCGGTCCTGAGCTGCCGGCCGCTGGAAGCGGTCAGCGGCGGCTCAGCGCCACCAGTCGTCGAACATCGACAGCGGCACCTGGCGCTTGTGCTCGGTCGCGGCGTACCGCGCCTCGATGGCCTCGGCGACGGCTTGGTCGACCTCGCCGCCCTCGAGGTACGTGTCGAGGTCGGCGTAGGTGAGCCCGAGGTTCGTCTCGTCGGTCTGGCCGGGGTTGTCGTCGAGCAGGTCCGCCGTCGGCGCCTTCTCGTAGAGCCGGGCCGGTGCGTCCAGGTGCTCGAGGAGCGAGCGCCCCTGCCGCTTGGTGAGGCCGGTGAGCGGGAGGACGTCGGCGCCGCCGTCGCCGTACTTCGTGAAGAAGCCGGTGACCGCCTCGGCCGCGTGGTCGGTTCCGACGACGAGCATCCCGGCCTGGCCGGCGATCGCGTACTGCGCGATCATCCGCATCCGCGCCTTCACGTTGCCCTTCACGAAGTCGCTGATCGGCTCGTCGACCGCATCGCCGAATGCTGCGGCCACGCCGTCGACGCCCTGGTGGATGTCGAAGACGACCTGGCGGTCCGGGCGGATGAACGTGAGGGCGAGCTGGGCGTCCTCCTCGTCGGCCTGCACCTTGTACGGCAGGCGGACCGCGATGAAGGAGGCGTCGCCGCCGCTCGCGCGGACCTGCTCGACCGCGAGCTGGCAGAGGCGCCCGGCGAGGCTCGAGTCCTGGCCGCCGCTGATGCCGAGGACGAGGCCCTTCGCGCCGGTGCTGCGGAGGTAGTCGGCGAGGAATCCGCTGCGCCGTTCGACCTCGACGGCCGGATCGACGGCGGGGGAGACGTGGAGCTCGGAGATGATCTGCTGTTGGACGTCGCGCACGGCTTCACGCTACTCCGGATGCTCCCCGGCGGCCCCTCCTCGCCGCGGACGCGCAGGCTCCCGACGCCTCCCCGAAACAGGGTCCGCCCGCCGCGTCCGACTGGTGCGGCGCCTACCCGCGCTCGGCGACGATGCGGGCGATGCGCGCCGGGACGGTGTCGTCCTGGAGGCTCGTCACGTCTCCGAGCGGGCGGCCGTCGCGGATGTCGCCGAGCAGCCGCCGCATGATCTTGCCGGAGCGGGTCTTGGGCAGATCCGGCACCACCACCACGTCGCGCGGCTTGGCGATCGGACCGATCGCGACCGCCACGTGGTCGCGCAGGAGCGCCGAGAGCGTCGTGCCGAGCGCGGCCCAGTAGGCCGGGTCCTCCTCGGCGCGGTCGACGGCCTCGTCGGAGGGGATGACGAACGCCGCGATGGCCTGGCCGGTCGTCGCGTCGGCGACTCCGACGACTCCGGCCTCGCCGACGGCCGGATGGGCGACGAGTGCCGACTCGATCTCGATCGTGGACAGGCGGTGCCCGGAGACGTTGATGACGTCGTCGACGCGGCCGAGCACCCAGACGTCGCCGTCGGCGTCGTACTTCGCGCCGTCCCCCGAGAAGAACCACCCCTGGGACGCGTAGCGGGCCCAGTAGGAGTCGCGGTACCGCTCCGGGTCGCCCCACACGGTCCGGGCGAGCGCCGGCCCGGTCCGGTCGACCACGAGGTAGCCGCCGGAGCCGTTCGGCACCCGCTCGCCGTGCTCGTCCACCACGAGGACGCCGAGCCCGGGCAGGGCTCCGAGCGACGAGCCCGGCTTGAGGGTCGAGACGCCCGGCAGCGGGCACATCACCGCGGCGCCGGTCTCGGACTGCCACCAGGTGTCGACGATCGGGCAGCGACCGCCGCCGATCGCCTCGTGGAACCAGACCCAGGCCTCGGGGTTGATGGACTCGCCGACGGTGCCGAGAAGGCGCAGGCTCGACAGGTCGTACCGGGCGGGCACGCCCTCGGGGAACCAGGTCATCAGCGTCCGGATCAGCGTCGGCGCCGTGTAGTAGACGGTCACCCCGTACCGCTCGATGATCTCGAAGTGCCGGGCGGTGTGCGGGGTGCTCGGGGTGCCCTCGTAGATGACCTGGGTGAGCCCGTTCGAGAGCGGTCCGTAGATCTCGTAGGTGTGGGCGGTGACCCAGGCGAGGTCGGCGGTGCACCAGTGCACGTCGTCCGGCTTCGCGTCGAACACCGCCCAGTGCGTCCAGGAGGCCTGCGTGAGGTAGCCGCCGCTGGTGTGCACCAGCCCCTTGGGCTTCCCGGTCGTGCCGGAGGTGTAGATGATGAACAGCGGCGTCTCGGAGTCGAAGGCCTCGGCCTCGTGGACGTCGCTCTGCGCGTCGACCAGCTCGTGCCACCAGACGTCGCGGCCCGGGGTCCACGGGACGTCGGTCTCATCGGTGCGGCGGACGACGAGGACGTGCTCGATCGACGCGACGCCCTCGACCGCCCGGTCGGCGCTCGCCTTGACCGGCACCGCCGCTCCGCGCCGGAACTGCCCGTCCGTGGTGACCAGGAGCTTCGCGCCGGTGTCCTCCACGCGGAACCGCACCGCCTCGGCGGAGAAGCCGCCGAAGACGAGCGAGTGGATCGCTCCGATCCGCGCGATCGCGAGCGTGATGACGATGGTCTCGGGGATCACCGGGAGATAGACGACGACGCGGTCGCCCTTACCGATCCCGAGCGCGGTCAGCGCGTTCGCGGCGCGGGAGACCTCGCGCTGGAGCTCGGCGTAGGTGATCGACCGCCGGTCGCCGCGCTCGCCCTCGAAGTGGAGGGCGGTCTTCCCGCCGCGTCCCGCGTCCACGTGGCGGTCGACGCAGTTGACGGCCACGTTCAGCCGTCCGCCCTCGAACCAGGTCGTGCGCGGCACCGAGAGCGAGCCGTCGGGCAGCGGAGCGGCAGGCTCCCAGCTGTGGGCGGTGTGCCACGGCTCCGCCCACTCGAGGCGGCGGGCGGCCTCCTCCCAGAACGCGACCGGATCGGCGGCGGCGCGCGAGTACTCCTCCGCGCCCGCGTTCGCCTGCGCGGCGAAGGCCGCGGGCGGGGGGAACCGGCGGTGCTCGTCGAGCAGGTTGGCGATCGTCCCGCTCACGCTCGGAGCTCCCTCCCCGGCGCTCACGCCCACTTCCTCACGGCGTAGCGCTGGAACACGCCGACGACGGCATCGGTGAGCTTGCCCAGCACGGCCAGCAGGACGATCGCCAGGAACACCCGGTCGATCCGGCCGTTGTTCTGGCTGTCGATGAGGCGGAAGCCGAGGCCCATCGAGGAGGCGATGAGCTCGGAGGCGACCAGGAACAGCCACGACTGGGCGAGCGCGAGGCGCAGCCCGGAGATCACGGAGGGGATCACCGCGGGCAGCTGCACCGTCGTGAAGAGCCGGACGCCCGAGAGGCCGAAGGCGCGGCCCGCCTCGACGAGGTGCCGGTCGACGTGGCCGAGCGCCGTGGCCACCGTGGTGAAGACGGGGAAGAACGCGCCGATCGTGATCAGCGTGATCTTCGACTCCTCGCCGATGCCCATCCAGAGCAGCAGCAGCGGGACCCAGGCCAGCGACGGGACCGCCCGGATCGCGCCGAGGGTCGGGCCGAGGACGACCTCCCAGACGCGGGAGAGCCCGAAGAGCGCGCCGACCACGAGCCCGAGCGCCGAGCCGAGCGCGAACCCGATGAGCACGCGCTGCGTCGAGATGGCGACGTCCTGGCCGAGGTCGCCGCGCTGGGCGAGGTCGACGCCGGCCGCCCAGACCATCGCGGGCGAGGGGAAGACCGCCACCGAGACCATCCCGGTCGTCGTCGCGATCTGCCAGGCGGCGAGCAGCAGCACGGGCAGGATCGCGCCTCCCGCGACCACGAACCACCGTCGCGTGGTGAGCGGGTGGGAGCGGTCCTCGCGGAGGCGGCGCTGGGAGGCCGCGACCGACGGGCCCGCCGTCACGAGTCCGGGCTCACCCGGCATCGGCGCGGACAGCGCGCTCCGCCGCAGCACATCGGCGTCGGTCGCGGTGTCGTCGTCGCGGATCGTCATCGTCGGTCTCCTCGGATCACGGGGTCGGGGGCGGAGGGCCGGACCCTCAGGCGCCGATGGCGCTCGGGTCGGCCGCCGAGGCGTAGGTGTCGTCGAGCAGCGAGTCGAGCGCGTCGTCGACCTGCTGCTGCGAGGCGACGTCGCCGTTCTCGACGAAGATCGGGCCGATCACGGCGAGCACGTCGGTCTGCGCGGAGCCGGGGACGTTGTCGACGTCGAGGTTGCTGCGCTCGGTGATGACCGTCGTCGCCACCGCCACGTCGAGGCCGGCGACGGAGGCGAGGATGCTCGCCGTCTCGTCCTGGTTCTCGAGCGCCCAGGCGCGGGCGTGCTCGTACGCGTTCACGACGGTCTGCGCGAGGTCCGGCTTCTCGGCGAGGAAGCTCTCGGTCGCGTTGAGCAGGCCGTAGGAGTTGAAGTCGACGTTGCGGTAGAGCAGGGTCGCCCCGGCCGCCTCGGCGCCGGCCATGATCGGGTCCAGGCCCGCCCAGGCGTCCACGGAGCCGTTCTGCAGCGCCGCCCAGCCGTCGGCGTGCTGCAGGTTCTGCACCGTCACGTCGCCGATGCCCAGCCCGGCGGCCTCGAGCGCCTGCACCAGGAAGAAGTACGGGTCGGTGCCCTTGGTGGCCGCGATCTGCTTGCCCTCGAGCTGCTCGACCGACGTGATCGCCGAGCCGGCGGGGACGACGAGGGCCGACCACTCCGGCTGAGAGAAGATGTCGATCGTCCTGATCGGCGAGCCGTTCGAGCGAGCGAGCAGTGCGGCGGAGCCGGCGGTGGAGCCGACGTCGATCGCTCCGGCGCGCAGGGCCTCGTTGGCCTTGTTGGAGCCGGCCGACTGCACCCAGGCGACGGTGACCTGCTGCTCGGCGAGGGCGGCCTCGAGCCAGCCCTTCTCCTTGATGACCAGGCTCAGCGGGTTGTACGTCGCGAAGTCGAGCGTGAGCGTGCCGCCCTGAGTTCCTCCGGAGGCGGCGTCGGCGGTCGCGGCCGCCGCTCCTCCTCCGCCCTCGCCCTGCACGCAGCCCGCGAGGAGCGGGACGGCGGCGGCGGTGAGCAGACCGGCGAGAGCGGTGCGGCGGGTGAGCGGGGAGCTGGTGAACGACATGGGGGCCTCGGCTTCGGGGATGCGGTGACAGCGAGTGTGGACGCTGCGGGGGAGGGGCGGTGCGGGGAGGTGCTCGTGCGGTGGAGAGCGGGAGGAGGAGGCGGCTGGGGAGGGAGGTCGTGCCGCCCGGACCGTGCCGCCCCGGGTGGAGGGACGCGGGTCGATCCGCCCGGGGTCAGTGCCGCTCGATGCCCAGCCCCGCGAGGAGCTCGGCCCGGTGCTCGGCGAGCTCCGCCGAGCCGCGGTCGCGGGGCCGCGCGCCGGGGACGGTGACGATCCGCTGGATGCGCGAGACGCCTCCGGGCTCGTCGCGCCCGAGGAGCACGATGCGGTCGGCCAGCTGGAGGGCCTCGTCGACGTCGTGGGTGACGAGCAGGATCGTCGCCGGAGCCGCCGCGTGCACGTCGAGCAGCAGGTCCTGCATCCGCAGGCGGGTCAGCGCGTCGAGCGCCCCGAAGGGCTCGTCCAGGAGGAGCACGCCGGGGTTCCGGGCGAGGGCGCGGGCGAGGGAAGCGCGCTGGGCCATGCCTCCGGACACCTCGCGGGGCCGCGAGCGGGCGTGCGCGGTGAGGCCGACCAGCGAGAGCAGCTCGTCGACGGCGGCGCGGGCGGCCGGGCGCGGGGTGCCGCGCGGCAGGCCGAGCGCGACGTTGTCGGCGATGCTCCGCCAGGGCAGCAGCCGCGGCTCCTGGAACGCCACCGCGCAGCGCGGGTCGATGCCGGAGACGGGGGCGCCGTCGATGAGGACGGACCCCTCGGAGGCGGTGTCCAGGCCCGCCGCGATGCGCAGCAGCGTCGACTTGCCGCAGCCGCTCGGGCCGAGGATCGCGATGACCTCGCCCGCGGCGGCCTCGAGCGTCACGTCCGTCAGCACGGGGGACCCGGGCGCGAAGGTGCGGCCGACCCCCTCGAAGCGCACGGGGAACGCCGACTGGCCGAGCTCGGCGTCGAAGGCCAGGCTCGTGCGGGCGGCGGGGGTGGCGGGCATGTCTCTCCGGGCAGCGGGACGGGCGGGCGGATCGTCCGATCGTACGGAGAGGCTCCCGGCGGCACAGCGGGGACCGACACGGGGAGTAACACAGGGGGTGGGACGCGGAAGGCCTCCCCGGTCCGCGGACGGGGGAGGCCTTCCGCCGGAGGGCTAGGCCTGGACGAGCACGAGCTCCTCGAGGGGCAGGCGGGTGCGCGGCGCGGTCTCGCGCTCGCGGAGGGTCTCGTTCGCCAGCGCGTCGGCGTCGGCCGCGACTCCCACCGCGGCGATCGTCACCGGGTCGAAGCGCTCGTCGACGCTGAACGCGGCGCGGACGGCGTCCTTGTCGAAGCCGGCCATCTGGTGCACGTGCAGGCCCTCGTGGTGCGCCTGGACGCTGAGGTGGGCGATCGACTGGCCGAGGTCGTAGACGGCCCAGGGGCGCGGCTTCCCCTCGGAGTCGACGGTCTCGGCCAGCGCGACGACCAGGACGGCGGCGGAGCCGGCCCAGGCGCCGTTGAAGCCGGCGAGCGTCGAGACGATGCGGTCGAACCCGTCGGTTCCGCGGCGGGCGACGATGAAGCGCCACGGCTGCGAGTTGCTGGCGGACGGGGACCAGCGCGCGGCCTCGAGGAGGGACGCGAGGGTCTCGTCGGAGACGGTCGCGGACGCGTCGTAGGAGCGGGGGCTCCAGCGCTCCGCGAGGACGTCGAGGATCGGGGCGCTGGTGCTGGCGGTGCGGGAGGCGGTGGCGGACATCGCGGGGCTTCTTCCGTGCGGGGGACTGGGGGAGGGGCTCCGTCGCCCGTGGAGCCCAACCGTCCCCGCCCCGCGGGCATTCCCGCGCGTGCACGGCAGGCGCCCGCGCGCGCGTTCGCCCACGGAGGAGCGGGCCGCCTCCGAGCCCCGGAACGGTACGGTGGGAGACGGCGTGGTCACCCCGCGCACCACCATCCACGACTCTGGAGGATCATCCATGGCCCAGCACTTCGACGTCGTCGTCCTGGGGGCAGGCCCCGGCGGATACGTGGCCGCGATCCGCGCCGCCCAGCTCGGCAAGTCCGTCGCCGTCGTCGAGAAGCAGTACTGGGGCGGTGTCTGCCTCAACGTCGGCTGCATCCCGTCCAAGGCGCTGCTGCGCAACGCGGAGCTCGCCCACCTCTTCCACACCCAGGCGAAGCAGTTCGGCATCTCGGGCGACGTCTCGTTCGACTTCGGCGCGGCGTTCGACCGCAGCCGCTCGGTCGCGGACGGCCGCACCAAGGGCGTCCACTTCCTGATGAAGAAGAACAAGATCGCCGAGTTCGACGGCGTCGGCTCCTTCACCGGCCCGCAGGGCCTCGACGTGCAGCTGAGCAAGGGCGGCACGGAGTCGCTGACCTTCGACGACGCGATCATCGCGACCGGCGCGAGCGTCCGCCTCCTGCCCGGCGTCGAGCTCTCCGAGAACGTCGTCACCTACGAGACCCAGATCATGACCCGCGAGCTCCCCGACACGATGGCCATCGTGGGCGCGGGCGCGATCGGCATGGAGTTCGCCTACGTCCTCAAGAACTACGGCGTCGACGTGACGATCATCGAGTTCATGGACCGCGCCCTCCCCAACGAGGACCCGGACGTCTCCAAGGAGATCCAGAAGCAGTACAAGAAGCTCGGCGTCGAGATCCTGACCTCGACCAAGGTCGAGTCGGTCGTCGACAAGGACGGCTACGTCACGGTCACCTACACCGCGAAGGACGGCACGCAGTCGACCCTCGAGGTCGACAAGGTGCTCATGTCGATCGGCTGGGTCCCCCGCACCGAGGGCTTCGGCCTCGAGAAGACGGGCGTCGAGCTCACCGAGCGCGGCGCGATCGCGATCGACGACCACATGCGCACCAACGTGCCGCACATCTACGCCATCGGCGACGTCACCGCGAAGCTCCAGCTCGCGCACGTCGCGGAGGCGCAGGGCGTCGTCGCCGCCGAGACCCTCGCCGGTGCCGAGACCCAGACCCTGGGCGACTACCGGATGATGCCGCGCGCGACGTTCTGCCAGCCGCAGATCGCCTCCTTCGGCCTCACCGAGAAGCAGGCGAAGGACGAGGGACACGAGATCACCGTCTCGACCTTCCCCTTCATGGCGAACGGCAAGGCCCACGGCCTCGGCGAGCCCACCGGCTTCGTGAAGCTCATCGCGAGCAAGAAGTACGGCGAGCTCCTCGGCGCCCACATGATCGGCCCGGACGTCTCGGAGCTGCTCCCCGAGCTCACGCTCGCCCAGAAGTGGGACCTCACCGCGACCGAGCTGGCCCGGAACGTGCACACCCACCCGACGCTGTCAGAGGCGCTGCAGGAGGGCTTCCACGGCCTCAAGGGGCACATGATCAACATGTAGGGCTCGTCCCTCCACGGCCTCCGGCCCGCAGGATCCCGCTCGGCTCGTCCGCGGCGGATCCTGCGGGCCGGAGCCGTTTCCGGGGGCGTCCACAGGGCTCCGGCGCCGCTCCCGCTACCGTGGCCCGATGGATCCGCGCCTGCTCGACCGCCTCGCCGCCGACGCCTGGCCCGCGCTCGTGCGGCGCCCCCTCGGCGCGTGGGAGCTGCGCGCCTCCGCAGGAGTCACCAAGCGCGCGAACTCGGTGCTCGCGTCCGGCGACGTCGTCGACCAGGAGGCGGCGCTCGACGCGGCGGAGGCGTTCGCCCGCGAGCACGGGATCGCGCCCCTCGTGCAGATCGGGCCGCCGAGCCCCGCCGGTCTGACCGGGCTGCTCGCCGAGCGGGGCGCCGCGCCGATCGACCGGACGCTCGTGCTGACGGGTTCGGTGCAGGAGGCGCTCGCCGCCCTGTCCACGACGTCGGGGTCCGCGCCGTCGAGGCCAGTGCCGCCGAGGTCCGCGCCGCGGCCAGGCGTCCGCCTCTCCCCGGCTCCCGACGAGGACTGGCTCGCCCTCTGGTGGTCGGTGGACGGTCGCGGGGGAGCGGAGGAGCGCGCAGTCGCCGAGCGCATCCTCGCGGGCTGCCCCTCCTCCTACGCTCTCGCCGTCGACGGGGACGGCCCGGCCGCGACCGGCCGCCTCGCGCTCGTCACGGCGCCGGACGGCGAGCTCTGGGGCGGCCTCTTCGCGCTGGCGACCCGGCCGGACGCCCGGCGCCGCGGGCTCGCCTCCGCCGTGATCCGCGCCCTCCTCGAGGACGCGTCCGGCCGGGGCGTCGCGCGCTTCTGGCTCCAGGTGCTCGCCGAGAACGCCGGCGCCCGCCGCCTCTACGCGTCCCTCGGTTGCCGCGAGTCGTCCTGGTACGAGTACTGGCGCTGACCCGCTCGCGGAGGAGGAGCGGGGTGCCCGGGTCAGGCGTTCGCGAGCACGGCGCGGGCGACGGCCTCGGCCTTCGCCGCGTCGCCGGTGACGGTCACGCGCCACCACACGTCGTCGGCGAGCGCGTCGATCTCGCAGACGCCCGCCGCGCAGCCGGTGAGGGCCTTCTCGCCGAAGCCGTCGAGCGGCTCGAGCGGGATCGCCAGGCCCGAGGTCAGCGAGAGGTTCCGCCAGCCGTCGTCGCCGTTCGGGAGCGCGTCGACCGTCACGCCCGAGTAGGCGGCGCTGGAGGCGTCGCTCCAGCTGCAGGAGGCGTACCCGGCCCGGGCGGCGGCAGCGGCCGACGCGGTGGTCGGCGTCCCGGTCCCCGTCCCCGCGGTCGCCTGCGCGAGACCGGCGGCACCGGACAGCTGCTCGGCCGTCAGGACCTCGGTGCAGACGGGCGCCGTCGCGGTGACCGGCTCGTCGAGGGTGCCGAGCGCGGCGGAGGCGGTGCCGGTCGCCAGCGCGGCGAGGTCGACGGCCGCGGGGGCGCCGCGCAGCTGCAGCGTCACCCAGGTGGCGCCGGCGAGCAGGTCCAGGTCGCAGCTGCCGTCGGTGCAGGAGCCGTAGGCCTCGACGGCGGTCTCGAGGCGCGGGCCCGGACGGCCGGCGAAGGCCTCGGCGGCGTCGTCGACCGCGGCCGCGGTGATCGAGGCGTCCTCGTCGTACCAGGCGCAGCGGAGCACTCCGCCGTTCTCCTCCGCGGCCTCGCGGATCAGCTCGCCCGAGGAGCGCGTCGTCACCTCGCGGCTGCCCTCGAGAGCGCTGCGGGAGACCCCCAGCGCCGAGGCCGCCCGCGTGGCGGGGAGGAGGGAGTCACAGCCCAGGCGGGTCGAGGCCGTGGGCGTGGGCGAGGGCGTCGGAGTCGCGGAGGGAGTCGGAGCGGCGGTCTCGGACGCCGACGGGGTGGCCGCGACGTCCGAGCGTTCGGCCGACGTGCAGCCCGTCAGCGCGACGAGAACGGCGAGCGCGGCGCCGACCGTCGCCAGGCGCGGGAGGCGGGCCCTCACGCGGCCAGCTCGCGCTCGATCGCGGCCGTGAACGCGTCGATGTCGTCCTCCGTCGTGTCGAAGGAGCAGACCCAGCGGACCTCGCCGGTCGCCGGGTTCCAGTCGTAGAAGCGGTAGGCGGCGCGGAGCCGGTCCGCGACTCCGGGCGGCAGCGTCGCGAACACCGCGTTGGCCTGGGTCTGCTGCGTGAACTCGAGCCCGGTGATCCGGCCGGCGGCGATCGCCTCCTCGAGCCCCGAGCGCAGGCGCGCCGCCATGGCGTTCGCGTGCCGGGCCGAGCGGAGCCACAGGGGCTCCTCCTCGCCGCCGTCGCCGAGCAGGGCGAGCAGCTGCGCCGAGATGAAGCGCATCTTGGAGGACAGCTGCATGTTGGTCTTGCGGAGGAAGGTCAGCCCGGTCGAGGCCGCCGAGTCGAGCACGACGATCGCCTCGCCGAGCAGGATGCCGTTCTTGGTCCCGCCGAACGAGAGCACGTCGACGCCCGCGTCGGTCGTGAAGGAGCGCAGGGGCAGGCCGAGGGCGGCCGCGGCGTTCGCGATGCGCGCCCCGTCCATGTGCAGCCGCATGCCGAGGCCGTGCGCGTGGTCGGCGAGCGCGCGCACCTCCTCGGGTGTGTAGACGGTGCCGAGCTCGGAGGACTGGGTGATCGAGACCACGAGCGGCTGGGCGCGGTGCTCGTCGCCGAAGCCCCACGCCTCCTGGTCGACCAGCGCCGGGGTCAGCTTGCCGTCGGGCGTGGGGACCGTGAGGATCTTGATCCCGCCGACCTTCTCGGGCGCTCCGCCCTCGTCGGAGGTGATGTGCGCGGTGCCCGCCGAGACGACGGCGCCCCACCGGGGCAGCATCGACTGCAGGCCGGTGACGTTGGCGCCCGTGCCGTTGAAGACGGGGAAGGCCTGGGCCTGCTCGCCGAACTCGCGGCGGAACGCCTCCTGCAGGCGCTCGGTGTAGACGTCCTCGCCGTAGGCGATCTGGTGCGCTCCGTTGGCCGCGGCGATCGCGGCGAGGACCTCGTCGTGCACTCCGGAGTAGTTGTCGGAGGCGAAGCCGCGGACGTCGGGATCGTGCAGAGCGCTCATCCCTCCATCTTCGCAGCCCGCCGCCCGGAGGAGCCCCGGAGGCGCCCGCCGAGACACCCCTCCTGCCTCCCGCATGTTTCGGGCAGGTGAAAGGACGACGACCCGAAAGCCGATCTCCGTCAAGAAGTTGGTATCGGCTGGGAGGCAGGCCACTCTTGACGTATGCGCATGGACACGACGGGAGCTGTCCGCGACATGCCCGCCCCTCCCGGGGTGGACGAGATCGCGGCTCGCTTCGGCGATCCCGTCCTCGCGTTCGCGCCCCAGCCGAGGCTGGAGGAGTTCGCCGCGGCGCAGACGATGGCGCTCGGCCGCTTCGTCGAGATCTCGCTCTCGTACTCGTTCTACAAGAACCCGCGCAACCGCGCCGACCCCGTCAACCACGTCCCGCTGACCCCCGAGCAGAAGCGCGCGATCGAGCGCGCCGAGAACGACCACCTGCCGCCGTGGATGGTCGACCAGGTGACGCGGATGCGGTACCCGGTGCTCTGGGAGGCGGTCCGCACCTCCGTGCCGATCCCCGCCGAGCGCAGCCGGCCCCTGGAGTCCCGCCTCGCGGCCCACATGGGCGACGTGCTCCGCAACACCTTCCCGGGCCGCGTGCGCAGCCGCCGCGGCGGGATGCCGGTGGTCGCCGCCGCCCTCCGCGACGAGGACGTCGTGCGGGGCGTCCCGGTGATCGTGGACGGGGAGGCGCTGCGCGGCTACCGCGTGGACACCGATCCGGACGTGGTCGCGATCGGCGCCCGCGTCGACGGCCGCTACATGACGGTCGTGCTCGACCGGAAGATCGTGCCGGAGATCCGGATGGAGTTCGTCCGCCGCACCCCGCCGCGCCCGGCCTCGAGCCAGTCCCGGCGCTGACCGCCCGGCCGACCGCTCAGGGGCGCCCCGGTACCGCGATCCCGTGCTCGTAGGCGAACACGACCGCCTGGATCCGGTCGCGCACGCCGAGCTTCATCAGGATCTTCGAGACGTGCGTCTTCACGGTCGCCTCGCCCACGAACAGCTCGGCCGCGATCTCGGCGTTCGACCAGCCCCGCGCCAGGTGCACGAGCACCTCCCGCTCGCGGTCCGTCAGATCGGCCACTCCGGAGTGGTCGGCGGCGGCCGGCGTGCGCTCGGGCACGGACGCGAACCGCTCGATCACGCGCCGGGTGACGTCGGGGGCGAGCATCGCGTCGCCGCGGGCGACCACCTGCACGGCCTCGACCAGCTCCTCCGGCGACGCGTTCTTGAGCAGGAACCCGCTGGCGCCGGCCGAGAGCGCCTCGAAGAGGTAGTCGTCGCGGTCGAAGGTGGTGAGGATGAGCGCCCGCGAGCACAGGCGCGGGTCGGCCACGATCTCGCGGGTCGCGGCCAGGCCGTCGAGGCCGGGCATCTGCACGTCCATGCAGATCACGTCGGGGCGCAGCTCGGAGGCGCGCTGCAGGGCCTCGAGCCCGGTGCGGGCCTCGCCGACCACCTCGATCCCCGGCTCCGACTCGAGGATGATGCGGAAGCCCACGCGGACGAGCTCCTGGTCGTCGACGAGCAGCACGCGCACGTGCTCGGTCATGGGCGGCCCCCGCTCGCTCGCTCCTGACGCCCCCGCGACGTCTCCGACGACGGTACCGGGTCGTCGGCGTCCGGCACGCTCGCCCGGACGGGGGACAGCGGCACCCGGGCGTGCACGAGGTAGCCTCCGCCCCTCGGCCCCATCTCGATCCAGCCGCCGACCGAGGCCGCGCGCTCGCTCATGCCGGTGTGCCCCAGTCCGCAGGAGGCGGGAGCGCTCGGGTGCGGGCCGGACCCGCCGTCGTCGGCGATCTCGAGCTCGACCGCGTCGGGGGCGTAGCGGAGGCGCACCTCGGCGTGCGCGGCGCGCCCCGCGTGCTTGCGGACGTTCGTGAGCGACTCCTGCGCGATGCGGTAGAGGCTGAGCCCCACCGTCGCGGGGATCTCGCGGGGCGTGCCGAGGGTGAGGAACACGGTGGGCAGGCCCGACCCGCTGGACGCCGCGACCAGCTCCTCGAGCTGGGCCACCCCGCGGGTGGACGCGGCGTCGGTGAGCGGATTCGGGACCGCGTCCTCGGCGCGCAGCGCGACCAGGATGCGGTGCAGCTCCTCGATCGCCGAGCGCGCGTCGCCCTCGATGGCGCTGAGCGAGGCCGCCGCCCGCTCCGGATCCCGGGCCAGCACCCGCCGCGCCGCTCCCGCCTGCACGCCCATCACGCTGACGTGGTGCGCGACCACGTCGTGCAGCTCGCGCGCGATCCGCAGCCGCTCGGAGGACACGGCCTGCCGCGAGGAGCGCTCCCGCTCGTCGTCGAGCTCGGCCGTGCGCGTCTCGAGCGCCTCCAGCCGGCGGGCCGACTGCCACGACGCCTCGCCGAAGACGTAGGCGCTGCCGAAGTAGAGCAGGTTCGACACGACCGCGAGGGCCGACTCCGCCGCGTAGGGCGAGAGCAGGCCGGGGGAGTCGTCGACCGGCACGGAGCTGCCGAAGTACTCGCCCGTGGCGAGGGTGGTGAGCAGCCAGCCCAGCATCCCGACCGCGATCGCCACTCGGACGACGAGCGCCGTGCGCCGGTTCCGGCCCCACGCGCCGACCGTGTAGAGCGCGAGGAACAGGCAGATCTGGCCGAAGAGCGACTCCGGCACCTGGAGCACGATCCCGAGCGCGTAGACGACGGAGAGCCCGGCCGCCACGCTCGCGGGGAACCGGCGGCGCAGCGCGAGGGGAAGGGTCATCAGGACGGCCCAGTGGGCGCTGACGACGGGGTGCGCCGCGTCCGGGAATCCCGCCGAGGAGTACAGCGCGACGGAGACGACCGTCGCCACCAGCAGGATCCCCGCGGTGACCGCATCGCGCACGTATCCGGCCCGGCTCGGCGCTCGCCGGATCCAGCCCGCGTCGAGCGGGTCCGCGGCTCCGTCACCTGAGGGCATGCGCCCCACGCTAACCGACGCCGGTCGGACGGGGCCCCGGGAGGCGGAGGAGCGCACCCCGCCACCTCCCGGGCGCGACGTCAGTCCCGGCCGGTGATGCCCCGGGTCGAGGCGATGACGTCGCCCATCTTCTTCCCGAGGGCCTCGTAGAACATCGACAGCGGGAACTCGTCGTCCAGCACCGCGTCGGTGAGCCCGCGCGGGGCGCCGAGCAGCACCTCGTCCGGGAGCCCGCGGGCCCAGGCGGAGGCGGGGTGCGGAGCGAGAGTGGCCGCGATCAGCTCGTGCGCGGCCAGCCAGTGCGCCGTCTTCGGCCGGTCGATCGATCGCCAGTAGAGCTCGTCGATCGCGTCCGAGAGGGCGACGACCACGTCGGCGACGCCGTCCCACTCGAACGCCAGCCGGGTGTCGGTCCAGTGCAGGACGCCGTGCTGGTGCAGCCAGGCGAAGAGCAGCTGGCCGCCGAGGCCGTCGTAGTTGCGCACCCGCGACCCGGTGAGCGGGAAGCGGAAGAGCCGGTCGAACAGGATCGCGTACTGCACGAAGCGCGAGCGCTCGGCCAGCGCCTCCTCCTCGTCGTCGCGGCGGTCGAGCGCGCCGAGGCGGCGCTCGATGGCGACGGCCTCGCGGAAGGCGGTGAGGTCGCACCGCAGCTCCTCCAGCGAGTAGAGGAAGAAGGGCATCCGCTGCTTGATCATGAACGGGTCGAACGGCAGGTCGCCGCGCATGTGGGTGCGGTCGTGGATGAGGTCCCACATCACGAAGGACTCCTCCGCCAGGCGCTGGTCGGCCAGCAGGCGCTGCGCGTCCTCCGGGAGCTCGAGACGGGTGATCCGGGCCGCCTCCGTGACGACGCGGCGGAACCGGGCCGCCTCGCGGTCGGCGAAGATCGCGCCCCAGGTGAAGGACGGGACGGAGCGCATCGCGACCGTCTCGGGGAACAGCACAGCGCTGTCGGTGTCGTAGCCGGCGGTGAAGTCGACGAAGCGCACGGGCACGAAGAGGGCGTTGGAGTAGTCCCCGGCCTCCAGCTCGGCGACGAACCGCGGCCAGACGACCTCGACGAGGACGGCCTCGACGTGGCGGTCGCGGCTGCCGTTCTGGGTGTACATGGGGAAGACGACGAGGTGGCGGCGGCCGTCGACGCGCTCGAGCTGCGGCTGGAACGCGGTGAGCGAGTCGAGGAAGTCGGGCAGGCCGAGTCCGCCGGCGCTCCAGCGCTCGAGGTCGACGACCAGCGCGTCGAGGTACGCGGCGTCGTGCGGG
The DNA here is from genome assembly GCF_002931115.1 of Rathayibacter sp. AY1E6. NCBI lineage: Bacteria > Bacillati > Actinomycetota > Actinomycetes > Micrococcales > Microbacteriaceae > Rathayibacter > Rathayibacter sp. AY1E6. Next base: position 92,890 of record NZ_PSVK01000003.1, on the reverse strand, counting down.
AACGCGGGGGCGAGGGTGCGGACGCCGGCGACGATCCGCTCGACGAGGGTGCGCGCCTCCTCGAGCCGCTCGGGATCGGCGAGCGAGCCGTCCTGGGACTGGAGCGGCTGCAGCGCGGCGGCGGCCGCCTTCAGGTCGAGCCAGGCGGCGGAGTCCTCCACGCGGTCCTCGACGACCTCGGGTTCTCCGACGACGGTGCTCTGCACGGCTTGCGACATGGTGATCCTCCTCACGCTGGTGATACGGGGCTGCAGGAGCGGAACGCGCTCCGACTCCGAGCGTATGGGCTCGTGCGCGCGCTTTTCTTGCGTCTCAGCGGAGCGAAGCGGCGATCTCGCGGGGGCGGGCGCACGTCTCCGCCGCCCCTCGGAGGCCCCGCGGTCAGCGGCTGCCCAGGTGTTGTGCAGGTGCCACCCCCCGTCCGGGGCTAGATTCCTCACCGCTTCCGTTTCCCTCCCCTGATCGGGTCGAAAATGGGGCGACACCGTGTCCGCATCCCGAGTGCGGAGACATCCGATCGGACAGGCGCGCCGAACACCCTGGCGGCGCGCTCGATCGGCGAGCCATCCTGAGAGAGAGGATCGGAGCGCGTGACGGGACCCGAACCCGGAAGCGACCAGAGAACAGCCAGCATCGACCACCACCCCGAGAACCTCCGCCTGCTCCCCTGGCCGCAGGCGGACGCCTCCGTCCTGCGCGACACCCTCGCGCACGCGGGCGGCGGACTCGAGAGCGAGAGCGAGATCCTCGTGCGCCACGACCGCTACCTGCGCGGTTGGGCGGACGGCGACGCGTTCTTCTACGTGGTCGAGCTGGACGGACTCTCCGTCGGCTCCATCGGCTATTGGTACGGCTGCTCGCGCGGCGTCGTCGCCTACGAGGCGGCGTGGAGCATCGCTCCGCACGCCCGCGGCATCACCGCGGCCTCCGTGCGGATGCTGCTCGAGGAGGCGGCGGCGTTCCCCGTGCCCCGCTTCGTGCACGCCTTCGTGGCGGAGAGCGACCTGGACGCGGGCGCGACCTGCGTCGAGGCCGGCTTCGACCGGATCGACCTCGTCGAGCAGGGCGAACCGCCGGAGCTCTACGTGGACTGGGCGTTCGACCTGGCCGCCGTGGCCTGATCAGATCCCGTGGCGCTCCAGCCACGGCCGCAGCACCGCGAGGAACTCCTCGGGGTGCTCGAGGCCGGGCAGGTGCGCCGCGTCCTCGAGCACGTGCAGCTCGGCACCGCCCACCTCGGCGGCGAGGTGCTCGCAGACCGGCAGCGACTCGGAGAGGTCGTGCGCGCCCGCCACGACGAGGGTCGGCGCGGCGATCTCCCCGAGCCGCTCGCCCGCCGGCCCGGAGGGATCGATCGGGCGGGGGGCCTCCGCCTCGTGGCCGACGCCCGTGAGCGCGAGCTCCCGGACCCGCGCGAGGAACTCCGGAGCCACGTCGTCCGCGGAGCGGTCGGGACCCACGGCCCAGAGCTCCGCCTCGACGATCGCCGCGGCCTCCCGCTCGCCCGCGAGCTCCAGCGCCTCGACCTCCCCGAAGCGCCGCTCCTCCTCCGCCGTCAGCGCGGGGTAGTCGAAGCCCGCCAGGCCCGGCGCGATCACGACCAGGCCGGTCACCCGCTCCGGATGCTCGAGCGCCAGGTCGAGCGCGAGCGTCCCGCCCCGCGAGCAGCCGACGACCACCGCGCGCTCGACCCCGAGGTGGTCGAGCACGTCCAGGGCGTCCCGGCGCGGGTCGTACTCCACGTCCTCCGTGCTCGTTCCGCCCGCGCCGCGGACGTCGTAGCGGACCACCAGCCGGTCGCGCGAGAGGTCGGGGACGAGCGGGTCCCACATCCGCAGGTCGGCGATGCCCGCGTGCACGAGCAGCAGGGCGGGCGCGGAGGCGTGGCCGTCCGCCTCCCAGTAGAGGCTCGCGCCGGGGACCTCGAGATGCGGCATGCCGCACACCGTAGGCGCGTCCCGCCGGCGCTGCAACGCCCGGCCACTGCCTAGGGTGGAGGCGCGACAGCGGACGGGCCGCGGCGGGGAGGCGGCGGCGTGGAGGGCGTGCTCACCGGCTTCTCGATCATCGGGGTCGTCATCGCGGTCGGCTACCTGATCGCGCGGTTCCGGATCGTCCCGCCCGAGAGCCGGCTGATCCTGTCGCGGATCGCCTTCTTCGTCACGACGCCGGCGCTGCTGTTCACCGTGCTGTCGCGGGCCGACGTCTCCGTCCTCTTCTCCTCGTTCCTGCTCGTCTCGCTCCTGACGGTGCTGACCGTCGCCCTGCTCTACGTGCTGGCCTCGCGGCTGCTCTTCCCCCGCCCGCTGCCGGAGACGGTGATCGGGACCGCGGCCTCCTCCTACGTCAACGCCAACAACATCGGGCTGCCGGTCGCCATCTACGTGCTGGGCGATCCGCAGTGGGTGGCCCCGACGCTCCTCCTGCAGCTGATCGTCCTCGCGCCGACGATCCTGACGCTGCTCGACGTCTCGACGAGCGGGCGGACCTCGGTCGGCGCGATCCTCACGCAGCCGCTGCGGAATCCGATGATCATCGCCTCCGCCCTCGGCCTCGTCGTCGCCCTCACCGGCGTCGAGCTGCCCGCGCCCGTGCTGCAGCCGTTCTCGATCATCGGCAACGCGTCGATCCCGCTGGTGCTGATCGCCTTCGGGATGTCGCTGCGCGGGCAGCGGCCGCTGGAGGCGGGGCCGGCGCGGGTCGAGGTGGTCGTCGCCTCCGTGCTCAAGTCGCTGGTGATGCCGGCGGTCGCGCTGCTGCTGGGGCGCTTCGCGTTCCACCTCGACTCCGAGCACCTCTTCGTGGTGACGGTGACCGCCGCGCTGCCGACCGCGCAGAACATCTTCACCTTCGCCTCGCGCTACGACCGGGGCGTCGCCGTCGCCCGCGACACGGCCCTCGTGACCACGGTCGCCGCGGTGCCCGTGCTCATCGGGGTGTCCCTCCTGCTGGGCTGAGCGGAGCAGCATCCCCGGCTCCCGCTCGGGCCCGGCGGAGGCGCCGGACGGCCCGCGCATCCGCGTCGCGTGTCCCTCGTCCTGGGACGGGGCCGGTGGCGCGGGCCCGGTCGCACTCCGCCGACCGTCGCTTAGGCTCTCTCGAATGAGCACCACCACGTCCGCCGACCGCTCCGCCCGCGGCAGGCCGCGCCGCCGTCGCGGCCTCTGGATCACGCTGATCGTCCTCCTGGTCCTGCTGATCGGCGCCGTCGTCGCGGTGCTCCTCGGCGTGCGCACCTACGACAAGGCGATGACCGTCCGCGACAAGCTGACCGAGGCGATCCCGCTGGTGTCGCAGGTGACGGACAGGCTGACGACGTTCGACACCTCCGGGGCGGAGGAGACCGCGGGCCGGATCGCGACCCTCACCGGCGAGGCGCGCGACGAGACCGAGGACCCGGTGTGGCGGGTGATGGAGGTGGTGCCCGTCCTCGGGCCGAACCTGTCCGCGGTCCGCGCCGCGACCGAGATCGCCGACGACGTCTCCGGCCGGATCGTCACGCCGCTCTCCACGACCTCGCTCGACATCCTCAAGCCCGTCGACGGCAGGGTAGACCTCGCGGCGATCACCGAGCTGTCGCAGAAGATCACTGTCGCCAAGGAGGTCGTCGACGCGGCGCAGACCCGCGTCGAGGGCATCGACCGCGGCCCGCTGGTGCCGCAGGTCGCCTCGGCCCTCGACTCCTTCACTCCGCAGCTGGCGACCGCGACCGCGGCGATGGAGCAGGTCGAGCCGCTCACCGCGATCCTCCCCGACTCCCTCGGAGCGTCCGGTCCGCGCCACTACCTGGTGATGTTCCAGAACCTGGCGGAGTCGCAGGCTCTGGGCGGCGGCGCGTCGTCGGTGATGCAGCTCGACGTCGACGGCGGCGCGATATCGATCGGCCGTCAGCTGGGCAGCGGCGACTTCCGCGGTCTGGCGCCCGTCACCGTCGACCAGAGCGCGCTCGACACCATCGGCGAGAACATGGCGACGACCTTCAACGTCTCGACCAGCCGCCCCGACTTCCCGACGGCCGCCTCGATCGCCTCGCAGTTCTGGGCGCAAAAGTTCCCCGAGCAGAGGATCGACGGCGTCCTCGCGATCGACCCCGTCGCCCTCTCCTACCTCCTCGGCTCGACCGGGCCCGTGACCCTCACCGACGGCACGGTCCTCACGAGCGAGAACACCGTCTCGACCCTGCTCAACGAGGTCTACTTCCGCTACCCGGAGTCGGTCGTGGCCGAGCGCACCGACGAGTTCTTCTCGGAGGCGAGCGCGACGGTCCTGGGCAAGATCCTCGGCGGGGAGATGGAGCCGACGAAGATGCTCCCGGCGATCGTGAAGGCGGTCGACGAGAGCCGCATCCTCGCCTACAGCTCCGACGCCGACGAGCAGGCGCTCCTCGCGCCCACGCCGATCGCGGGGGTCCTGCCGCAGACGACGACCGACGGCACGACCACCGGAGTGTTCTTCCAGGACGCCTCGGGCGGCTCGAAGATGGACTACTACCTGAGCACGGCGGTCACGCAGTCGAGCGCGGGCCGGTGCGCCGCCTCGGGCGCGGTCTTCACCACCTCCGTCACCGTGACCAACACGATCTCGAAGGCGGTCGCTCGGACGCTGCCCGGCTACGTCGCCGCGGCCGGCGGGCGCGGTGCGTACCCCCTGGGCGACTTCGTCACCAACATCTACGTCTACGGCCCTCCCGGGACCACGGTGTCGAGCGCGGCCTGGGCCGACGGCACGGGCTACGGACCCGAGAGCCTCGACGACCTCGGCCGTCCCGTCTCGAAGGTCGCCGTGCAGCTCTCGCCCGGCCAGTCCGAGACGTTCGACGTGCAGTTCAGCGCCGGCGACGCCTCCGGCTTCGGCGACCAGACCGTGCGGGTGACCCCGATGATCAACCCCACCGCGGTCACGCTGAACGACGAGCCCGCCTGCGGCTGACCGCGCCGGCGGTCGGCGCCCCGGGTCGGTGCTGGACCAGCGCTGACCGCGCCGACCGCTGACGCGCCCCCGGGTCGGTGCTGGACCAGCGCCGACCGCGCCGACCGCTGACGCGCCCCCCGGGTCGGTGCTAGACCAGCGCCGACCCGGGGATCGAGCTCGTCACGAGCGAGGAGGCGAGGAACGCGGTGGCGATGCAGAGCACGAACCCGATGACCGGCACGAGGAACGCGCGACGGCCCACGAGGTAGCGCACGACCGTCACGGCCACGGCGATCAGCGTCAGCGCGGGCGGCCCGATCAGCGCGATCGAGACGCCCCAGTCGATCCGGTCGAAGTCGCAGGCGAAGTTCTGGCCCTCGCACTGCGCGGGGAAGACCGAGAGGATCGCGGCGAGGTAGCCGAGCACGATCGTCAGCAGGCCGAGGGCGAGGCAGCCGAGGATCGAGAGCACGAGGTCCCAGCGGCGCCGGCGCGGCTTCCCGGCGGCGATGATCTCGCCCACCGAGCGGTAGGCGTCGGACCGGAACTCGTCGTGCGCGGCTCCGGGACGGGCGGTCGCGGGGCGGGCGGTCGCAGGGCGTGCCGTCGCGGGTCGGGCGGCGGGGCGGGAGGCGCCGGCCGAGGCGGCCTGGGCCCGCGCGCGCTTCTTCTTCGACGAGGCCATGCTCAGAAGATCATCGGGCGGTCGTCGTCGAGGGTCGTCTCGAGGTCGAGGTCGACCACCACCGGGACGTGGTCGCTCGGGGCGTCGCCCTTGCGCTCGTCGCGGTGGATCGAGGCGCCGGTGACGAGCTCGCCGAACGCGGGGGAGCCGAGCACGAAGTCGATCCGCAGCCCCTCGTTGCGCGGGAAGCGGAGCTGCTTGTAGTCCCAGTAGGTGTAGCCCTCGGGCACGAGCGGGCGGACGACGTCGCGCAGGCCCGCGTCCTCGAAGGCGGCGAAGGCGGCGCGCTCGGGGATCGAGACGTGCGTGGATCCGGGGCCGAGGCTCGGGTCGCCCACGTCGCTGTCGAGCGGCGCGACGTTCCAGTCGCCGACCAGAGCGAGCGGCAGGTCGGGCTCGGCGGCCAGCCACTCGCGGGTGCTCGCCTCGAGGGCCGCGAGCCACTCGAGCTTGTAGAGGTAGTGCGGGTCGTCGACCGCGCGGCCGTTCGGGACGTAGAGGCTCCAGACGCGCACGCCGTCGACCGTGGCGCCGATCGCGCGGGCCTCGAGCGGGAAGGAGCCGTCGGCCGCCGCCTCCTTCGCGAAGCCGGGCATGCCCGGGAAGCCGATCTGCACGTCGTCCATCGGCAGGCGCGAGGCGATGCCGACGCCGTTCCACTGGCTGAGCCCGACCATCTCGACGTGGTAGCCGGCGTCGGCGAAGGCCTCGTGCGGGAACTGCTCGGGCTTGCACTTGAGCTCCTGCATGGCGAGGACGTCCACGTCCTCGCGCACGAGCCAGTCGACGACGCGGCCGGTGCGGGCCCGGATGGAGTTCACGTTCCAGGTGGCGATGCGCATCCTGGAAGTGTAGGAGCCGCCGCCGACACGTCTCCTGCGCGTCCTCCGCGCGTCCCGGCGGCCGCGGGCCGGGGGAGTCATCCCCTCGGCGGATTGCGGAACCGGTGTCGGTGGTCGATGGTTGTCTAGCGCCGTCCCGACCGGCCGTTCGTTGTGCCGTCCGGACGCCGCCGCCGCCCGCGCCGTGCGGGCCCGACGGGCTCCCCGGCGCTCCGCGCTCCCCAGCCCGGTCCACTCCCCTCCCGCTCCTGCTCCGCCCCTCCGGAGGACCCATGATCCTGCTCCGCCTCGCCTCCGCCTACGCGAAGCCCTACGCGCGCTGGGTGGCCGCCGTCGTCGTGCTGCAGCTCGTCGCGACGCTCGCCGCGCTCTACCTGCCGAGCCTCAACGCCGAGATCATCGACCAGGGCATCGGCCGCGGCGACACCGACTTCATCTGGGGCACCGGCATGACCATGCTCGGCGTCTGCGTCGTGCAGGTCGCCGCGGCGATCGGAGCCGTCTACTTCGGCGCCCGCACCGCCATGTCCGTCGGCCGCGACCTGCGCCGCGACGTCTACCGCCGCGTCGACTCGCTCAGCGGGCTCGAGGTCGGCGGCTTCGGCACGGCCACCCTGATCACCCGCGGCACGAACGACGTGCAGCAGGTGCAGATGCTCGTGCTGATGACCCTCAACTTCATGGTCTCCGCGCCGATCATGTGCGTCGGCGGCATCGTCTTCGCCCTGCGCGAGGACGCCGGCCTCTCCTGGCTGGTCTGGGTGTCGGTGCCGCTGCTGTTCGTCGTGGTCGGCTTCCTGGTGTTCCTGCTGCTGCCGCTGTTCCGCCTCATGCAGGACCGGATCGACGGGATCAACAGCGTGCTGCGCGAGCAGATCACGGGCATCCGCGTGGTGCGCGCCTTCGTGCGCGAGCCGTTCGAGTCCGAGCGGTACCGCAAGGCCAACGCGGCGATCACCGAGGTGTCGATCAAGGTCGGCAACATCTTCGTGCTGATGTTCCCCGCGATCATGATGATCCTGCACCTGGCCACCGCGGCCGTGCTGTGGTTCGGCGGGCAGCGGGTCAACGCAGGTCAGATGCAGGTGGGCTCGCTCACCGCGTTCCTGCAGTACCTCCTCCAGATCCTCACCGCCGTGATGATGGGCGTCTTCATGGTGATGATGATCCCGCGCGCGGTCGTCTGCGCCGAGCGGATCCAGCAGGTGCTCGACGCCCGCACCAGCCTCACCACGCCCCAGGGCGGAGTCCCGACGCCCGCGCGCGGCCGCGTCGAGTTCTCCGGGGTCGTCTTCGGCTACCCGGGCGCCGAGCGCCCCGTGCTCTCGGGCATCGACATCGTCGCGGAGCCGGGCCGCACCACGGCCGTCGTCGGCTCCACCGGCGCCGGCAAGACGACCCTGCTCGGCCTCGTGCCGCGCTTGTTCGACCCGCAGGAGGGCAGCGTCACGATCGACGGCGTGCCCGTCTCCTCCCTCGACCGGGCGCAGCTCGCCGAGGTGATCGGGCTCGTGCCCCAGCGCCCCTACCTCTTCTCGGGGACGATCGCCTCGAACCTGCGCTTCGGCCGCCCCGACGCGACGGACGCCGAGCTGTGGGAGGCGCTGCGCATCGCCCAGGGCGAGGACTTCGTGCGGAGCAAGGAGCACGGGCTCGACGAGCCGGTCTCGCAGGGCGGCACCAACGTCTCCGGCGGGCAGCGCCAGCGGCTCTGCATCGCGCGCGCCCTCGTCGCGAAGCCGCGGGTCTACCTGTTCGACGACTCGTTCTCGGCGCTCGACGTCGCGACCGATGCGCGGCTGCGGGAGTCGCTGGCCGACGCCACCACCGACGCGACCGTGATCATCGTGGCCCAGCGGGTGTCGACCATCCGCCACGCCGACCAGATCGTCGTGCTCGACGCGGGCCGCGTCGTCGGCCGCGGCACGCACGACGAGCTCCTCGAGACGAACGCGACCTACCGCGAGATCGTCGAATCCCAGCTGAGCGTCGAAGGAGTGTCCTGAGATGGCGCGCACACGCGACACCACCGTCCCCGAGGAGACGACGTCCCCCGAGCCCGAGTTCGAGCCCGGCGAGGGTGACGGCGGCATGTTCGGGGACGGGCCGCCCGCCCGCAAGGCGCAGAACTTCTGGCCCTCGGCCAAGCGCCTCTTCTCGCTGCTCGGCCCCGAGCGCGCTCGGATGGTCCTCGTGGTCGCCCTGGTCTCGCTGTCGGTCGTCCTCACCGTCATCGCGCCCAAGATCCTCGGGCAGGCGATGGACACGATCTTCAACGGCGTGATCGGCTCGCAGCTGCCCGCCGGCGTCCCGCTCGAGCAGATCATCGAGCAGCAGCGCGCCTCGGGCAACGGCACCTTCGCCGACATGCTGGCCAAGACCGACATCGTGCCCGGCGCGGGCATCGACTTCGTGGTCCTCGGCCGCCTGATCATCATCGTGCTGCTGATGTACGTCGTCGCGTCGGTGCTCATGTGGGCACAGGGCTACATCCTCAACGGCCTCGTGATGCGGGTGGTCTTCGACCTCCGCCAGGACATCGAGGCGAAGCTCAACCGCCTCCCGCTGCGCTTCTTCGACACCCGGCAGCGCGGCGACGTGATGTCGCGCGTCACGAACGACGTCGACAACATCCAGACGGCGCTGCAGCAGGCCTTCTCGCAGCTGGTGCAGTCGGTGCTCACCATCATCGGCATCGCCGCGATGATGTTCATCGTCTCGTGGCAGCTCGCGCTGATCGCGCTGATCTCGATCCCGCTCTCGGGCGTGATCGCAGGCGTGATCGGCGCCCGCTCCCAGAAGCTCTTCGCCGCCCAGTGGAAGAACACGGGCGCGCTCAACGGCCACATCGAGGAGACCTTCTCCGGGCTCGAGATCGTCCGCGCCTTCGGCCGCGACCGCGAGATGCTCGAGGAGTTCGACCGCCGCAACGACAGCCTCTACACCGCCTCGTTCGGCGCCCAGTTCGTCTCGGGCATGATCATGCCCGCGATGACCTTCGTCTCCTACCTCTCCTACGTGCTCATCGCCGTGGTCGGCGGCCTGCGGGTCGCCTCCGGTCAGCTGACGCTCGGCGACGCGACCGCGTTCATCCAGTACTCGCGCGAGTTCACCCAGCCGGTGACCCAGCTGGCGAGCATGGCGAACATGCTGCAGTCCGGCGTCGCCTCGGCCGAGCGCACGTTCGAGCTGCTCGACGCCGAGGAGCAGGAGCCGGAGACGGCGACCGCGTCGCTCCCGCAGCGCACCGACGGCCACGTGGAGTTCGAGGGCGTCTCGTTCTCGTACGACCCGGAGCAGCCGCTGATCGAGGACCTGACCTTCTCCGCGCAGCCCGGGCAGACGGTCGCCATCGTCGGTCCGACCGGGGCGGGGAAGACCACGCTGGTCAACCTGGTCATGCGCTTCTACGAGCTCACCGGAGGGCGCATCCTGCTCGACGGCGTCGACATCACGAGCCTCGCGCGCGGCGATCTGCGCTCGCGCGTGGGCATGGTGCTGCAGGACGCGTGGCTCTTCCAGGGCACCATCCGCGAGAACATCCGCTACGGGCGCCTGGACGCGACCGACGAGGAGATCGTCGACGCGGCGAAGGCCACCATGGTCGACCGCTTCGTGCGCCAGCTGCCCGACGGCTACGACACGGTGCTGGACGCCGACGGCGGCAGCGTCTCGGCGGGCGAGCGGCAGCTGATCACGATCGCGCGCGCGTTCCTCGCGAACCCGTCGCTGCTGATCCTCGACGAGGCCACCTCCTCGGTCGACACCCGCACGGAGCTGCTCGTGCAGCACGCGATGAACGCGCTGCGCACCGACCGGACCTCGTTCGTCATCGCGCACCGGCTCTCCACGATCCGCGACGCCGACACCATCCTGGTGATGGAGTCGGGCCGGATCGTCGAGCAGGGCGCGCACGAGGCGCTCCTGAAGCAGCGCGGCGCCTACTACGAGCTCTACATGACGCAGTTCCGCGGAGGAGGCGACGAGGCGGGCGAGCACGCCGCAGCGGGCGCGCTCCCGAGCGGGGGAGGGGTCGCCCCGTAGAGTAGGCGCGTGACCGACGCACGCCAGCAGCTCATCGAGTACATCGGCTCCGACGCCGTCTTCCACGGGGACTTCACCCTCACGAGCGGCAAGAAGGCGTCGTACTACGTCGACCTGCGCCGCGTGAGCCTCGACCACCGGGTCGCGCCGCTGATCGGGCAGGTCATGCTCGACCTCATCGCGCCGCTCGAGCGCGTCGACGCCGTCGGCGGCCTCACCATGGGAGCCGACCCGATCGCCGCCGCGATCCTCCATCAGGGCGCCGCCCGCGGTCTCGCCTACGACGCGTTCGTCGTGCGCAAGGAGCCCAAGGACCACGGCCGCGGCCGGCAGGTCGAGGGCCCCGACCTCGAGGGCAAGCGCGTCGTCGTCGTCGAGGACACGTCCACCACCGGCGGCTCGCCGCTGAAGGCGATCGAGGCCCTGCTGAAGGTCGGCGCCGAGATCGCAGGAGTCGCCGTCGTCGTCGACCGCGCGACCGGTGCCCGCGAGATCATCGAGGACGCCGGCTACCCGTACTTCGCCGCGATCGGTCTGGCCGACCTCGGCCTGAGCTGATGGTCGACGAGGGGGGACGCGGCGGGGGCCCGGGAGGCGGCGAGCACCCGGAGCCGGAGCGCCGCGGGTCCGAGGGCCGCGAGCCGGAGCCTGCCGGATCGGAGGCCTCCGAGCCGGAGCGTGCCGAGCCGGAGCGTGCCGAGCCGGAGCGACCCGAGCCGGAGCGTCCCGTCGGCAGCAGCGAGTGGCTGCTCCAGCAGCTCAGCGGCGGCCGCCTGAAGAGCATCTTCGACTCGCCCCGCCCCGTCCCTCCCGTGGAGGAGTCGCGCGCGGAGCGGACGTCCGGTCCTGCTGAGTCCGCAACCGACGAGGCCCACGCGTCAGCGGAGGAGCGGAGCGTTGCGAGCGAGTCGGCCTCCTCCGCCGACGCGGCCGGACCGTCGTCGAGCGACCGCGACCGCGACAGCAACAGCGACAGCGACAGCGACAGCAACTCCGACGCGGCGCCGCGCCGTGCCCCTGCCGCTCCGGTCGGCCTGTGGCCGGGGGAGCCCGTGCTGAGCGCGACGCCCGCCGCCGAGGAGGCCGACGGCGACCTCCCGAAACCCGCGGACGACTCCGCTCGGGTGGAGGAGCAGGACGCCGACGCCGACCGCGGAACGGTCGTGGAGCCGGAGCGCTCCTCCGACCGCGACGGCGTCTCCGCCGAGGGACGGAGCTCTCCGGGCGACGACACGGGAGTCTCCGACACGGGAGCCCGCGCCATGGGAGTGCACGAGGCGGGTGCCCGCGAGGCGAGTGCCCGCGAGACGGGTGTCCGCGAGGCGGGTGCCGGTGGGACGACTGCCCGCGACACGAGTGCCTCCGACGCGGACGTGTCCGACGAGGACGCCTTCGACGCGTTCTTCGCTCCCCTCCTCGACGACGATGCCGACGGCTCCGGCTCCGGCTCCGGCTCCGACGCCTCCGCCGATGCCGGCCGCACCGAGGTGCATCGCCGCGGGGCGGACTCCGTGCGCCCGGTCCTGCCGCACACCGACCCTCCCGCCGACCTGCCGACCGCCCCCGCCGGACTGCGCAGCGCCCACCGGCCGGACGACGAGCCCGATGCCGGATCCTCGACCGACGTCGACCCGGCGGACCGCTCCGGCGCCCTCTACCCCGCTGACGGACGCCCGGTCGGCGCGACCCCGCCGACTCCGCGCGAGCCGACTCCGCCCGCCGTCTACGAGTGGCCCGACCCGCGCGGGGACTGGGACCAGCCGCCCGTGTGGGAGCAGGTCGTCGCTCCGCAGGACGAGCCCGACGAGGACGGCGGCGACGAGGAGCTGTGGCGCGAGACCGCCGGCGCCTACTCGTGGAACCTCGAGCCGGCCGCCGAGCCCGCCGACCGCGCCGAGCCCGCGCCCTTCCGCACCGCTCCCGCGGCCGCCCACGTCAACGCCGCTCCGCCGCGGAAGCGCCGCTCCGCCCGGTCCCGACCCGAGAGCCGCGAGCGCGACTCGGCGCCCGCCGCAGCGCCCGCGTGGCGCACGCTCAGCCGACGCCGGCTCCTGATCGGCCTGATCGCGGCGGGTGCGGTGATCCTCCTCGCCGGGCTCTTCGCGATCGGCATCGCCGTCGGGAGCGCCGGCGGCCGAGCAGAGCCGCAGGCCGTCCCGGTCGTCAGCGAGACGCCCACGGCGGAGCCGACCCCCTCGCCCACGCCGACCGCGACCCTCCCGACCGTCGGACCGCTGCCCGTCGGCACCTGGGCCTGGAGCGCGCTCCTCGGCGGCGAGTGCGTCGAGCCCTTCGACTCCGTCTGGGCGGAGGAGTTCACCGTCGTGGACTGCGCGGGGGCCCACTCCGCCCAGCTCGTCTCCACCGCGGAGCTGACCGACGCGGCGTTCCCCGGCCAGGACGCCCTGGCCGTCACCGTCTCCTCGCTCTGCCAGGCGCAGGGCGTCGTGGACGTCGCCGCGGCCGAGACCTACGGCGACGTGCAGGTCGCCGGTGCGTTCCCCGTCACCCAGGAGCAGTGGGACGCGGGCGAGCGCAGCTACTACTGCTTCGTCGACCGGGCGGGCGGCGGCGAGCTGACCGGCTCCCTCGCCGGCACCCCCGCGGCCTGACGCGCGCCGTCGCTCGGGCCTCGGAGGATGCCGCCGGGCACCGGCCCGGTGCACCCGGCCGAGCCGCGGAGCGCCCAGTAGGATCGCTCGTCGTGCAGGAGAACGAGGCGACCCCCGCGACCGGACCCACCGCCTCCGTGGAGCTCACCACGAACGGCGTCGGCCCCTGGCAGGGCGAGCGGCCCGAGGACGACCGCCTCGACCCGGAGCTGCTGGAGCGCGGCGACGCGCGCAACGTGGTCGACCGCTTCCGCTACTGGCGGATGGACGCGATCGTCGCGGAGCTCGACCGCACGCGGCACCCGTTCCACGTCGCGATCGAGAACTGGCAGCACGACATGAACATCGGCTCGATCGTCCGCAGCGCGAACGCGTTCGGCGCGGAGGGCGTCCACATCGTCGGCCGGCGGCGGTGGAACAAGCGCGGCGCGATGGTCACCGACCGCTACCAGCACGTCCAGCACCACGAGACGGTGGCCGACCTCGTGCAGTGGGCCGCGGAGGCGGACGTGCCCCTCCTCGCCGTCGACAACGTCCCCGGCTGCGTGCCGCTCGAGACCTACCGGCTCCCCGAGCGCTGCCTCCTGCTGTTCGGGCAGGAGGGACCCGGCCTCTCGGAGGAGGCGATCGCCGCCTCGGAGGCCGTGCTCGAGATCACGCAGTTCGGCTCGACCCGGTCGATCAATGCCTCGGCGGCGGCAGCCGTCGCGATGCACGCCTGGGTGCTGCAGCACGTCCGCTTCTGACCCCCGCGAGCCGCGGTGCCGTATCAGGAACCGGCGCCCGGCCCGCTGCCGGGCCGCCGAAACTCAGACCGCCGAATCCGGCGGGAACTCCGACTCCAGCGGCTCCGACGACAGGAGCTCGTGCACCCCGCTCAGCACCTCGTCCGGGCGGAACGGATAGCGCTCGATCTCGGCCTCGTCGCTGATCCCCGTCAGCACCAGCACGGTGTGCAGGCCCGCCTCGATGCCCGCGACGATGTCGGTGTCCATCCGGTCGCCGATCATCCCGGTGTTCTCGCTGTGCGCGCCGATCTTGTTCATCGCCGAGCGGAACATCATCGGGTTCGGCTTGCCGACGACGTACGGATCCTTGCCCGTCGCCTTCGTGATGAGCGCCGCGATTGCCCCCGTCGCCGGGAGCACGCCCTCGGCGCTCGGCCCCGTCGCATCGGGATTGGTGACGATGAAGCGCGCACCCGCGACGATCAGGCGGATCGCCTTCGTGATCGCCTCGAAGCTGTAATTGCGGGTCTCGCCCACGACCACGTAGTCCGGCGCCGTCTCCGTCATGATGAAGCCCGCCTCGTGCAGCGCGGTGGTGATCCCCGCCTCGCCGATCACGAACGCGCTCCCGCCCGGCTTCTGCGACGCGCAGAAGTCCGCCGTCGCCAGAGCGCTCGTCCAGATCCGCTCCTCCGGCACGTGCAGCCCCGACCCGCGCAGCCGCGCCGCCAGATCCCGCGGCGTGAAGATCGAGTTGTTCGTCAGCACCAGGAACGGGGTGCCCGAATCGGTCCACTCCTGGATCAGCTCGGGCGCGCCGGGGAGCGCCTTGTTCTCGTGCACCAGCACGCCGTCCATGTCCGTGAGCCAGGCCTCGACTTCACTGCGGTTCGTCGCCATGGGTCGATGCTATCGGCGGCACCCCCGCGCACGACGGCGACGACCGGCGAACCGCCCGGCTCCCTCCGCTGACGCCCCTGTGGAGGGACGACCGTCGTGCGCCGGACGGCCGGACCCCGGACCCGCACAGCCCCGAGCGGGATAGCCTGGGAGGCATGAGTGGCGAGAACCTGCTGGGCCCCGAACCGACCCTCCTCCCCGACGAGCCCGCGGTCACCGCGGCCCTCGCGAAGCACGCGAACCCGGGAGCCGTCGAATTCGCCGCCCTCGCCGCCGCCCACCCGCGCTCCCCGCTGGCCTGGGCACTGCTCGCCGACAGCGTCTGGGGCATCGACGCGGCCCTCCCCTCCTACGCCTACGCCCGCGTCGGCTACCACCGCGGTCTGGACCTCCTGCGATCCGCCGGCTGGCGCGGCCAGGGTCCCATCCCGTGGCGCCACGGACCCAACCGCGGTTTCCTCCTCGCCCTCTACGCCCTCCGCCGCGCCGCCGACTCCATCGGCGAGACCGAGGAGGTCACCCGCCTCACCCAGTTCCTCCAGCAGGCCGACCCGATCGCCATCGACGAGATCGAGCGCTATCACGAGGACGCGCTTCCCCCCACTGCCGCCATCGTCATCCTCGGCAACGACTAGGCGGCGCCGGGGACGCGGTCCCGGGGGCGTCGGGCTCGGAGGCCGGCCCGGAGGGCTTGAGGCGGAGTCGCGATCCCGTCCACCCGCAGTCCTGCGCATCGTCTCCTGTCGGCGTGCCACCCGCCGGCGAGGATCCGGCGGAAGCCCGACCGCTCAGGTCCTCCTCGTCCCTTCCCCTGGGTAGTGTTCGCTCCTGTGACGCTCTTCTCGGACCTCCCCGTCCTTCCCGTCCTCAGGCGCGCACGCGAGCGCGATCGCCTCGCGTCCGCGGAAACGGGCTGCTGGGCGTGACACGGTCGGCCGGGGAGGCTCCGGTGAGCCGGTGGCGCCTGCGGGTCGCCGGGACCACGGCGGTCCTCGCCTTTCTGCTCCTGCTCGTCTGTGCCGATCCCTTCGGATCGGACTCCTCGCGGCAGTTCGTCCGGATCGCCCGCTCCCATGATCCGACTGGTCTCGTCCACGCCCTGGGTGGAGAAGGGATCGCAGTCTGCGCTCTCGCCTCACCGGCTGCAGCGGCGGCAGCCGCGCTGGTGGCGGCGAGCAGCCGTCGACCCTTCGTCCCCGCACTCGGAGTCCTCGCGCTGCTCGAGGGGGCGTCGACCGTCGAGATGATCGTCACTCCGCCGTCGGTCGGTGGCGTGCTGTACGGCCTCCTCTCGGTTCTCGCGGGCACGGCGGTCGGGGCGCTGGTCGGCACGATCCTCCGACGAGTCGTCCCGAATCGATCCGCCGCACGCTCACTGCGGATCCTCTGGCGCACGTGGCTCGCCGTCCTCCTCGCCGTCGCACTGCTCGCCGCGGTGGCGGTGCCCCTCTTCGTCCGACCCGTTCTCGATCCCGTGGGGGGAGCCGATGCGCTCGTGGTGCTGGGTCCTGCTACTGATCGCAGGGTCGGCCGTGCGCTCGCTCTGCTCGAGGAGCACCGGGATGTCACCCTCGTGCTCTCGACTCCGCGCCTGGAGAACGGTTCGTTCGCCCGAGCCGAATGCGATGCCGGCGAGGAGGTCAGAGTCGTCTGCTTCACTCCCTCCCCGTTCACTACGGGCGGTGAGATCTCCGAGCTGAACACGCTCTCCTCGGAGTACGACTGGACCTCGGTGGCACTGATGACCTCCACTCCGCATGTGACCCGGGTCCGCACGATCGCGTCTCGCTGCCTGCGCACACCGTTCTCGGTCGGCTCGGTCGACGAGCCGCGGCGGGTGAGCGAGTGGACTCTGGCGGTGGTCTATCAGGTGCTGGCGTTCGGCAAGCTGCTGGTCCTGCAATCCTGTGAGAGCGGCCGCTCGTGAAGAAGGATCCGCCCCTTGGGCCCCCCTTCTAGGGGCGGAACCATGGATCCGCGTCGTCGTTCCAGGAAAACGACAGAGTCTCCTCTGCTTCCCTCCGCGGTCGGGGGGTGCGGCCGTCGACAGACGATGGCGGGATGATCCGAGCATGAGGAGATGACGACGACTCTCGAAACAGGACCCGGATCCCGCCGCACGTTCCTCCGCTACGGAGGGGCCGCGGCCGCGGCCGCCGTCGTCGCCGCACCCGCCGCGGAAGCCGCGGACGAGACTATACCTGCGACCCGCGTCAACGGAATCCACAACTACCTCGAATTCGCCGGGACCACTGACGAGGACAAGCTCCGCGCCGCGATCGACTATTTCGTCGCCGCTCGCCAAGAGGTCACGTTGACGATCTCGAAGAGCTTCAAGATCACGCGCACCCTCGTGATCGACTCCTCGTACATCTCGCTCGAGTTCACCTGCGGTCCGCTGAATGCGACCGCCATCACCAGCGGTCCTGCTCTCACGGTGATCGGCAGTGCCACGTCCGGCTACCCCAACAACAGGGCGGCGATCACCGGACTCCGTCTGCTGGGGCCGGGAGCGTCCGCGACGGCCAGCACCGGAATCCTGTTCAACACCGACAGCACGACTGCCGCCACCACGCGCGGGCTCGGACTCTGGGGCCTGGAGATCTCGGGCTTCGGGACCGGCGTGTCCTTCGAGAACGATGCGTTCCTGATCAGCTTCTACAACTTCCACATCTTCCGCTGCAGGACGGCCGTTTCCATGCCCGCAGGCAGAGTCAACTACGGCGAGAACATCAAGTTCATCGGCGGTGGTATCGGCACCAGCACCCTCGGCGTCTACAACGCCAACCCGAACGGCGAGCTGCACTTCGTCTCGACGTCTATCGACTTCTGCGTGCAGGCCGTGAAGGTCGACGCGGGTCGGGTGATCCTGCACCAGCCGCATATCGAGATCAACGAGAGCGGCGCGAACTCCACGCTCTCGCAGTTCGTCACCGGGTCGAGTACAGCTGCGCAGATCTCGATCTCAGGCGGACACCTCTTCTTCCATCAGGTCCCGGTGGCCAACTACCTCTTCGAGACCACTGCAGGAGGGTGGGGCGGCGGAATCCAGGTCCATCAACTGTCGATGTTCAATACGCAGATGAAATCGGGATATCTCGCCGGTGGCACTGCGAAGGTCCGTATCAGCCAGCACGTCACCTCGGACGGGAACGGCAGCGGTTCGGGGCAGGGGTCGATTCTGCATTCGAAGGCGGCGAACAAGCTCGTCGACGGGAACTTCTCTCTCGCAGCGCCCGTCGACGCGTTCCTCAACGGCGCCGACGCGACGAGCCGCACCACCAGCCCGTCCATGACGCTGACCACCAGCGGCAACCAGCTGCTGATGACCCGAGTGGCCGGCGGTCCCGGTCCGGCGGTCTCCATCGACGTCCCCGTCACAGCGGGGCTGCTGTACGGCGTCGACTTCACCATCGCGGGATCCACGTCGACGGGCACGATGTACGTGTCCGAATCCTTCGTCGCCGTGACCGGCGTGTCCTCGTCGGGGATCCCGATCGTCGCTCGGAGCAGCGCTCGCCCGGTGTCGAATCTCGACCTCGCCGGCGCGAACGCGCAGGCTCCCTTCCGCAAGACCTATCAGCAGACGACCTGGAACCGGGTCGCTCCTGCGTGGGCGACGCACTTCCGGCTGCGGTTCACCTTCGGATCGGTGACAGCAGGAGTGACTCGCTTCTCGGAGATCGTCATCACCGAACTCTGACGGGGGCGGCGGGTGACGGACCTCGAGAAACCCGACTGGTAGCGTCAGACCATCCCTCGCCGGCCGAGGTCGTCCGCTCCGTCGCCGAAGCGGGCGTGTCGCGGTCCGATCACAGGCCGTGGTGCCCTCTCCCAGGTCGTCTCGTGGTGCCCGGGGCGGTCCGCCGAAGAGACGAACGAAGGAGAAGCACGCGAATGATCCGGGCGCTCTTCTCCGTGAAGGACTTCTCCGGCTCGAGCAACCCCTACATCGAGCTGCTCGTCGGTTCGTTCCCGGCGTCGGTGGAACCGGTCGCGTTCACCTGGCGACGTGCCCTTCTCGGGCGCTACGACGTCTTCCACGTGCACTGGCCGGAGTACCTCTTCCGTGCCCCGCGCGGCCCGCGCCGCTGGCTGAAGTCCGCCCTCGCCTTCGGGCTCATCGCCCGGCTGCTCGCGTCGGGGACGCCGGTCGTCGTGACGATGCACAACCTCCGACCGCACGAATCGGGCAGTGCCGTCGAGACTCTCCTCGCGCGCTGGCTGGACCGTCTCACGGACGTCCGCATCTATCTGAACGAGTCCGACGAGAACGACCTGGACCGGGGAGTCGTCGTCCTGCACGGCGCCTATCCGGAGTCGGCCTCTGTCCCGGGCCCCCGTGAAGCGGGTCGGCGCATCCTGTTCTTCGGGCAGATCCGGCCCTACAAGGGACTCGAGGAGCTGATCGCGGCCTTCAGCGCACTCACCGACGGCGAACTCGTCATCGCCGGCGCGGCCGCTGTCCCCGAGTACGCCGACGAGGTGCGCAGAGCGGTCGGAGCCGACGGTCGCGTCCACCTGCGGCTCGGCCACATCGACGACGCCGAGCTGGACGAGCTCCTGGCAGGCGCGGACCTCGTCACCCTGCCGTACAAGTACCTCTACAACTCCGGAGCCGCGCTGCTCGCCCTCGGCGCGCGGAAGACGATCCTGGTCCCGGCGACCGGATCGACGCGGGCCCTCGCCGCGGAGGTCGGGAGCGGCTGGGTGGAGCTGTTCGACGGCCCCGTGTCGCCGGCGGCGTTGGAGGCGGGCCTCGAGCGAGCGCGCCGGCACGGAGAGAGGGAGCGACCCGACCTGTCCAAGCGCGAGCGTTCCCTCGTGGGAGCGCTGCACGGCGCCGTGTACGAGGCGCTCGTCGCTGCAGGCCGAGGTCGAGGACGAGGCGGGAAGGGGAGGAGAGCGGCGACGCTCGCTCGCCTCCGCGCAGACCCCCGCTTCCTCCGGCATTCCGAGCTGAATCGATGAACGAGCCGCAGGGAGTCGCATGAGCACGGGGAGCGCCGCAGCGAAGGGCGCGAAGGTGACCCTCCTCGGGCAGTGGTCCAAGTTCGTCCTCCAGACCGCCAGCACTGTCGTTCTCGCGCGGCTGCTCGCGCCGGACGACTTCGGGCTCTTCGCGATGGTGGTCGCGATCGCGGGCCTCGCGACGCTGCTCGGCGACTTCGGGCTCTCGACCGCCTCCATCCAGGCGAAGGAGATCTCGCAGCACCAGCGCAGCAATCTCCTCTGGCTGAACGTCCTGGTCGGCCTCGTGGTTGCCGCGGTGTTCTTCTCCTGCTCGACGGTCATCGCCGCCTTCTACGCTCGTCCGGAGCTGGCGGACGTCGCCCGGGCGCTCTCGCTCAACTTCGTCCTGCAGTCGGTGACCACGCAGTTCGTCGCCAACGCCTCCCGCAACCTCCGCTTCCGACTGCTGGCCGTGGCGGACGTCAGCGCCCAGGCGGTGGCCTTCGCGACGGCCGTCGTCATCGCCTCGGTCGGCGGGGGTGTCTGGGCACTCGTCCTTCAGCAGCTCACGATCTCGGCAGCGATGCTCATCATCGTCGTCTCGACCTCGCGCTGGGTCCCGAGCCTCCCCCACCGCGCTCCGATGCGCCCGCTGCTGACCTTCGGCCTCAACACGTTCGGTGTCCAGGCCGTCAACTACATCAGCGCCAACGTCGACAACGTGCTCCTCGGCCGTTTCTGGGGACCGCAGGCCCTGGGCTTCTACGACCGCGCGTACCAGCTCTTCCGCCTGCCCGTGCAGCAGATCGCCGCTCCGATGTCACGGGTCGCCCTGCCGATCCTGTCGCGGCATCAGGACGACCTGAGGACCATGAACCGCTACCTCCAGCGCGCGCAGGTCTTCATCGTCTACGTTCTCGGCGCCGCGTTCTTCCTGGCGGCAGCCCTCGCTCCGCCGCTCGTCGAGCTGGTCCTCGGACCGCAGTGGAGCATCTCGGCCTCGCTCTTCGCGATCCTCGCGATCGGCGGGCTCTTCCAGTCGATGGGATACGTCTACTACTGGGCCTTCGTCTCGCTGGGACTCACGGGTCTGCAGCTGCGCTACTCCTTGATCACGCGGACCTTCATGGTGCTTCTGATCGTCGCGGGGGTCCCCTTCGGGTCCACGGGCGTCGCCCTCGCCGTGTCGCTCGGGCTCCTGCTGAACTGGCTCGTCCTGAGCCTGTTCCCCATGCGCCGGACCGGGCTCGACGTGGCGTCTCTTCTGCGCGGAGCCGCGCTCCCGATGCTCGTTCACGCCACCGTGTTCGCCGCGGTCTTCTCGGAGCGCTGGTTCCTCACCGTCCACCTGCTCGCTCCCGTCCAACTCGCCATCGGGGGGGTCACCGGGATCGCGTGCTACGCGATCTGGTTCCTGCTCTGCGCGCCGGTCCGTCGCGGAGTCCACGAGACCGTCGCCGTCGTCAGGAAGGCCCTATGAGCGTCGTCCGCTCCGTCCCCGTCTACAACTGGAACCCGGGCCGGAACACGCTCCCGTTCCTCGAGCGCTATCCGATCGGACCGCGCGTCAACAACTTCGGCGACCTCCTCGGACCGGTCGTCGTCCGCCGGATCCTCCAGGAGCGAGGAGTCGGGCACGCCCTCCGCCGGCCCGGCAGCGGGTCGGTCCTCTCCGTCGGATCCGTGATGCACAAGGGCCGGGACGGGGACATCGTCTGGGGTACCGGAGTGAACGGCAAGGTCGCGCTCTCCACTCACCGTTTCACTCGTCTGGATCTGCGCGCCGTCCGCGGACCGCGATCCCGCGACTGGCTCCGCGAGAACAAGGGACTCGACGCTCCCGCCGTCTACGGGGACCCTGCTCTCCTGCTTCCCGACCTCTTCCCGCGCCTCCGCGCGAGCGCGGCGACCAAGCGATCCGCGCTGGCGGTCGTCCCGAACCTCAACGAGATCGACCGCTTCCGCTCGCACCCTGCTTTCGTGGACCCGCAGCGGCCCCTCTGGGAGGTGCTCGACCGGATCGCGAGCAGCGACGTCGTCGTCGGCTCCTCTCTGCACGCCGTCGTGATCGGCGAGTCGCTCGGGATCCCGGTCGGCCTCATCGCGTCCAGCGCCGAGCCGCCGTTCAAGTACCAGGACTACTTCGAGGGGACAGGACGGACCGGGTCGGAGTACACCCTCTTCGACGATCTCGACTCCGCTGTGGCTCACGCGACGCGGATCCGGCTGCACTCCTAGACGCCCGCTGGCTGCGTGGGATCCGGCGCCCCTGCTGGACGCCTTCCCGATCGACCGCTGGCGGCGCTGAGGACGGGCCGTCAGCGCCGCACTCGGCGCGGTGCCGCCAGCACCGCGTCGAGCAGCTGTGCGAGGTCGGCGGCGCGACGGTGCCAGCCGTACTGCTCCGCGTAGACCGAGCCCTCCCGGTTGGGTCCCGACGCCGCAGCCTCCAGCGCGGACCGCAGCCCGTTCTCTGCGCCCGCAGGGTCGTCGTAGAGCCAGACGCCAGGGGCGGAGCGGGCTCGCAGTGCAGGGGAGGCGGACGAGACGATCCTGAGGCCGGCGGCGAGGTACTCGAAGTACTTCATCGGGCTGCGACCCGCGTTGCCCGGGTCGTCCGAGAGCGGGAGCAGCCCGACGCGGGCGCTCTTCAGCAGCGCGGGCGCCCGGGAGTAGGGCACGGCGCCGAGCAGCTCCACGTTCGCGGGCAGCGTCTCCACGTTCTTCGGGAGCGGACCGGCGAGTCGGAAGGGGACGTCAGGGAACGCCGAGGCGAGCATCCGGACTCCTCCCCAGTCGAAGCGGCGGTCGAGCGCCCCGAGGTAGACGACTCCCGCACGCTCGGCACCGAGACCGTGGAACCGCTCGTACTCGACTCCGTTCTCGAGGACCAGCGTGCGCTCCGGCGCGGCCACTCCCTCGGAGACCGCGCGCAGCACCGGCTCCGACGTGGCGACGAGAGCGTCCGCCCGCTCGAGGAGCTCGATCTCCGCCACCCGCATCCCCGGTTCGAAATGAGCGTCCGTGGGCCGGTAGACGACACGCTTCGGCTGCAGGAGCTCGAGGAGCGGCACGCCCATCAGGGGCTGGTCGACGATGAGGACATCAGGACGCATCGCCCCACTGGGCGCCCGCCAGGGCCGCAGCGGCACCCGCAGAGACGGCGTCCGCATCCGCGCCGGGAGCGATCCCAGTGGGGCGACGGTGAGCGGTTCGGCGTGCACGACGCCCGCCGCGTCCGTGCGTGGACCTCGCAGCGCAAGACCGAAGCGGGCCCGCACGGTGGCGTCCCGCAGGCGCCCCGCGTGCAGGAGCGAGGACGGCGTCGAGACGTGCGTCACCGTGTTCCCGAGGCGCGAGAGCTCGCGAGCCAGGTGGTGGCTCCCCACTCGGAAGACCCCGACCTCGGCGGTGTGGCTCGCGAAGACGATCTTCACGGGCGCCCGACCGGTCCGGAGGCGTCGACGAGGAGGTCGACGAGTCGTCCTCGCTGCATCCGCAGCGCCGACACGGAGTCTCCGACGCGCCTCCAGTAGTCGGACGGGTCCTCCCGCAGCTCAGCGATCTGGTCGCGGATGAGCGAGAGATCGGCGTCGAAGGCGTTGTGCACGAACCGGTCGATCCCGAGGTCGTCGTAGGCACCCCAGCCCTTCCGCTCGTAGCTCAGATGGACACTCGGAACGCCGCTGCGGATGGTCTGGATGCTGCCGTGCAGCCGGACCGAGACCACGACCGCCGGCCGATCCGCGACTCCGCTGCCGACCGCGTCGCGGAGCAGGCGGAATGGCCCGTCGTGGCCGAGCCGCTCGTAGAACTGCGGATCGTTGTTGCCGCGAGCGGTGGCTTGAGCGAGCAGCTCCGACTCCGGATCGCGCGCGAGGGCGTCGATCCGCGACTCGTAGGCGGCACGTCGCGACCGGCTCGAGGACAGCGCGCGGGCGACGATCCCGACGGGCCCGGGAGCTCCGGCCCGCACGACGGTCCTCGGATCGAACTCGTCGGGGAGGCCCAGAAGGGCCATGTCGGGAGCGCGGTGCACGTTCGCGAGGCCGGACAGCTCCTCGACGGAGCGGTCGTCCCGGGCGAAGACCCCGACGGCGCGGGCCAGTCGCGCCGCGATCACACGGCGGGTCCCGAGATTGAGCGGCCCGATGCTCTGCGGAAGGTAGACGAACGGAACGCGGTCGCTGCGCCGGGGCATCTGGACGAAGTTGGTGCACATCATCTTGACGACTTCGACGGGATTCTTGGTGCGGAGGTAGCCGCCCCCCACGCCGACGACGAGGTCGGACCCGGCGATCGCCCGGGCGTAGCCGGCGCTCCGGCGGCCGGAGAGCAGCGCGACCCCACCGCGTCGCAGCGTCTCGAGGCTGCCGATGCTGCCGGCACGGCCGGTGAGGGGGTGCAGGACACTCTCGTAGAGCTCCTCGTCGAAGCTCGCGGGATCGAGGGCGACGAGCGTGATCTCCGCCGTCGGCAGGGCCGAGAGGACCAGCTCCCGCGCCTCCTCGACGAGCAGGCCGTCGCCGGAGTTGGTGGTGCTGTAGGCGTGGACGATCGTGACCCTCACCGCGCGGCCTCCTCGAAGACGCGAGCATGCGCTGCGATGGAGTCCGACCAGTGGAATCGTCGAGCGTTGATCAGACCCCGGCTCCGCAGGTCGTTGCGGAGGGACGGATCGGCGACGATCTCGCGCATGTGATCGGCGATCGCCGTCGCGCCGATGTCGGTGAGCGTCAGCGCCGCGCCGCCCGCCACCTCGGCGAGCGACCCGCGATCGCTGCAGATGACGGGAACGCCGCACGCCATGGCCTCGACGACCGGGAAGCCGAAGCCCTCGTAGGTGGAGGGGAAGCAGAAGGCGAGCGCTCCCCGGAGCAGCGGGACGAGCGCCTCATCCGGTACGCGGCCGAGGTAGCGCACGCCGCGGGTTCCGCGGACCGCCTCGAGGATCGCGTCGCTCTCCCACGCCGGAGCGCCGGACACCAGGAGCGGCACCCCCGTCTCGTCGAAGACCTTCGAGGCGGCTCGGCACAGCTCGATGATGTTCTTGCGGGGGTCGAGGTTGCCCGCGTAGAGGAAGTACGGGCCGTCGATCCCCAGCTCGTCGAGCGCGACGGAGTCCTGGTCGGTGGAGCGGGTGTTGAACGTGTCGTGGTCGATCCCGTGCGGGATGGTGACGATCTTCCCGGCGGCGTCGGGTGCGACAGTCGCGATGTCCCGGGCGGAGGAATCGGAGACCGTGATGATCGTGGTCGAGAGTGCTGCGAGACGCGCGACGCGCAGGCGCCACAACCGGTCGGAGCTCCGGCTGCGCACATCGTCCACGTGGAGTGTCGCCAGCCCGTGGATCGTGCCGACGATCGGGAGGCGGCTCGGAACCAGCGGCCCCGTGTCCGCGGGGAAGTGGAGGACGTCGATCCCGGAGGGGCGGAGCCTCGGCAGCACGAGTCCCTCATAGGCGCCGTAGACGGCGCTGCGGGCTCGGCCCCCCTCGATCGGAGGTCGGGACAGCACGTGCTGCACGCCGTGTCCGGCGAGCCCGCTGTAGACGGTGCGGGCGTATCGGGTGTTGCCGCCGACCTGTCTGTCGAGGACACGGGCGGAGACGAGCACTGTCGTCATGGCTTCCTCCTCCGAGGGGCGGTCGGCAGCAGGCCGAGGTAGAGCCGCTCGAGCATCTGCGACTGGTGCTGCACGGTGTTCAGGGCGAGGGCGTGCTCGGCGGCGGCGACGAGACGGGAACGGGCCGCCGGGTCCTCCAGATCGCCCCAGTACGACGCCACATCGTGGGGGGAGTGCGCGACCAGGGGCAGGCCGAGGCGATCGAAGGCGGGGATGTCCCGCACGACGAGGGCCAGCCCCATGCCGTGCGCCTCCAGAACGGCCATCGGCATCCCCTCCCACTGCGCGCTGTGCAGGTACACGTCGGCATCGCCCAGTCGGCGGAGCGCCTCGTCGCGGCTGAGCCAGCCGGTGACGTGGACGCCGGCCTGGTCGAGGGCGGTGCGGTGACGCCCCTCGCCTCCGCCGATCCACGTCGCGTCGACGGAATGGCCGGCGGCGCGCACGGCCTCCACGGCCTCGGCGAAGAATCGGGGATCCTTGTGCGTCGAGAGCCGACCGGCGCCGACGAGGCGGAGAGGCCTCGGCCCGCCGGGGCGAGTGGCGGGCGGGAGCGAGGCGGGCACCGAGTTGGGGACGTGCACGACCTCCGCCCGGCTGAACGGCCACCGGCTCAGACGGGCCTCGCGAGCTGAGCAGGCGGCGAACACGGTGGTGTTGAAGGCGAGGACGCCCTCGAAGACCCGGAACGCCGCCCGGGCGGGCAGCGGGAGGTCTCGGCGCTCGAAGCCGTAGCAGTGCGGCGTGTAGACGATCGGACGTCGCCGGCCCGCCCGGACCGCGAGGCGCGCGTACGCTCCGCCGAAGCTGGAGTGCGCGTGCACGACAGCGCCCGGCATTCCGGCCAGAACCGTTCGCAGAGCGCGGACTCGGGCGACGTGCCCTGTCGGCAGCGCCGTCACGCCTGCGAACGACGCGAAGGCGCTCTCCGGTACCGGAGAGTCCTCCCGCGGTGAATACACGAGCCTGTGCTGGAAGGCGGGCGTGGCCGCTACGTAGTCGCTGATCGCCGACGCGGTACCTGCGCCGAAGCTCTCCGTCACGTGCACGATCGTGCGCTCGCCTTCGCGCCAGTCCTCAGCGAGTGTGGATCCGCTTGTCAACCGTTCGCGCCCTTCCGGCTTGGCCGAGCCGTGGAAGGCTCCGGTCCCTGTCGATGTCCATCGGACAGGATCCCTCACCGACCACGCGGTCCGTCGGCATGACTCCGTGAGCGATCCTATGTGCTCCCGGCCGACGGTATGAGGTCGAAAGGGGACCACCTCCGGGGGACCGGGACCGTGGTTAGTCTGTAGTCCTACAGAGCTGAACGGAGCTGCTGCAGGAGACGATCGATGATCGATCACGTCGGAGATGAGGCGCGCGATGGCTCGAGGGGGCGCTGCGACCGCGACGACGCGAGAGGGCGCGGCGCGTCTGGATGTCGTCCAGCGGCTTCTGTTCCTCGCCATCGTCTTCATGCCGTTCCAGCAGGCGCTCACCATTCAGGTCGGCTCTCCGCTGAAGATCACCGAGATCGCCGTCATCCTGGCCATCGGCTTCTCCGTGATCACCGTCCAGAAGGA
The DNA here is from genome assembly GCF_002931115.1 of Rathayibacter sp. AY1E6. NCBI lineage: Bacteria > Bacillati > Actinomycetota > Actinomycetes > Micrococcales > Microbacteriaceae > Rathayibacter > Rathayibacter sp. AY1E6. The sequence continues at coordinate 66,025 of NZ_PSVK01000003.1, read as the reverse complement.
CCGGTACACGCCGGTGGGACGGGAGATCGTGCTGGGGCTCGGTGCGCTGGTCGTTCTGGCGACGATCTGGGCATTCCTGTTCAAGCAACCCGAGGTTCCAGCCGCCTACGGCTATGACCTGGGCTTCACCAACGACATGATCCTCTACTGCGGATACGCTCTGCTGGCCCTCGCGGTCTGGTGGTACGTCGGCCACCGACTGGGATTCCAGGACATGGAGCGGGCTCTCTCGATCGCCGTCCGCCTCGCTTTCGTCTTCTGCGCGATCCAGCTGGCCCTCCACCTCGCCGGGGTCCCGCTGCCCGCTCTCCTCAACTCGACGATTCAGATGGGGGCGACCTTCGGCGTCAGCCTGCCGAGGAACGGCCCGTTCCTCGAGGGGAACTACCTCGGTTTCTTCGCCGGGATCGCGCTGTTCGCCTGCCTGCGCCGTCGCGACCGCATCGGAATCGCCGCCGCCGTCGCCTGCCTCGTCTACTCGCAGTCGACGTCGGCACTGATCGCGACCGTCTCTGCGGCGGTCCTCACGGCGACGCTCCGCCCCCAGCGGGGAGTGGGAGTGCAGATCTTCAGCGTCGGCGCGCTGGGCGCGGTGATCGTCCTGCTCGTTCCCGCCCTGCAGCGCTTCGTCCTCGCGCAGCTCTCGAAGCTCGGACTGGGCACAGGCGCCGTCGACGTCGGCACCCGCTCGCTGAACGTCCGATCCCAGTCGTCGAGCACGGGCTTCACCATGGCCGCGGACAATCCGCTGTTCGGAGTCGGACCCGGCCGGTTCGGCGTGTGGAGGACCGACTACTCCCAGGCGGTGGCGGGGCTCACCTCGAACGGCGCCTCTCGCGGTCTCGCGAACAACGTCTACGCCCAGCTCGCTGCCGAGACCGGAGTGATCGCCCTGGCCCTCTTCGCCGTCCTCCTCGTGATGCTGATCGTGCGGGGATATCGGCGCAACGGGACGGCACTGGGTCTGGGGGTCTTCCTCGCCGTCGCTCTGGCCTCCGCCCCCGCGTGGACCGCCTTGACCGTGTGGATCGCGCTGGCGTACGCCGCATCGCTCGCCTCCGAGCCGCTGCCGGCGACGACCTCGATCGCCCGGTCCGGCCTCGACTCGGAGCGACGGGCAGCGGCGGTGTCGCGATCCATGGCGGTGCGTCCGGCGCCGTCCACCGGTCGGCACCGGCAGTTGTCGGATCGACGGTGAGCTCCGCACCCGCGACGACCGAGCTCTCCCTCGATGATGCGGTACACCTCGCACACGCCCTCACCGCGCACCTCTCCTCCACGCACGGGCTCCGCACCCTGTTCATCAAGGGGCCCACCGCCCATGCACAGGGCATCCGCACGAGACGCGTGTCCAGCGATGTCGACGTGCTCGTCCACCCGGCGGACGTCCAGCGCCTCGTCGACCTGCTGGCCGAGCGCGGATGGATCCCCCGGCCCGACCGCCCGGCCCCGCGCGCGTACCCGGTGCACTCCGTGACCCTGTTCCATCCGCAGTGGACCTGCGACATCGACGTGCACGACCGCTACCCCGGATTCTTCGCAGAGCCGGAGGAAGTCCTCGACGTGCTGTGGACGTCGCACCGGACCGTGACGATCGCGCACAGGAGGGTCGCTGTGCCCTCCCCGGTCGCGGGCGCGGTCGTCGTCGCGCTCCACGCGCTGAAGGATCCCCTCCTTGCCCGGAGCACGTCCGAGCTCGAGTCGGTCATCGGGTTCCTCAGGGGCGCGAGCGAATCGGACCGGGAGGCGCTGCTCCTGCTCGTCGAGAGCACCCGCAGCGCCTACCCCCTCCGCCCGGTGCTCCACGCCCTCGGGCTGGACGTGCCGGACGACCTGGCCGTGCACGAGCGCCGGTTGTGGGATCTGCGGGTGGCCGGAACGGGGCGGTCCAGCTATCACTGGGCGCTCGCCTTCGTCGAGGCCACAGGGAAGCGGCGCATCGTGCTGATCGTGTCCGCGCTGACGACCGTGATCGGTCTCACACGCCGGGCGCGCCGGAGGGCTGCGGAGACGGGGATGGTCCGCTTCGATCGGCCGTCGTTGTCAGATCTGCGGGCGTTCCTCGGGCTCGTGCGCTCGCTCGCCGCCGATCGTCGACGCCGTCGCCGAGAGAATGCGACCCACTCGTGACCACCGTCGATCCGGGAGCTCTGGATCACGCCGTGTGGGCGCGATCCGATCAGCTGGCCTTCGTCGAGGACGACGCGCAGGCGGTGCTGCTGAACCTGTTGTCGCCGTTTCCCGTGCCCCTCGTGCTGAAGGGCACGGCGCACGCGATCTGGAGAAGGCTCGAGCATCCGTCCACGACCGTCGAGATCCTCGCGGGGCTCGCCGACGAGTTCGGCGTCCCCCGAGAGGTCCTCGAGGAGGACGTGCTCAGTTTCCTCCTGGAGCTGAGCACAGCAGACGTGGTCCACCGGCTGCCCTCGCGCTGAAGGTGAGACATCGTGCAGCAGTGTGCGCCGTGCGGGGGGTGTGAACGGCGGTCGTGACGGCGGCCTTTCCTCCGTACTGTTCGGGAATGGGAGCATCATCGCGGGATCGAGGACGACGGGCGCTACTGAGCCTGACGGCGGCAGCGGGCGCGGGCGCCGTGACGGCGGTGGCGACGGCCCCCCCGGCGACAGCGGCCAACGCCTTCCCGGACGCACGGCTGGACGGCTTCCGGGACTCGACCGAGTTCCCGGGAGCGACTGCTGAGCAGCGGCTCCGGGCCGCTCTCGACGCGGCTCACGCCCTCACGACCGAGTCCTTCCTCGTCGTCTCCGAGCCCGTCGTGCTGACAGCACCCTTGACGATCGACCTCTCGCGTGTGTCGATGGAGTTCGCCGGAGGCGATGTCGATGCGACGGCGGTGTCGGGATCTGCGCTCGTCCTCACCGCCTCCGAGGCCTCCGACGATGCGCCGCACACGCGCGTGAGCCTGCGCGGACTGCGCCTCACGGGTCCCGGCCGAGCGGCTCCTGGATCCGTCGGCCTCGAGCTGTCCTCGGCGACAGGCGTCCGAGGCGCAGGACTGTACGGAGTGGAGATCATCGGATTCGAGACGGGTGTCCGGTTCGGTCCCGGCGCCGAGCATCTGCGCCTCTTCCACGTGGCCGTGGAGGAGTGCGGCACGGGCGTCCTGGTCGCCGGCACTGCCCCAGGGTCGAATCTCGCGATGGTCGGCGGTTCTGTGCGCTCGTGCACGACGGGACTGTCCTCCGCGTCGACCAGTGGCGAACTGCACACGACGTCGCTGGCCATCAGCGGATGCGATCGCGCGGTCGAGGCTTCAGGGGGTGCCGTCACGCTGCACGCTGCGACCGTCCGCCTGACCCCGGCGAGCACGGTCAGCGCGTTCTCCACCGCTGCGACGACGACGGCCAGGATCAGCATCAACGGCGGCACGGTCTCCGCCGCCGCCCCGCTGGCGGCGGCCACAGTCTTCGAGACGGCTCACAGGAGCTGGGGAGGCGGGATCGTCGTGACGAGCACCTCCTTCCGCAACGTCGCTCCGGCATCGGGCTACCTCGTCGGAGGGACCGGCCTCGTCCGGTTGGCGGACGTCTCGATCCTGGACGAGCCCTCCGTCGTGCCGACCTCGGTTCTCGTCCACCGCGCCGCGAACCGGCTCGTCGATGGAGCCTTCGATCTGGGCACGGTCGCGGACGCGTACCTGGACACTCCGGACGCCACCTCTCGGAGTGCGAGCCCGTCGGCCACGCTCGCCGTCGCGTCAGGGCGGCTCCTGGTCCGGAAGACAGGCACCGGACAGACGAGTCTCTCGTTCGATGTGCTCAGCAGACCCGGGCAGGTCTACGCCGCCGACCTCGTCATCGGACAGGCCGCTGCGAACGGGTCGATGATCGTCTCGGAGTCCTTCGTCACCGTCTCCGGTCGTGACGCCCGCGGCATCCCTGTCACCGTCCGCTCGGAGCCCGTCTCCTCGACGACGCAGTCGATGGCGGCGATGGCCGCGGCACTCCCGTTCCGGGTAAGACCCGCGACCGGCGTGGATCGCCAGGCGCCGTCCTGGGCGTCGCATTTCCGCGTGACCGTCGGCCTGAACGACCCCGCCGCGGGAACGGTCGGCATCGACGACGCGGTCGTCACCGAGATGTGAGGACCGGCCGCTCGCGCGGTGGCCCGATGCGTCAGTGGGCGCCGCCTCCGGGGGCGACGACGGCCTGCACGGTTCTCGCGAGCAGCGCGAGGTCCCCGGTGAACGACCAGTTCTCCACGTAGTAGAGATCCAGTCGGATGGCGTCCTCCCAGGAGAGCGTCGACCGCCCGCTGACCTGCCAGAGCCCGGTCATGCCCGGCTTGACGTTGAGGCGCCGGCGCGCGGCCTCGTCGTAGAGCTCGACTTCTCCCGCCACCTGCGGCCGCGGCCCGACGAGCGACATGTCGCCTCTCAGCACGTTGAAGAGCTGAGGGACCTCGTCGATCGAGTACTTGCGCATGAAGCGTCCGATCGGTGTGATGCGAGGGTCGTCGGTGATCTTGAACAGTGGTGTTCCGGACGTTCCCTGAGCGGCGAGCAGCTCGGCGAGCTGATCATGAGCGTTCACCACCATCGAGCGGAACTTGATCATGCCGAAGGGCTTGCCGTTGATGCCGATCCGCGTCTGGCGATAGAACAGGGGCCCCGAGCTCGTCAGCTTGACGGCCAGTGCGACCGAGGCGATGAGAGGCATCAGCACGGCGATGAGGCTCAGCGATCCGACGATGTCGAGGGCACGCTTGCGCGCCTGCTTGCTGCCCTCGAATCGAGGTGTCTCGATGTGCACGAGAGGAAGGCCCGCCACCGGGCGCATGTGGATCCTCGGTCCGCTGATGTCGGTGAGGCTCGGCGCCATGACCAGGTGCTGGCGCCTCGGCTCGAGACTCCAGCTCAACTGTCGGATCTGCTCGGGTGGCAGGTGGTCGCTGCTCGTGATGATGACGGTATCGGCGCCGGTCCGGTTCAGGATGCCCGGCACCGCATCCACCGTGATGTTCTCGAAGACAGGCACCCCCCACCCGCTCACCCGATCGCTGGCCAGATCCTCGGGGATGCACACGCCGACAACGAGATACCCGGCCCCGGGGGCGCGGACGAGCTCGCGGTAGATGTGCTCGACGCTCCGTGGCGAGCCGACGAGGACGACGGAGGAGGAGTACCGGCCCGCGCTCCGCTGCTGCCGCAGCCACACCCTCCAGGCTCCGCGTCCGAGCCAGAGCAGGACGAGGCCGAGCGGGAGCGCGGTGATGATGTACCCGCGGGCGAAGCCGATCTGGCCGAGGTAGGCGACGCACGTGATCACGGCGAACAGCAGGAGCGTCGCATCGAGGATGCGCTTGTACTCCGTCACCTCTCCGCCGAGGACACGGTCTTCGCGTGTGGCGTAGAACTTCAACAGGGCGGCCCACAGCACCACGATCATCGAGGAGACGATCCAGTAGTTCGCGAGCAGGCCCGCGATCTCCGGCTGATGGCCGGCCACGAACAATTCTCGGCTCTCCACTCCGAACCAGAAGAACTGACTGCTGAAGACCGAGAACACGATGACGAGGACATCGGTGATGACGAGTTTTCTGGCCACTGCTCGGGACCAGGAGCTCCGGCCCTTCTCGGAGGAAGAGCTCTTCGTGGAAGTGGGTGTTTGCAGTTTCACCGTGTGAGCCCTGTCTGCGACTGACCGCTGTTCTCTCGCATAAGCGACCTGCCCTCAGCGTAGTGGTCGGGCGTCGTGCTCCTCCGTCCTGAGCGAAGCTCCGCGCAAAGGCCCCTCCTAGGGGATGCTCTCGGCTATTCCGACTATTCCCCGACGATGAGGACGCGCTCGGACCTCCGTTGTGCGCCGTCGACGACCGCTCGGACGTCGGCGGCGGAGACGTCCCGAGCACGGGGAGTCGAGGTGGTTCGGCGGGTCGGATCCGTCGGGCGGCTCAGGTCTCTCGGCTCGCGCGGTCGGCGCTCGTGCGTCCGGTGCTGATGCGGTGTCGCGGCGTCCCGCCGCTGTCGATGGGGCGTGACGCGCAACGGCAGGAGAAGACTCGGGAGAGGCGCCGCGAGAGCTCGCGAGGGGAGACCGGCGGACGATCGTCGGGCACCGACGGCGGGCACGTCGTCGCCGGCAGGGACGAGCAGGACGCTTCCGCTGCCGGAAACGACGACGGCACACTCGTGCTCATCGAGACGGACAGGTGCTGCGCCGGAGTGCTCCTGGGCGTGGAGCCGAGATCGGCGCATGCGTCTGCGGTCATCGGCTCCGGCCACGGCCGCGGCCAGGCGCCCGTGGTCGGGCGCTCCGGGGGCGAGTGCCACGCCGGCGGACGATCCTGCCTCGACGGGGAGCTGCTCGGAGCCGATGACGAGCCGTGTCACGGCTTCCCGGGGCGCTTCCGCTCTCCGTTCAGGACGTCGCGGATCGCTCGGGTCGTGTCGGGTTCGGGCCGGTGAGCGCGACCGGGGATCGAGGCCCTGTCCCCGTCCGCCCGAGCCGGTCGTCCTGTGAGCGAGGCATCCGCTCGCACGAGCGGGTCCGGTGACGTCCTCCCTCGGTGATCGAGGGGAGGACGTCACCGGACCCGCGAGTCCTGCTCGGGGGGCGCGCCGTCGTCAGGGCGCCCCCTGGTGATCAGCTCAGCCGCAGAGTGCCGCGCCTGCCACGTAGAACGCGCGGATGCCGATGTTCGGCGTCGAGGCCGACGCCACGCTGGTGACGTTCGTGATCGTGACGACGGGGCTGCCGGTGCTGTTGCTGTCCCATGTCCCGGGGTTGCTCAACGGGGTGCGGTAGTACTGGTTGTTGTCGCCGATCACGTTGATCCAGTTGCCGCCGATCTCGACTCCGAGGTCCTTCGCCGTGCGTCCGGCCGGAAGTGCGGTGAGCTGGGTGCCGTCCTGGTCGAACACAGCGGCCGTCGTCGCGAAGATGCGACGCGTCGCGCCGAAGACCTGGGTGTCGGCGGCGACCTGACGCAGCCCGGTGACTGTGGCGAGGACCTGCGTCCACGGCGACCAAGACGCTCCGGCCTCGATGGTCTTCGTCGCCTCCCATGCCGTCCCGTCGGTCGCGACGAGCGACACCCGCCACAGGCTGTCGTCGCTGAACGACACGGCGATGTCGAGGACAGTGCGGCCTCCGGGCGCGGCCGCGAGCGCGACGCCGTCCCAGTCGTACACCGTGCTGCCGCTGGCCGAGAACAGGCGGGCTCCGCGGTCGCCGCCGGCGATGATCAGACCGTCATCCGCCGCGATGCTGGTCATGCCGATGCGGATGGGGGTCGTCGTGTCCCACTCGTAGAAGCCGCCGGAGGGGGCGGTGTGCGAGTAGACGTCGCCGTCCTGGGAGACGACGTAGCTCAGGTAGGTCGCAGACGCAGCCGTGTCACCGACGCCGGTCCACGCGACTGCGAAATCGACCACAGTGGTGACAGCTTCCGGCATCTCGGACTCGACATTGTTGCGACGTCCGCGGAAGGTCGAGGTGCGGGTGCCGCTGGTGCCGTTCACGATCGCTGCGGTGGTCGCATCGGCCACGGGAACGGTCGGCTGGGCCGGATTCACCACGCCTGCTGTCGTGGCCGTGATGGTGCCCGTCTGGCTGACTCCGGCGGTGGCGAAACGCAGACCGTTGAAGCCCTCCAGGAGGAGGCTTCCGCCGGCACCCGTGAACAGCGTGCGAGGTGTGGCCGTGCCGTCGTACCAGCGCAGCGCGGTCGGCAGAGTCACCGTCACCGCGATGCCTGCGGCGGCCGGAACTCCGGAATCGCTCACCTGGAGGTAGGCGTTGAACGGGTTGCAGCTGCTCGTCGTGTAGGAAGTAGTGGCATCGCCACCCTCCTGGTCGACGAAAGCGACCGTGCGCACGGTCACCGGGGCCGATGCGGCGGCGAGCGGCGCACCGATCGCCGCGACGACGACGGGAGTGGTCCATGCGGCCGCCTGCAGGACGGTCCGGCGGCCGGGAACCGCATTGCGAGCCGGAACGGGCGAATCAGAAGGGGACGTGTTCGACATAATATGCCTCTCTGGTTGGACGAATGGCCTGCGGATCTTCAACGAACGACCTGAGCCGTAGACGGCAGACGTTCCCTCGGAAGATCCACTGCTCATGTCGCAGCGTCCCGAGAGTTTTTCCGCGACGATTGATTTCGCGAGAGGGCTGTCCTTCCCGCGGCAGGCCTGAGACTACTGCACACCAAGTAATTCCACGCAACGGGGTTCGACGATCTCGAGACAGATGAGAGAGGCTCCGAAACGGCGGCGGAACGACTATCCGCCTCACTCCGAGGTCGCCCTGTTCTGCCGCAAGAGAGATGATCGATCGACAGGTGAGGCGCAGAGCCGTCTCCCGCTTGTGTTCCTTCTCTCTCCTGGCGGATCGATCGGGCCGTGAGTCCGGCCGGATGAGGCGCTCCGGTGTCGGCTGCCCGGATGCGTCTCCCCGCTCGCTTTCCCGCCCGAGGAACCCCTACAAGGCCGATCGGAGGATGGCCTCTACGGCCTTCGTGATTCCGTCACCAGGCGCGCACGGGCAGGACCGCCTCCCGAGGGCGTCCTCCTCGTTCAGGTGCAGCGTCTCCGTCGGCTGCACGGCCTCGTCGTGATCCGACTGATCGGCCTCACCTCGGCCGGGCGCGGGCTCGTTCGCGGATCCCCGGCGGCGAGAGGAGGATCGCCGGCGCATCCGCAGTCGCTCATCGACCCATCAGGACGTCCGCTCCGTTCCGGCTCCTCCGACGCTGCCGTCGCGTCGTCCGACCTCGGCGCCGGAGCGGCGGCGACGGGCGCCGCTCCGATGGGACTCGGGTCGGGTCCGGTGAGCGGGCGCGTTCCGCCTCCGGCGCAGTCGGGTGCGGGAGGATGATCGGATGGACGACACGGCGGTACGGCGGCTCCTCGAGGGGCTCGCGGGGGCGGAGGCGAGCTTCCCGTTCGGCCCGGGCACGCGGGTGTGGAAGGTCGCCGGGAAGGTCTTCGCGCTCGAGTCGGAGCGCTTCGAGCGCCCCGTCGTGAGCGTCAAGGCGCTGCCCGAGAACGTGGTGCACCTCGTCGCGGGGGTCGAGGGCATCGAGCCCGGGTACCACCTGAACAAGAAGCACTGGGTGACCGTCGATGCGGGCGGGGCGGTGGAGTCCGGGCTGGTGCTGGAGCTGATCGAGGAGTCCCACGCGATCGTCGTCGCCGGACTGCCCAAGCGGCTCCGGCTCGCCCTCGGCGGCACCGCCGCCGGCTCGCTGAACGAGGACCGCTGAACGCCGCCCGCCCGGCGCCGCCCTGCCGCAGCGCCCCCGCCGCGGCAGAGGCTCGCGGGGCGCGGCCTACAGGCCGTAGGAGCGGAGGTACGCGGCGGTGTCGTGCCAGCCCTCGACGGCGAAGCACTCGACGCCCATCGCCTTGACGGGGTAGTCGTTGCCGTCCGGGTCGAGGCGGTCGCCGACGAAGATCATGTCGTCGAGAGGGATGCCCGTCAGCTCGGTGAGCTTGTTCATCCCGTACGCCTTGTCGATGCCCTTCCGGGTGATGTCGACCGACGTCGAGCCGCCGGAGCGGACCTCGAGGTCGGGGAGCACGGCCTGCACGTTCTCACGGAGGGTGTTCTTCTTCTCGCCGTCCGGGTCCCAGGCCTGCTTGACCTCGACGGGCGCGGACTGGCCGAGGGCCGAGAAGGTGATCTGCGAGTCGCGGTCCTCGAGGATCGGGCCCCAGGTCTCGGACTCCCAGTAGCCGAGCTCCTTCGCCTTCTCCTCGACGGCGGCGAGCGCGCGCGACTTCTCGTCCTCGGTGAGGTTCTCGGCGTAGATCTGCGCCCAGTCGCCGTTCTCGTACCGGTAGTACTGCGTGCCGCAGGTGGGCATGAGGTGCAGCTTCGCGAGCACCTCGGGGTCGGCGCCCTCGAGGCGGTCGAGCACCTGCATCCGGAACTGGCCGATCTGGCCGCCCGAGATGATGCACACCTCGGTGGCCTGGAGCAGCTTCACGAAGAGGTCGGCCATCGCCGGGTCGACGGGGGACTTCGAGGCGGCGAGGGTGTCGTCGAGGTCGAAGGCCATCAGGCGGGGCAGGGTGCTCATGGAACTCGTTTCACGGTCTGCGGACGGGGCGGTAACGAGGATACGGGGCGCCGCCGGAACGCGCGCGCGGTCGGCGCGAGCGGGCTCCGAGCGCAGACTGGGGGGCATGACCGCCGCCACAGCGCCCGACGGAGGACGCCGCTCCGTTCTGCGCACTCTCGCCCGCATCCTCCTGGGCCTGCTGCTCGTCACGGCCGGCACGGCGCACCTGACCGTCGCGCGTCAGGCCTTCCAGGCGCAGGTCCCGCCGTGGCTGCCGGCCGACCCGGACCTGGTGGTCGTCGCGTCGGGCGTCGTCGAGATCGCGCTCGGGCTCGCGCTCGTCGTGCTCGTGCGGTGGCGCGTGATCGTGGGAGTCGTGGTGGCCGCGTTCTTCGTCGCGGTCTTCCCGGGGAACATCTCGCAGCTGGTGACGCGGACGCCGGCGTTCGGCCTCGAGACGGACGCGGCGCGCGCGGTGCGGCTCGTCTTCCAGCCCCTGCTGGTGGTCTGGGCGCTCTGGTCGACCGGGGCGTTCTCGGCCTGGCGGGCCCGCCGGTCGCGACGCCGCGGGGACTGAGCCGCCGGTCCGCGGCCCGATCGTCCCGCGATCCTCCGGAACGGCGAACGGCGGCCGGCGGGAGACCCCGCCGACCGCCGCCCGTGCCCTGCTCGGCTAGGCCGCGAGGCGGCGTCGCGCGACGACCAGCGCGAGACCCGACAGCAGCAGCACGAGGGCTCCGCCGATCAGGCCGGCCGCGTCGGCGCCGGTGTTCGCGAGCGAGCCCGGGCCGGAGCCTCCCGCGACGGGGGCCGCCGTGGTGGTGGGGTGCGGCGACGGAGCTGTGGTGGGCTGCTCCGTCGGGGTGCCGGGCTCGGTCGGCGCCGGGGTGACCGGGACCTCGGCGGCGGGCTCCGTCGTCAGCGACCAGTTGGGGTCGTAGAAGTCGGCCTGGTCGATCACGCCGCGGGCGGTCGACCAGTCGATGAGGAGCTGGCGGATCTCGAGACGCTCGTCGTAGACGAGCGGTGCCTGCGCGACGGCCGGGTAGGCGCCTCCGCCGCTCTGGCGGTAGTTGTTGACCGCCATCACGAAGCGATCGTCGTCGGCGACCGGGGTGCCGTCGGCGTGGGCGAGACCGCGGATCCGCGAGCCGGCGGGCTGGGAGACGTCGATCACGTAGTCCAGGCCCGAGATCGCGTCGTAGTTGTAGTCCGGGATGCCGTCGGGGCGGTCCTCGGTCGTCGCGTTGGTGCCGGTCTCGGGGTCGAACACGGCGCCCTCGGCGGTCTGCACGAAGTAGCGGGCCGAGAACTCGAGGTAGTCGCGCACCTCGGCTCCGGTCAGCTCCACTCCGCGGAGGGTGTTCTCGTAGATGTACAGGCCCGCGATGTCGCGGATGCTGACCTGCCCCTTCGGGAAGACGGCGGTGCGCGAGAACGGCGACGCCTGCGAGATCACCGGCAGGTCGGCCCACTCGGTGCCCTCGAGCGCCGACTCGACGGTCTCGGCCTGGACGGTGTTGATGAAGTCGATGATCGGGGTGTCCTCGTAGCGCGAGGTCGCGGCCGAGAGCTCCTCGACCGAGTCGGCGACGGGGGTGTTCACGTACTCGATCGTGGCGGCGCGCTGCTCGGCGAGGGCGTCGACCAGTGCGGGCGACTCCTCGGCGATGTCCTTCGCGTAGACGGGCTGCGTGACGGGTGCGTTCCCGGCCGACCAGTCGACCTCGAGGCCGCCCGCGGCGTCCGGCACCAGGTTCAGGGTGACCTCGGTGAGGCCCTGCGCCCAGAACTCGGGCTGGGTGACCAGCACCTGCTCGCCGGCGACGTTGGTGAACAGCGTCTGCGGCAGGTCCTTGTGGCTGTGGCCGGCGACGACCACGTCGATGCCGGGGACCTGCGTCGCGATGTTGTTGACGACGTCCTCGTTGAGTTCGGCGGCGTCGTACTCGGCGTCCGGCACCGTGCCCTGGCCGGTGTGCGCGAGGACGACGACCACGTCGGCCTGCTCCTGCACGATCGGGACCCACTGCTTCGCGGCGGCGACCATGTCCTGGAACTCGAGGACGCCGTCGACGTACTGCTTGTCCCAGACGCGGACGCCGGGCGTGACGAGGCCGAGGACGCCGACGGTGACCGTCTTCCCGTCGATCTCGCGCTCGATCAGCGTGTAGGGGTCGTGGTACGGCTTGCCGGTGGCGACGTCGACGACGTTCGCGCCCAGCAGCGGGGCGTTCAGGTCGCCCTCGTACGCGCTGAGCATGTCGAGCCCGTAGTTGTACTCGTGGTTGCCGACGACCTGCGCGTCGTAGCCGATGGTGTTGAACGCGGTGGCCATCGGGTGCGTCGTCTCGCCGGAGAGGACGCCCGCGGCGCCGTCGCCGAGGCCGTAGTAGTAGGTGAGCGGCGTGCCCTGGATCGCGTCGCCGTTGTCCATGACGAGCACGGACTCCTCGCCCTTCTCGGCGCGGAGGCGGTCGACCTCGGTCGCGACGCGGGTGAGGCCGAGCGCACCGTCGGCCGGGTACGGCGCGTTCGCGAAGTAGTCCCAGTCGTAGACGTGCCCGTGCGTGTCGGTCGTCGACACCAGGGTGAGCTCGACGCCGTCGTCGAGAGGGGCGGCCGAGGCGATCGGAGCGGCGGTGGCGGCTCCGAGTGCGACGACGGCGAGGAGGCTTGCGGCGCGGAGTCTGCGCATCGTGGTCCTGTTCGCGTGATGAGTGGAGTGTGAACGTCCTCGAATCTATGCGCCGCGTGTGAACTGCGCATGACGGGATCGAGAGCATTGCTCGGCGATGCGTCCGCGGTGCCGGCCCGGAGCCGGGGGAGTCCGCGGTGCCGCCCCCGCGCGCTGGAGCCGTCCTCCGGCCCCTCCGCTAGAATCGAGCGGCTGGTCGCGCGGAGGCGGCACGACTGCCGCGCCGCACCCGCCCACCCCCGCCCCTCCCGTCGAGAAGGACACGCCATGCCAGCAATCGTCATCACCGGCGCCCAGTGGGGCGACGAGGGCAAGGGACGCGCCACCGACCTCCTCGGCAGCCGCGTCGACTACGTCGTGAAGTTCAACGGCGGCAACAACGCCGGGCACACCGTCGTCGTGGGCGACGAGAAGTACGCCCTGCACCTGCTCCCCTCCGGCATCCTCACCCCGGGCGTCGTCCCGGTCATCGCGAACGGCGTCGTCGTCGACATCGAGGTGCTGTTCCACGAGCTCGAGGCGCTGAGCGCGCGCGGGGTCGACGTGTCGAAGCTGCTCGTCAGCGCCAACGCGCACGTCATCACCAGCTACCACCGCACCCTCGACAAGGTGACGGAGCGCTTCCTCGGCAAGCGCCAGATCGGCACCACCGGCCGCGGCATCGGCCCGGCGTACGCCGACAAGATCAACCGCGTCGGCATCCGCATCCAGGACCTCTTCGACGAGAACATCCTCCGTCAGAAGGTCGAGGGCGCCCTCGACCAGAAGAACCACCTGCTGGTGAAGGTCTACAACCGCCGCGCGATCCTGGTCGAGCAGGTGCTGGAGGACCTGCTGCAGTACACCGAGCGCCTGCGCCCGATGGTCGCCGACACGTCGCTCGTCCTCTCGCAGGCGCTCGACGCCGGCAGGACGGTGCTGTTCGAGGCCGGCCAGGCCACGATGCTCGACGTCGACCACGGCACCTACCCGTTCGTCACCTCCTCCAACGCGACCTCGGGAGGAGCGGCCACCGGCTCCGGAGTCGCGCCGAACCGCATCGACCGCGTCATCGCGGTCATCAAGGCGTACACGACCCGTGTCGGCGCCGGCCCGTTCCCGACCGAGCTCTTCGACGAGTGGGGCGAGTACCTCCGCCGGCAGGGCTTCGAGTTCGGCACCACGACCGGCCGCCCGCGCCGCTGCGGCTGGTACGACGCCCCGATCGCCCGCTACTCGGCGCGGATCAACGGGGTCACCGACTTCGTCCTCACCAAGCTCGACGTGCTCTCGGGCCTCGAGACCATCCCCGTCTGCGTCGCCTACGACGTCGACGGCGTGCGCCACGACGAGGTCCCGGTCTCGCAGAGCGACTTCCACCACGCGAAGCCGATCTACGAGGAGTTCCCCGGCTGGCAGGAGGACATCTCCGGCTGCCGCGAGTTCTCGGACCTGCCGCAGACCGCGCAGGACTACGTGCGCGCGCTCGAGGCGATGAGCGGCGCCCGGTTCTCGGCGATCGGCGTCGGCCCGGAGCGCGAGCAGGTCGTCGTGCTGCACGACCTGCTCGACTAGAAGCGGCGAGGAGCCGGGCCGGGCAGCCCTCTCGGAGGCGGCCCACGTGTTCACAACCGAGGAAGAACATCGGGGACCTCGCGGAGTGACGCGGATCCCGGGCCCTCTCGACGAATCCTGCCTCCGGTGTGGACACGACCGCCGCCGAGCGCGCCGGATAATCGGCGCATGCAGATCTACGCCGACCTCCCGGCCGTCCGCGCGCGGCAGATCCTGGCCGACGCCCTCGCTCTCGGCGTGGCCGTCGTGGCGATCGCCGCGGGGATCGCGGTCGGCTCGCTGATCGCCGGCCTGGCCGAGATCGGCCGTCGGCTCGAGAGCGCCGGCAGCGGCTTCGGCTCGACCATGAGCGACGCCGGGACCACCCTCGGCGGCATCCCCCTGCTCGGCGACGCCGTGCGCGCGCCGTTCGACGAGGCGAGCGGGGCCGGCTCCGTGCTGGCCGCCGCCGGACGCGACCAGCAGCAGCTCGCGAGCGCCCTGGCCGTGGTCGCCGGGCTCGCCGTCGGGGGCCTCCCGCTCCTGCTCCTGGCCGTGCTCTGGCTCCGGCCCCGGCTCCGCTTCGCCCGCCGGACCGCCGAGCTGCGCGCCCTCGGCTCGACCGGCGGCGGAACCGAGCTGCTGGCCCTGCGCGCGCTCACCCAGGCGTCCCCCCGCGACATCCTCGCCGCGCACCCGGAGGCCGCCGCGGGCTGGAGGACCGGCGACCCCGCCGTCACCGCCGCGCTGGCGGCCCTCGCCCTCCGCCGGGCGGGACTCCGGCCCCGCTGACCCCGCAGGACCATCGCGGGTCCGCCGGAGGGATGACGCCGCGAGCCACTGCGGACGACGCCGGCGACACGGGTGCCTCCGTAGCGTCGAGGACATGCAGAACCAGACCTCCTCCGTCGTGGCGCGCGTCGAGGGCGTGCGCAAGCTCTACGGCAGCACGCCGCCCGTCGTCGCCCTCGACGACGTCACGCTCTCGATCGAGCGGGGCGAGTTCACCGCGGTGATGGGCCCCAGCGGATCCGGCAAGTCGACGCTCATGCACGTCCTCGCCGGCCTCGACACCGCCTCCTCCGGCCGCGTGTTCCTCGGGGACGCCGAGATCACCTCGATGAGCGACGCCGAGCTGACCGTGCTCCGCCGCCGCAGCGTCGGCTTCGTCTTCCAGGCCTTCAACCTCGTCCCCACGCTCGACGTGCGCAACAACATCCGCCTCCCGTTCGAGCTCGACGGCCGCTCCGTGACCGGCGACGAGGAGCAGTGGATCGCCCGGCTGATCGAGTCCCTCGGGCTCCGCGAGCGCCTCACGCACCGGCCCCACGAGCTCTCGGGCGGGCAGCAGCAGCGTGTGGCGATCGCCCGCGCCCTCGCCACCCGGCCGCAGCTGATCTTCGCCGACGAGCCCACCGGCAACCTGGACTCGCGCACCGGTCGCGAGGTCCTCAGCCTGCTCCGGGCATCCACCCGCGAGTACGGCCAGTCGATCGCCATGGTCACCCACGACCCGATCGCGGCGGCCTATGCCGACCGCATCGTCTTCCTCCGCGACGGGGCCGTGGTCGACGACCGCCGCGGGATGAGCGCCGAGGAGATCTCGCGCGCGATGCTCACGATGGAGGGCGCGGCGTGAGCGGCGTGCGCACGGGCTCGAGCCAGGGCGGGGGCGCCATCGTCACCGTCGCCGCGCTCGCCGCGGCGTTCGGCGCCGTGCTGGTGCAGGTCATCGCCGACATGGTCGCGGCCTTCGCGGCAGCGGGGATCGACGGCATCGGCCAGGTCGCACTCATGCTCGGGATGGTCGGCGCCGTCTTCTTCGGCATCGCGGTGTTCGTGGGCGGGATCGTCACGGCCAACGCCGTCTCGACCGTCATCGCCGGGCGCACCCGCGAGATCGCCCTGCTGCGCCTGCTCGGCGCCTCCGGCCGGTCGCTGCGCAGGGGGATCGTCCGCACGGGCCTCCTGCAGGGGCTCCTCGGAGCGGCGATCGGCCTGGTCGCCGGCGTCGCTCTCGTGGCGCTCGCCGCGGAGCTCGCCATCCGGAGCGGCACCCTGCCCCGCTTCGACTACCCGCTCGTCTCGCCCGGCCTCGTGCTGCCGCTGATCGCCGTGGTCGCCTCGACGGTCATCGCCTCGTGGTCCGGATCGCGCCGCGTGCTCGCGGTCGCGCCGTCGCAGGCCGCCGGATCGTCCGCCGAGCCCCGCTACGAGGAGCTGCGCGGCCGCACCGCCCGCAACGTCACGGCGATCGTCTTCGTCGTGGTCGGCGCGCTGCTGCTCGCCGCCGGCGTGGTGTTCGGGCTCGCCAACCCCGGCGGCGTCCTCCTCGGGCTGGTCGGAGGCATGGCGTCCTTCACCGGCGTGATCCTCGGGGCGCCCGTCCTGCTCCCTCCGCTCACGGCCCTCGTGGGCCGCGCCTTCGGCCGGGGCCCCGTCGCCCGCCTGGCGTCCGCCAACGCCGTCCGCAATCCGGCGCGCAGCGCCCGCGCCGTCATCGGACTGGTCATCGGAGTGTCGCTGGTCACGATGTTCGCGGTCGCCGCCGCCACGTTCGGCACGATCATGGAGCGCTCGGGCGAGACGAACCCCGAGGTGATCGCGGCGTTCGAGCAGTTCATCCAGGTGAGCACCGCGGTGATGAGCGTCCTGCTCGGCTTCTCGGTCGTCCTGGCCGCCGTCGGCATGGTCAACACGCTGTCGCTCAGCGTGCTGCAGCGCCGGCGCGAGCTGGGCCTGCTCCGCGCGCTCGGCTTCACCGGCTCGCAGGTGCGGTCGATGGTGGTGCTCGAGGCGGCGCAGATGATCATCGCTGCCGCGGTGCTCGGCATCGTGCTCGGGATCGTCTACGGCTGGTGCGGCGCGATCTCGGTGTTCGGCTCGCTGCCGGGCATCGGACTGATCCCGCCGACCGTCCCGGTGCCGATCCTGGTGGCGGTGCTCGTGGTCGGTGTCGTGATCACGGTCGTCTCGGCCGTGCTGCCCGCCCGCCGCGCCACGAAGGTGTCGCCGGTCGCCGCTCTCGCCGTGGCCTGAGGACCGGCACCACGTAGAACCCGCAGCCGGGGGCCGGCGCCCTCACACCACCGAGAACCCCGCGGCGAGGGGCTCCCGCCCGCTCAGCGCGAGCAGGAGCTCCTCGCCGCGTCCGGATCGAGCGGCCAGCCCGCCGGTCAGCGCGCAGCACGCCTCGACGGCCTCGCCGGGCAGCGCGTGCGGGATCCCGGTGGCCCGCGAGAGGTCGAGCGTGTGCACGACCAGCTCGAGCAGCCGGGTCCGGAGGTACTCGTCCAGCTCGATCGCGTGGCCGCCCACGGCGACGAGGCGGCCGGGACGCTGGGCGGCGACCAGCTCGACCGCGCGGCCCGCCGCCTCCGCCAGCGCCTGAGCCGGCCTGTCGCCGAGCAGCAGCCCAGCCTCGACCCCGCGCCGCGCCACCGCCGCGGGGTCGGCGACGTTCCCGGCCAGCGCGGCGTAGTAGTCGAGCGCGTCCTCGATGGTCGGCTCGGGCGGCTCCGGAGCGAGGAGGTACGCCTCGACCGTCAGCACCGCCCGCGACGCGTGTCCCGCGAGGCCGCGGACGTCCCAGGCACCGAGCCCCGGCTGCTCCCACTGGTCCTCCCGCACCTGCGCGAGCAGGCCGACGAGGGCGGCGGCGGCGGACTCGAACAGCGCGGCGGTGCTCATGGAGCCATGCTGGCACGGTGCCCCACACTGATCGCATGAGCAGTCCCCGCCGCCCCGGTCCCGTCACGCTCGTCGGCCGCTCGATCGTCCTCGAGCCGCTCGCCGCCGACCACGTCGAGCCGCTCGGGCGGGCGATCGGGCATCCGGCGGTGTTCGCCGGCGGCTACGGAGGAGGACCCGCCGGCCTCCCCGGCACCCCGGAGGAGTTCCGCGCCTTCGTCGACCGCTACTACCCCTGGGGCACGGGCCTGCCATTCGCCGTGCTGCAGGAGGGGCGCGTCGTCGGCACGACCTCGCTGGCTGACTTCGACGAGACGCGCGAGGCGGCCCACCTCGGCTGGACGGCCTACGCGCCCGAGACGTGGGGCACCGTCGTGAACCCGGAGGCGAAGCGGCTGGTGCTCGGACTCGCCTTCGACAGCGGCTACGAGCGGGTGAAGCTCCAGGCGGATGCGGTGAACGCGCGCTCGCGGGCCGCGATCCTCCGCCTCGGCGCCGTGTTCGAGGGGGTGCTCCGCCACGACCAGCGGCGGGCCGACGGCTCGTGGCGCGACACGGCCGTCCACTCGATCCTCGCGGCCGAGTGGCCGGCCGTCCGCGACGCGCTCGACCGCCGGATCGACGCGGCGCTAGCGCTCCCTCCCTCGACCGCGCAACCGCTGACCGGGCGGCCGCCCGAGGAGTAGGAAGGAGGCATGGAACGCATCCACTACGCCGGCAGCTCCGTGCTGACGGGTACCGCCATCGCGCGGTCGCTGCTGGCCTACGCGGAGGCGCTGGCGCTCACCAAGGGGTCGATCACGGTCGACATCCCGATCCGCCAGGAGTCCGGCCGGCCCGGACGGGCGGCGCTGCTGATCGGACCGGCGAGCCAGCTGTTCTCGGAGTCCGAGGACGACGGAGCCGAGGAACTGCTCGACGAGGAGCTCGTCGAGCGCTTCACCCGCGAGACGGCCCGTCTGGGCGTCTCGCACCCCGTGGCCGAGGAGGACGGCGGCGCCGGGCCGCTCTCCGCTGTCGACACCGAGATCCCGCAGTTCCACGGCGAGGACGACTCCTGGTGAGCATCCGGGGCGCCGGTAGGATCGACACTCACGACTCCGCCCGACCCTTCGCGGACGGGCGACTTCCCGAACGGAGAACCGCCTGATGGGGCGACTGATCTACGACTCGACCCTCGAGGCCGACTTCGACGACCGTCTGCTGGCGCACCTGCAGATCGTGATCGGCTCGAAGCTCGCGCGCAACGAGTCCTTCTACTTCTCGTGGAAGGACTCGCAGGCGGTCGGCGACGGACGCACCTCGATCTGGCTGCACCCCGCCATCCCGCTGCGCTTCAAGTACCACGGCGGCCGTGCCCCGAACATCAACCCGGACTGGATCCGCCAGCTGCTCGCCGATTCGCACACGGCGCACGGGCTGCGGATCAGCGAGGAGCCCCACGGGACCGCCCGTCAGAGCGAGGAGAGCATGCTGTGAAGCGCGTCGAGATCATCTACGGCGGAGCGCCGTTCAGCCTGAGCGAGACGTCGGCCGCGGAGGTGCGCGAGAGCATCGACCGCGCCCTGGACGGCTCCGCGTCGCGCTGGATCACGGTGAACCAGGGCGAGGGCGAGCCCCGCGAGACCTCGATCCTGATCACGCCGGGAGTGGCGTTCTCGGTCGCCGACGTCGCGCACTGAGGTCGACGCCGCGGTCACGGTGATCGCCGCCGCTCACGCCGCCGGCTCGGTCCGGGGCGCTCGCACCGCCGGCCCGCCTCGGAACGACTGCCGTCCTCAGTGCACCCGCGCCGCTCAGCCCGCCAGCACGCGCGGGAACTCCCCCGGGATCTCGCTCGCGAGGTACCCGGCCGGGCCGATCCGCGCGGAGAGGCGCGTGTCCGCCTCCGTGTGCAGGAACGCGCCCCACGCGGCCGCGCCCATCGGATCGACGCCGCGCCCGCGCAGGCCCGCCGTCGCTCCGGCGAGCACGTCGCCGCTGCCCGCGGTGGCCAGCCCGGGGTGCTCGTCCTCGATCCGCACCGCGTCGCCGTCGGGCGAGGCGATCGTGTTGAACAGGCTCACCACCGCGCCGTAGCGCTTGGCGACCGCGAGGGCGGCCCGCTCGACGTCGTCGACCTCCTCGCCGAGGAGCCGGGACGCCTCCTCCGAGTTCGGGGTCAGCAGGAGCCGGCCCGCGAGCCTCCGTGCGAGACGGCGCTGCCCGGGCAGGACTCCGAGCGGGAAGGCGTCGAGGTGCACGGCCGGCACGTCGTCGAGGAGCGGAGCGAGGGCCCGCAGGGTCGCGGCGGTCGCGCGCGGGTCGTCCAGGCCGGGTCCGATCAGGGCGACGTCGGCGGAGGAGAGCTCGCCGGCCAGGACGTCGAGCCCGCGGCCCGAGACGGAGCCGGTCCGGGTCTCCGCGAGCGGGACCACTCCGCACTCCGGCAGCGCGACCGCGGTGGCCGACGCGACCGACTCGGCGACGCAGAGCGTGATGCGCCCCGCGCCGGTCCGCAGCGCGGCGATCCCCGCGAGGATCGCGGCGCCGGGCGTCTTGCGGGCGCCGCCGACGACGACCACGTCGCCGCGGGAGTGCTTCGAGCCTCCGGGCTCCGGGAGGGGCCAGCGCTGCTCGAGCAGGGCGCGGGAGACGAGGTCACTCATGAGGGTCTCCTTCTCCGTCCGCGCGGTCGTCGTGCCGGGTGACGGGGGCGCCGGAGCGCTCGAGGTGGGACGTGCGGTTGAAGAGGTCGAGGCGCCACGCGCCGCCGTCGCGGACGAGACGGGTGACGGAGCCGTTGGCGACGGGCGTCGAGGCGCCGATGTCGAGCAGCTCGTGCTCGGAGAGGCCCTCGAGGACGTAGCGGAGGACGAGGACGACCGCGTCGTGGCAGAAGAGGATCGCCGGCCCGGGAGGCGCGGCGACGGCGAGGTGGTCGACGAAGGCGCGGACGCGGAGCGCGAGGTCCGTCCAGGCCTCGCCTCCCGGCGGCCGGTAGTAGAACTTGCCGAGCCACTCGCGCCGCGCCGCCTCCTCGGGCATCCGGGCCCGCACGCCGGCGGAGGTGAGGCGGTCGGTGACGCCGAGGTCGCGGTCGCGCAGGCGCTCGTCGGGGCGCAGCCGCAGGTCGATGCCGGCCTCGCCGAGGGCGAGACGCGCGGTCGCGGAGGCGCGGCGGTAGGGCGACGTCCAGGCGGAGGCGGGCCGCGCCTCCTCGGCCAGCCAGCGGCCGAGCGCGCGCGCCTGCTCCTCGCCGGCGGGGGAGAGCTCGACGTCGGGGTCGCGGCGGTCGACGGCGATCTCGTGAGCCCCCGAGGCCTCGGCGGCGCTCGCCGCGATGTTGGCGAGGCTCTCGCCGTGACGGACGAGGAGGAGCTCGGTCGGGCCGGTGGAGGAGGTGGGCATGGCTCCACGCTCCGCCTCGCGGGCCGGAGGCGCCAGGGGGTTCCGCCGCGGCGACGCGGGTTGCTACGGAGTCGTCAGGGGTTCCGCCGTCGTCAGGGCGCCTCTCCGTCGGCGCGCTCCTCCGCCGAGACCGCCGTGACGACCGCGGTGAGCGTCTCGGGGTCGCTCAGGATGCGGAAGTGCCCGCCGGTCTCGATCCGGACGTTGACCGCGCCCTCGAGCATGCTGCCCTCGGGGATGTGCGGATCGAAGAGGCCGAACACGGAGGTGATCCGCGCGTTCGCTCCGGAGCGGCTCGACAGCAGCAGGGTCGTGGCGTCGCGCGGCGAGAAGGCGCGCAGGCTCCGGAGGACCAGGTAGGGCGCGTAGCGGGAGCCGCCGAACGGGGTCGCCACGGCGACCATCCGGTCGACCCGGCCGTCCGGGTCGAGCTCGGTCATCACGTACTTGCCGATCAGCCCGCCCTTGCTGTGGGCGACGATCACCACGTTGCGGAGCCCGTGCTCGGCGAGGTAGGCGGCCACGTCCTCGGCCGTCCGGGCGACCGGGCGGCCGTTGCGGCCGAGGCTCGTCAGCACGTGGAGAGGGTGCCCGCGCTCGTGCAGCGGATCGATGATCGGGCGGAGGAAGGACCAGGTCTCCCAGATCCCCGGCAGGACCACGACGGGCCGCCGGTCGCCGTCGAGGTAGTCGTCCGGGGCACGGCGCGAGAGGACGCCGCGCACCTGCCAGGCGACGGCGTAGGCGTAGTCGCGGATCCACCAGACGGCGTCGCGGACCAGGCGCCGGAGCCGGCTCATGCGGCGGGCTCCGACCGGAGGGGCAGCGGGGCGGCGGGCCTCTCGCCGAGCGCGGCGGCGAAGCGGAGGATCTCGCGGGCGAGCGCTCCGGGCTCGGTGCGGGGGACGACGTGGCGCGAGCCGGCGAACTCGACGAGCCGCCCCTCGCGCGCGCGGGCCGTGAGCCGCTCGCACCAGTCACGGGTGGCGATCGGATCGTCGCGGCCGCGGGCGACGAGGACCGGCACCTCCAGCTCGGCGACGCGCACCTGGACCGGATGCCGCAGCATCTCGGGCAGCTGGCGCAGGTACCAGCGCAGGCCGCCGCGCAGGTAGTCGGCCAGCAAGATCGCGTCGACGCCCACCGGCTCGCCGAGGCAGTCCCGCAGCAGCGCGAGCCCCTGGCGGACCGCTCCGGGCCGCTGCGGATCCACCACCGGCCCGATGAGCACCGCGCCGTCGACCAGGCCGGGCGCGCGCAGCCCCAGCTCGACCGCCACCTGCGACCCCATCGAGTGCCCGACGACGACCGCGCGCGAGACGCCCAGTCCGCGGAGGACCTGCTCGACCTGCCGCGCGTGGTCCTCGAGGCCGACCCTCCGCCGCGGTCGCGCGTTCGCGCCGAAGCCGGCGAGGTCGACGCCGATCACCCGGCCGTGCCGCTTCAGGCGGGCGGCGAGCGGCGAGAAGGTGTGGTGCGACATCCCGATCCCGTGGATCAGGACGAACACCGCGCCCGCTCCGGCCGGACCGGTGTCGACCGTCCGCAGCGTGACGCCCTCGACCTCGTGTCGCACGGGGAGGACGCGGCGGGGCGGTGTCGGCAGCATCGTCCCAGGCTAGGGATCGGCGGCCGGCCGCGCGGGGGGATGCGCCCGCTCCCGCCGTGGTCTAGGCCGCATCCGCCCTGGGGAGGAGCGTCCACCCCGCCGGCCGCCGGCGGTCCCCGCCGAGCGTCCCGTCGTCCCCGCTGTCAAGCGGCTCCTCCGCGGCGGCGCCCCTGCCTAGCCTCGGAGGAGGGGGCCGGCATGCGCCGCTTCCGGAGGGATGACGCCATGCGGATCGCGATCGTCGGGGCGACCGGCAACCTGGGTACGGCGCTGCTGCGGCGCCTGCACGGCGAGGCCGGGGTGGAGGAGATCGTGGGCATCGCCCGCCGGGCCCCTCGGCTCCGCTCGGAGGAGTACCGCGACGTGCGCTGGGTCGAGATCGACCTCGCGTCGAGCGTCGCCCCGCGGCGGCTCCGCGAGGCCTTCGCCGGCGTCGACGCCGTCGTGCACCTCGCCTGGGCGCTGCAGCCCAGCCATGACGAGCCGTTCCAGCGGCTGGTCGACGTCGGAGGCACCGCGGCCGTGCTCGAGGCGGTCGCCGCCGCGGGAGTCGGCCAGGTCGCCGTCGCCTCGTCCGTGGGTGCCTACAGCGCGGCGCCGAAGTCGATCCGGGTGACCGAGGACTGGCCCACGGGCGGCCTGCACACCTCGACCTACAGCCGCCACAAGGCCGCGAACGAGCGGCAGCTCGACGCCTTCGAGGAGCGGCACCCCGAGATCGTCGTCACGCGCCTGCGCCCGGGGCTCGTCTTCCAGCGCGGAGCGGCGACCGAGATCGCCGGGCTCTTCGCCGGACCCCACTACCCGACGCGGTGGCTGAAGGCGGTCCGGATCCCGGTCCTTCCGCTGCCGAGGAGCATCGTCTTCCAGGGCGTGCACGCCGACGACGTGGCCGACGCCTTCTGGCGCGCGCTCGACCGGCGCGCCGGCGGGGCCTTCAACATCGCGGCCGAGCCGGTCCTCACTCCGGAGCGGCTGGCGCACGCCTTCGGCGCCCGCCTGGTCACGGTGCCGTTCGGGCTGCTCCGCTCCGTCGTCACCGCGACCTGGCACCTGCGCCTGCAGCGCACCGACGCGGGCTGGCTCGACATCGCGGGCAACGTCCCTGTGATGTTGACCGAGCGCGCCCGCGCCGAGCTCGGCTGGGCGCCGACCCGCACGGCGGAGGAGGCGCTCGCCGAGCTCGTGGCCGGCCTGGCCGACCGCTCGACCGTCCCGGGCTCGCCCCCGCTCCGGGGCTGATCCGGCCGGGAGTCGATCAGAGGCGAGCCCTCGCGGTCAGTCGGCGACGCGGATGAGCACCTTTCCCGTCGCGCCCTGCTCGACCGCGTCGTGGGCGGCCGCGATCTCCTCGAGCGGGAACCAGGTCAGCGGGAGGCCCGCCTCCTCGCCCACCGGGAGCGCGCCGTCGACGAGCGCCGCGGTGATGTCCTCGGCCGCGGCCTGCAGCGCCTCCTCGCCCACCGTGTAGAGCAGCAGGCCCTGCCACCGGGCGTTCTTCGCGAAGCTCGCGACGATCGGCACGGTGAACTCGTCGCCGTTGTTGTTCGCGTAGTACCCGATGCTGCCGTGGTTGGCGAGCACCTCGACGTCGAGCGCGGCGTTCTGAGCCGGTGCGACCTCGACCACGTGCTGGACGCCCTCGGGGGCGAGCTCGCGGATCCGGTCGGCGAGCGCGTCGTCCGGGTACTGCAGCACGTGCTGCGCACCGGCCGCACGGGCGAGCCGCTCCTTGGGGTCGCTGCTCACCGTCGCGATGACGGTCGCCCCGGCCCAGACCGCGAGCTGGATCGCGGCGTGCCCGACGGCTCCGGCGCCGCCCTGGACCAGGACGGTGCGGCCGGCGAGGGTGCCGGGCGCGAGACGGGAGGGGCCGTGCTCGTGCACGGTGAGGGCGCGGTGGGCGGTCATCGCGGGGACGCCGAGGCTCGCGGCGACGTCGGCGCCGACGCCCTCGGGCAGGCGCACGACGTGCTCGGCGGCGAGCACCGCCGACTCCTGCGCGGTGCCGGTGGGGCGGCGGTGCGCGGAGAGGTACATCCAGACCCGGTCGCCGACGGCCAGGCCCTCGACGCCCTCGCCCAGCGCCTCGACGACACCGGCGCCGTCCTGGTTCGGCACGACCTCGTCGAACGCGAGGTCGCCGTCGGCGCGCGCCTTCCAGTCGGTCGGATTCACGCCCGACGCCAGGACGCGGACGCGGACCTCGCCGGCGCCCGGCGCCCGCTCCTCCCGGTCGACGAGGGAGAGGACGGAGGAGTCACCGGTGCGGGAGTAGACGATCGATCGCATACGGAGGGCAAGGAGCGCGGGCGGCGGTGTATTCCCGGCGGCACGACGAAGGGCGGCGGGCCCGGAGGCCCACCGCCCTGTCAGCGCCGACGGATCAGTGCTGCACGTCCTCCTGGACGGCGTGCTTGGCCTCGCGGGCCGAGTCCTTCACGTCGTCGGTGGCGGAGGTGCCCGCCTCCTTGACGTTCTGCGCGGCGTCGGTCGCGGTCTCCTTGACGGAGGCGAAGGCCTGCTGCGCGGGCTCGCGGAGCTCGCTCGCCGCCTCCTTGGCCGCGTCGGTCACCTTGTCGACGACCGGCTGGGCCTGCTCCTTGACGCGGCTCGCCGCCTCCTTCTCCTTGCTGGAGGCGGGGATGAGCGAGGCGACGAGGAGTCCGGCGCCGAGGGCGATGAGCCCCACGGCGAACGGGTTGCCCTCGGCCTTGGCCTTCGCCGAGCCCGCACCGCTCGAGAGCGAGTCGGAGGCGTCGTGCGCCGAGCCCATCACCCGGTCGCGGACGGAGCCCACGGCCGACTTGACCTTGTCGGTCTGACGCTGCGCGATGGCGGACGGGCTGACCTTCTCGGCCAGCGCATCGACGTCTCCGCCGAGCTCGAGGCGCGTGCGCTCGATGTCCGCCCGGATCTCCTCGGGTGTCTTGTTCTGTCCTGCGTCGTACGTCATCGTCCTGCCCCGTTCGGCTTGAGGGTGTCGGGAATCTTCTTGAGGGAGTCGACCGTCTCGGGAGCGCCGTCGACCTGCTTCAGGCTCTTGCGGCCCACCGCGTAGAGGATCGCGGCCACGATCGCCCAGATGACGGCCACGACCACTCCGGACCAGCCGTTGCCGATCAGAGTGCCCAGGCCCCACCAGAGGGCGATCGAGAGGAAGAGCACGGCCATCAGCGCGGCATAGCCCGCCCCGCCGAGGAGGCCCGCTCCCTTGCCCGCCTTGCCGGCGGACTCCTTGAGCTCGGCCTTCGCGAGGGCCATCTCCTGGCGGATCAGCGTGGAGAGGTCGCGCGAGACCTCGCCGAGCAGATCACCCAGCGACGTCGACCCGGCCCGCTGGTCGGGCGTCTCCGTCGAGCGGTGGACGCCCGTCGGGTCGGTCACAGCCGGCCGCCGTTCGGGAAGCCGCCGTCGAGCGGGTCGGCGACGGGCTCGGTCGGCGCGTAGTCGCGCTCGAGGGAGCTCGAGCCGACGGTGCCGTAGGCGGACGCGACGGGCGCGTCGTACGCGGAGGCGTCGGAGTACGCGGTGGTCGAGGCGGGGGCGTCGAACTCGGGCCCGTCGGTGCGGGTGCTCGTCGCCTCCTTCTCGTCCTTCGCCTCGGCGGTCAGGGCGCGGATGAGGCGCCCGCCGACGAGTCCCGTCGCCGCGGCGATGAGGATGAAGGCACCCGGACGGCGGCGGGCGAACGCGCGGACGTCGTCGAGGAGCTCGGACGGGTCGCGGTTCTCGAGCCACGAAGCCACACCCTGCACGCGGGTGGCCGCCTGGGAGACGAGCTTCGCCGCGGCGTTGTCGCTGCCGCCCTCGCCGTTGGCCAGCGCGGTCAGGTCGTCGCTGAAGGCGCGGGCGCCCTTGGCGGCGTTCTCCTTCTGGGCGTGGGCCTGCTCGGTGAGCTGGGTGCGGCTCTGGTCGTAGAGGTCCTTGACCTGGACCTTGGCCTCCTGGACCACGTTGGCGGCCTCGTCCTTGCCGGTCGAGAGCACTTCGCTCGCGGCCTGCTTGGCGTCGCCGGCGACGGCGCCGGCCTGGTCCTTGGCGGTGCCCGCGGCGGCGCTCGCCTTCTCCTTCGCGGAGTCGGCCGTGCCGCCCGAGGAGGAGCCGGAGGAGGTGTCCGTGGAGGCGACGTGCGCCCCGCTGTCGATGGGGGTCTCGGTCGCGCCGAAGTTCGCGGCGCCGTCTCCGAACGGAGGTGAAGCGGGATCGATGTTCGACATCGTCTGTCCCTTCCAGGATCGAGTGGGGAATGAATGCGTGCCGGCGTCGCCAGTCTGTTCGGGCCCTCGAGTACCGGGAAGGGCATAGCGGCTGACCCCCCGATGGGGCTACCATCCCGCGCCCACGAGGGCGGGTCCCGAGGGCCCGTGGATCGACTGCTCCGCCGCCGCGTCAAGCCCCTTCTGACCCGCGAACAGGGCTCCCTACCGTCGAGAGGACAGACATCGGACGTCCGCACCCGGATCCGCCCGGCTACCCCGGAAAGGCAACCAGTCATGTTCTTCCACCGTCAGGAACTCCAGTTCACGTCCACGCCCTCGAAGCCCGACGCGGTCTTCGCCCGCCGCTTCCAGGAGGTGCTCGGCGGCCAGTACGGCGAGATCACCGTGGCGATGCAGTACGGCTTCCAGGCCTGGAACGCCCACGACCCGGGCAAGTACCGGGACCTGCTCTTCGGCATCGGCGCCGAGGAGTTCGGCCACGTCGAGATGATCGCCGTGATGATCGCCCAGCTGCTCGAGAAGGCCCCGGTCGAGCAGTCCGAGGACGCGATGAAGAAGGACCCCGTGCTCGCGGCGGTCATCGGCGGCTCCGACGTGCAGCACGCCATCGTGGCCGGCGCCGGCGCGCGCCCCGTCGACAGCATGGGCAACCCGTGGCAGGGCTCCTACATCACCGCCAGCGGCAACCTGCTGGCCGACTTCACCGCCAACGCGAACGCGGAGATGCAGGGCCGGCTCCAGGTCGCCCGGCTCTACCACATGACCGACGACCACGGCGTGCGCGACCTCCTGTCGTTCCTCCTGGCCCGCGACACCATGCACCAGAACCAGTGGATCGCGGCGGCCGCCGAGCTGCGCGCGGAGGGCCGGGAGGACCTGCCCGTGCCCTCGAACTTCCCGATCTCGAAGGAGGAGCGCTCCGTGTCGTACGAGTACATCAACTTCTCGGACGGAGCAGCGGCCTCCGAGGGCAGCTGGGCCTCGGGCCCGACCCCGGACGGCAAGGGAGAGTTCAGCTACCGCGTCGCGGAGCCCGGCGGCGACGTCCCGATGCCCCCGCCCACCCAGCCGGACGAGCGCCTCTACGGCACCGACCCGAAGCCGAACATCGTCGAGAAGGCAGTGGGGGCCGTCAAGGACGCGGTGACGGGCAAGTGAGCGCCGCACGGGTCCTCGGGGCGCTCGGCGCCTCCGCCCTGACGATCGGCCTGCTGGCCGGCTGCACCGGCGACGCCCAGACGCCGTACCAGTCGGGGAGCGCGGTGCCCACCAGCGCCGACGACGGATCGTCGCAGACGCCCACGAACGCGCCCTCGCAGTCCGCTCCGTCCGAGTCCGCCGCCCCGGCGACCTGATCCCGCGCCCTCGGCCGGCCGGCCCCGGTCGAGGGCGCGAATCATCGCAGTCCAGCGGGCACCCGGGCAAGCCCCTTCCCGCTCCCAGGAAGCGGGCAGTTCCCGGTCCTACGGTCGTGCCAACGATCAGCGAAGGAGGCACCACCATGGGGCTCGATGACAAGATCAAGAACGCCGCTCAGGACATCGCCGGCAAGGCGAAGGAAGCCCTGGGCGACCACAAGAACGACGACAGCCTGAAGGCCGAAGGCCAGAAGGACCAGGCCGCGGCCTCGGCCAAGAAGGCCGGCGAGGACGTCAAGGACGTCTTCAAGTAGGTCTCGGCAGTACCGCGAAGGCGGCGCTCCCCTCGGGGGGCGCCGCCTTCGCTGTTCCCCGGCTAGGGGTGCAGGACGACCTTGATGCAGCCGTCCTCCTTCTTCTGGAAGGTCTCGTAGAGGGCCGGAGCGTCCTCGAGCGGCGCCCGGTGGGTCACGAGGTCCATCACGCCGAGCGGATCGGAGGAGTCCTCCACCAGCGGCAGCAGGTCGTCGATCCAGCGCTTCACGTTGCACTGGCCCATCCGCACCGTCACCTGCTTGTCGAACATCGACTTCAGCGGCATCGGGTCGGCCTCTCCGCCGTAGACCCCGCTCAGCGACACGGTGCCGCCGCGGCGCACCAGGTCGAGGGAGGCGTGCACCGCGGCGAGGCGGTCGACGCCGACCGTGTCCATCGCCTTGCGGGCGATCGGGTCGGGCAGGAGCCCCGCCATCGACTGCGCGAACGAGCCGACCGGCGAGCCGTGCGCCTCCATGCCGACTGCGTCGACGACGGAGTCGGGGCCGCGCCCGTCCGTGAGGTCGCGCAGTTGCGCGGCGATGTCATCGGACAGGTCGAACGTCTCCACGCCGTACCGCTCGGCCATCGCGCGCCGCTCGGCGACGGGCTCCACGGCGAGGACGCGGTAGCCGCGGTGGGCGCCGATCCGCGCCGCGAACTGGCCGACCGGGCCGAGTCCGAAGACGACGAGGGTCCCGCCGTCGGGCACCTGCGCGTACTCCACCCCCTGCCAGGCGGTGGGCACGATGTCGCTGAGGAAGAGGTAGCGCTCGTCCGGCAGGTCCGTGCCGACGACGATCGTGTTGTAGTCGGCCAGCGGCACGCGGAGCAGCTCGGCCTGCCCTCCGGGGACCTGGCCGTACATCTTCGTGTAGCCGAAGAGCGCCGCTCCCGAGCCGTACTCGGTGACCTGCGTCGTCTCGCACTGCGACTGCAGCCCTCGGCGGCACATGAAGCACTCGCCGCAGGCGATGGTGAAGGGCACGACGACGCGGTCGCCGGGCTTCAGGGTGGTGACTCCGGAGCCCACCTCCTCGACGACGCCCATCGGCTCGTGGCCGAGCACGTCCCCGCGGTCGATGTAGGGCCCGAGGAGGCGGTAGAGGTGCAGGTCGGAGCCGCAGATCGCGGTCGAGGTGATCCGGACGATCGCGTCGGTCGGCTGCTGGATGCGGGGGTCGGGGACGGTCTCGACCGAGACCTTCTCGATGCCCTGCCAGGTGAGTGCTCGCATGCTCGTGTCCGTTCTCCGGCTCGCGCCGGTCGGGGTCGGTGTCCCTCCACCGCACACCCGGAGGGCGCCGAGGGGGAGGGGCTTGACGCTCCCCGGAGCGCTTCCGAGGGGGATTCCCGGGAGAACGCACGGACGTGCATCCCGCGTTCACCCGACTCACGGCGGCCGAGTGGTGGGATGGGGGGATGGATGCTCTCTACACCGCCATCGCCCACGCCTCCGGTGGAGGACGCGACGGCCACGTCCGCACCGAGGACGACCGTCTCGACCTCGACACCCGCGCCCCGCAGGAGCTCGGCGGCTCCGGCGAGGGGACCAACCCCGAGCAGCTGTTCGCGGCCGGCTACTCCGCCTGCTTCCTCAGCGCCCTGCACGGAGCCGGTCGCCAGCTGAAGATCGACACGACCGACGCGGCCGTCTCGGCCAGCGTCTCGATCGGGAAGAACGACTCCGACGGCTTCGGCCTCTCGGTCGAGCTCGACGTCTACGTGCCGAAGGCGAGCTCCGAGGACGCGCAGAAGGTCGCCGACGCGGCGCATCAGCTCTGCCCGTACTCCAACGCCACCCGCGGCAACATCCCCGTGCAGATCAACCTGGTCGACTGACCGGGCCCTCTCGACGGCCCCTCCCGGACTCCGGGCAGGGGCCGTCGTCGTGTCCGGGGGCGGTCCGTTAGGGTC
This sequence comes from Rathayibacter sp. AY1E6, assembly GCF_002931115.1. Lineage (NCBI taxonomy): Bacteria > Bacillati > Actinomycetota > Actinomycetes > Micrococcales > Microbacteriaceae > Rathayibacter > Rathayibacter sp. AY1E6. The sequence continues at coordinate 35,263 of NZ_PSVK01000003.1, read as the reverse complement.
GGGGCATGACCGAGGAGCTGTCGCACGAGGAGCCGTCGCACGAGGAGTCCCTGGCGCGGGCCGAGCTCGTGCAGATCCGTCAGAGCATCGACAACATCGACGCGGCGCTGATCCACCTGCTCGCCGAGCGCTTCAAGTTCACGCAGAAGGTCGGCCGGCTGAAGGCCGCGCACGGGCTGCCCGCCGCGGACCTCGAGCGCGAGGCCCGCCAGATCGCGCGGCTGCGGGCGCTCGCCGAGGAGTCGCACCTCGACCCGGCGTTCGCCGAGAAGTTCCTCGGGTTCATCGTCGCCGAGGTCATCCACCACCACCAGCGCATCGCCGACGGCGCCGAGGACTGAGGCTCAGCCCTCGATCCGCAGCAGCCCCGCCGTGCGCTCGCGCAGCACGCCGAGCAGCAGCGGGTAGTCGGGGAAGAGCTGGTCGCGCCGCAGCGTCGGCACCCGCAGCCCGAGGGGGACCTCCGTGATGCGGCCGTTCGTCTCGGTGAGGGTCAGGCGGAGGCTATGGCTCCCCGTCGGGCTCGAGGCGACGACCGAGCGCAGGGCCTCGAGCGGGAAGATCAGCCCGTCGATCTGGATGGCCGACTCCGACACCACGATCGAGCCCGGCAGCCCGGGCCGCAGCGCCAGCCGCGCCGCGACCAGCCCGAGCGGGAGGGAGAGCGCCACGACGACCGCCCCCAGCGCGATCTGCGCGCGGTCGCCCGACGGGGATCCCGCGAGGGCGACGGCCAGGACGCCGGCGGCGAACGCCTCCGTGGCGACGACGACCAGGGCGACCGCCCGGCGCTGGAGCGGAGCGCGGTGCGGTCGGAAGCGGACGGCCGAGGCGGGCCCGGCCAGAGCGGGCGGCAGGGCGTGGCGGACGCGGGCGGCGGCGCCGAGGTCGGCGAGCAGGGCGGCGAGGTCCTCCGGGCGGAAGTGGCCGCAGCGCACCTCGACTCCGTCGCCGCGGCACCAGGCGACGAAGCCGTCGCCGTCGGCGGACTCGAGGAAGCGGACCGACCGGCGGGGCCACTGCTCGCGGCGGCGGCGGCCGCGCATCAGCACGACCTGCGTCTCGGTCGTCATCACGCGGGTGGGGGAGACGACGAAGAGCGAGACCGCCGAGGCCAGTCCGATGACGACGGTGAGGGCGAGGAGGCCGAGCGCGAGCACCGACTCGTCGAGGACGCCGCGGCGGTCCGCGAGGACGGCGAACGGGATGAGCACGGCCGCGAGGCCGGCGCCGAGGAGCCGCAGGAGGAGGGCGCGGAGGCGCCGCAGGACCGATGGGCCGTACACCCGTCGCGTCCGGATCGCCATCGGTTCCGACTCCATCGCGTCAGGCTAGCCCCGGCCGGGGCCGGTCGCCGGGAGAGGCGCGGCGGTGGCGCGATCCTCGCGCCACCCGTCCCCGGTTCGGGGGAGGAGTGGCGCGAGGCGCGGCCTACGCCTCCGCGGTGCGGTGCAGGGCGCGGACCGAGACGACCCGGCGACGGGCGATCGCGGCGACGGTGAGCAGCAGGCCGAACAGCAGCCAGATCACCAGGCCGACGACGGCGCCGGCCGTGCCGTCGGTGCCCTCGACCACTCCGGACAGCGCGTTCTGCGCCGCCGAGAGCGGCAGGAACCCGAGCACGTCGTCGAACAGCCCGGGGACCGTCGAGATGATGCCCGCGCCGAGCGCGATCACCGCCGCGACCATCGCGAGGAAGCGGCCGATCCCTCCGAGCAGGGCGACCAGCCCCTGGTTCACCGCGGCGAACGAGGCGCCGGTGAGCATCGCCAGGAGGGCGAAGCCGACCCAGCGGCCCGGCTCCAGGCCCGCGACCCCGCTCATCACGATCGCGACCGCGAGTCCCTGCACCACGCCGATCACGAGCGCCGGCACGTAGGAGGAGAGGGCGAGCGCCGCGGAGGAGCGGGTCGAGGAGAGTGCACGGTGCGAGAACGCCGCGAGCACCAGGAACGTCGCGAGGGCGCCCAGCCAGAGGGCGATCGTCGCGAAGAACGGGACGCTGGAGGCTCCGAACAGGTCGGTCGCGCTGCTCGCGTTCTCGACCGGGTCCGAGACGACGTCGGCGAGGTTCGTCGACTCCGACTCGGTGTAGGTCGGGAGCTGCGCGACGGCGGCGTCGAGGCCGGTCGCGAGCGTGCGGGTGCCGTCGGCGAGCTGCACGGCGCCGTCCGAGACCCCGCTCGCTCCGTCGGCGAGCTGGTCGGCTCCGTCGGCGGCGGAGGAGGCTCCCGTGGCGAGGTCGGCGGCACCGCCCGCGGCGGTGGTCGCGCCGGTCGCGAGGTCGCGGGCGCCGGCCGCGGCGGCGGTGGCGCCGGTCGCGAGCTGCGCCGACCCGGCCGCCGTGGTGTCGAGGCCGTCGGCGAGCTGGGACGCTCCGCCCGCGGCGTCGTCCGCGCCGTCGGCGAGCTGCGTCAGGCCGCCGGACAGCTGTCCGATGCCTCCCGAGAGAGTGCGGGCGCCGGTGGCGGACTGCCCGACCGCGTCGATCAGCGAGGGCTGCCCGTCGCCGCCGAGGCGGATGCCCGCGTCGATCCCGGCGACGGCTCCCGCGGTCGTCGTGGCGAGGGTGGTCGCGCCGGTGGGTCCGTCGGCCGAGGCGATGACGGCGCGCGCGGCGAGGCACTGCGTCGTCTCGCAGCCCTCGAGGGCGGCGCTGAGCGCCCCGAAGGTCCCCGCAGTGGCGGCGGCGGCGCCGGCGCTGAGGGCGGCGACCTGCTGGGTCCCGTCGCCGGTCCTCACCACTCCCTCCCTCAGCTGGTCGAGCCCGTCGGCCAGGTCGGAGGCGCCGCCCTGCAGCGCGGTCGCTCCGGTCGCCGAGTCGCGGGCGCCCGTCGCGAGCTGTCCCACTCCGCCGGAGAGGCCGCGCGCACCGGTGGCCAGCTGCGCGACTCCGCCGGAGAGGTCGGAGGCTCCGGTGCCCAGCTGTCCCACGCCGTCGGCGAGGGACGAGGCTCCGGTGCCGATCTGCCCGACGCCGTCCGAGAGCGAGGAGGCGCCGGTGGCGAGCTCGTCGATCCCGTCGGCGAGGCTGCTGGTGCCGTCGGCGAGGGTGGAGGCGCCGGTGCCGAGCTGGTCGGCGCCGTCGGCGAGCGTGCCCGCGCCCTCGGCCGCCTGGCCGATCTGCTCGTTGAGGGTGTTGAAGCCGACGTAGACGTTCTCGAGGTAGGCCGTGGTCAGCTGCGTGTTGAGCAGCGAGGTGGCGGTGCTGGTCACCGTGGCCGAGATGGCGTCGTCGACGAGTTTGGCCTTCTCGCTGGTGGCGATGTCGATGGTCGCCTTCGTCGCCTCCGCGGCGTCGCCCGAGTACGAGGTGGCGGCGGCGGAGAAGGAGGAGGGGATCGTCACGACGGTCGCGTAGCTGCCGTCGGCGAGGCCCTTCGCGGCGTCGTCCTTGTCCGTGAGGACCCAGGTGAAGTTGCCCGTCGAGTCCGAGCCGGAGACGTTGGGCACCGGGGTCGTGCTCGCGGACGGCGTCGCGCTCGCCGAGGGGGTGGAGGAGGGGGCGTCCGAGCTCGAGGAGTCGGTGCCGCCCGTCACCAGGCCGGCCGCGAGCTGGCGCCCGAGCGGCACGGTCTGCCCGTTGATCTCGACCGGGGTGTCCTCGTTGACCACGGCGGCCGTGATCGTGTCGAGTCGCTCGGTCGGGTTCCACAGCGCCCACACCAGGAGGCCGCCGATGACGAGGGGGACCAGGACGATCCCGAGAAGGGTCAGCCAGGACACCTTCTTGACGCCGCGGGGGCGTTCGAGGGAGAGGAGAGCCATCTGTCAGAGGACCTTTGCGATCGCGCGGCGCTCGGCCGCGGGCGAGACCGCGAGCACGCCGCGGTCGGAGGGGAGGAGGTCGTCGAGCGCCTCGGCGTCGACGGAGGAGGCGACCACGGTGAACGCGTCGTCGGCGGCGCGGGCGGCGTCGAGCTCGGCCCGGATCGCGCCGCGCAGCTGCGGGTCGGTGACCGTGTCGAGGTCGTCGAGCACCAGGATCGGCGGGGCCGACTCCAGGGCCGACCGGACGTCGGCGACGGGGTCGGCGGCTCCGGCGAGGCGCACCAGCCCGACCCGGCCGCGCACGGCGGCGGAGCGGATCGGCACGACCAGGCCCGCGACCTTCAGGCGCCCGGAGTCGGGGGCGAGCCGGCCGGCGATGCTCAGCAGCAGCGCGGTGCGGCCGGAGCGGTGCGGCCCGTGGACCACGAGGGAGGAGCCGGGCGCGACCCGCAGCGAGACGCCGCTGTAGACGGGACCGTCGGGTCCGTCGAGGCGGAGGTCCTCGGCCGCTATCACGTCCGTGGATCCGGGCTCCGGCCAGTCGGCCAGCGCGAGCTCCTTCGTGAGGCCCTCGCCCTCGACGTCGAAGGACGGCAGGACGCGGTCGAGCCAGCGCGGCATGTGCCAGGCGCGGTCGCCGAGCAGGTGCAGCACGGCGGGCACCAGCGTCATCCGCACGATGAACGCGTCGACGAAGACGCCCACGGCGAGCCCGAGCGCGATCGGCTTGATGTTGGTGTCCCCCTCCGGCACGAAGGCGGCGAAGACCGAGAACATGATGACCGCGGCGGCCGTGACCACCTTGGCCGAGCCGACGAAGCCCGACTCGACAGCGGCGCGCGCCGGCCTCCCGTGCACGTAGTCCTCGCGCATCCGCGAGACCAGGAACACCTCGTAGTCCATCGCGAGGCCGAAGAGCACGCCCATCAGGATGATCGGCATGAAGCTGATGATCGGGCCCGTCTTGTCGACGTGCAGAGCGTCCGAGAACCATCCCCATTCGAACACCGCCGCCACGGCGCCGAAGGACGCACCGACCGACAGCAGGTAGCCCAGCGTCGCCTTGATCGGCACCCAGAGCGAGCGGAACACCATCGTCAGCAGCACCAGCGACAGGCCCACGACGAGCAGGCCGAACGGCAGCAGGGCCTTGGCGAGAGTGTCCGAGATGTCGATCCCGACCGCGGTCTGGCCGGTCACTGCGAGGTCGACGCCGTACTCCTGCTGGAAGTAGTCGTGCTTGTCGCGGATCTCGGCGACCAGCGCCTTGGTGGCCTCGGAGTCGGGGCCGCCCTCGGGAATGACCTGGATGATGCCGGTGTCGGCGGTCTCGTTGGGCGTCGCGAGCGGCACCGAGGCGACTCCGTCGAGCTTCTCGATCTCGCCCTTGAGGTCGTCCATCAGGCCGAGCGGATCGGTCGAGCCGATGATCGTGCCGGTGACGATGAGCGGGCCGTTGTAGCCGGCGCCGAAGTTCTCGGCGAGCAGGTCGTAGGTGGTGCGCGCGGGAGTGCCCTCGGCCTGGTAGCCGGCGTCCGGCAGGGCGAGGCGGAGGCTGAGCGCCGGGATGCTCGCGACGCCGAGCACGCCGATCACCGCGATGATCGTCACGATCGGGAAGCGCGTGACGACCCGGACCCAGCCGCGGAAGAACCCGCGCGGGACCTCGGCGTGCACGTGGCCGCCGGGGGAGGCGGTCGCCGCCTCCTCGTGCGCCTCGGTGTCGACGTGGGTGCCCGCGGCGGCGGCGGCCTTCGCGGCCTTCTTCTTCGCGCGGCGCTCCTTCGGGCGCAGCCGCGCGCCGGCGAAGCCGAGGAGGGCGGGGGTCAGGGTGAGCGCGATGACCACGGCGATCGCGACTCCGCCCGCCGCTGCGACGCCCATCGTGGTGAGGAACGGGATGGCCGCGACCGAGAGGCCGACGAGCGCGATGATCACGGTCAGGCCCGCGAAGACGACGGCGGAGCCCGCGGTCGCGGTCGCCCGCGCGGTCGACTCCTCCGGGTCCATGCCCTGCTTCAGCTGGTCCTGGTGGCGGCTGATGATGAAGAGGGCGTAGTCGATGCCGACCGCCAGACCCAGCATCAGCGCCAGGAGCGGCGTGGTCGAGGAGATCGAGGCGAAGCGGGTGGCGATGAAGATGGCCGACATCGAGAGGGCGACGCCGAGCAGTGCGGTGATCAGCGGCATGCCGGCGGCCAGGAACGAGCCGAAGGTGAGCACGAGGACGACGAGGGCGACCACGAGGCCGATCGCCTCCGTGATGGTCACGCCGGGGAGGTTCTGGGCGAAGAGGTCGCCGCCGAGCGAGACCACGGAGCCGGCGGGCAGCGCGTCCTGGAGGGTCGTCGCCTCGGCCTTCAGCGCGTCGCGGCTCTCGGGGCTCGTGGTGGTGGCGGAGCCGTCCATCTGGGCGGTGATGACGAGGGCGTTCCCGGCGTCGGAGATCGTGCCGGAGACGCTGTCGGAGTAGGGGTCCGTGACGGCCGCGACCTCGTCGACGTCGCCGAGCGCGGCGACCGCGTCGCTGACGGGGCCCTTCACGTCGGCGTCCCGGACGCTGCCTCCGTCGGGCGCGACGACCACGTACCGCGCGGACGTGCCGCTGACCTGGGGGAAGGTGCGCTCGAGCTGGTCGAGGGCGGTCTGCGACTGCGTGCCCGGGATGGAGAACGTGTTGTCGGTGCCCTGGTTGAGCAGCAGCGCTCCTCCTCCGCCCGCCACCACGATCAGCAGCCACAGGACGGCGACGAGGCGGTGGGCGCGGTACACGCGACGACCGAGACGGTAGAGCAGCGACGACACGCGGTCTCCTGACGATGGGTGGGGAGGGTGGCGATACGTCTCTGTACCAGGGCGGAGCCGGGCTCCGATACACGAGCGTATCCGATACAGGACCGTATTCGATACGTGAATGTATCGGATAAGGTGAACGGCGTCGAAGGTGTTGACAGGGCGGGCAGGAGGCTGGTGATGACGGCGATCGACTCCACCCCTCCCGAGACCTCCCGCCGCGGCCGCACCCGCGAGCGCCTGCTCGACGCGGCCTACGACGTCTTCGCCGAGACCGGCGTGCACAGCGCGTCCGTCGAGCAGATCTGCGAGCGCGCCGGGTTCTCGCGCGGCGCCTTCTACTCCAACTTCTCCACCAAGGAGGAGCTGTTCTTCGCGCTCATGGAGCGGGAGAACGGCGCCCGGGTGACCGCCCTCGTCGAGCAGATGGACCGTACGATCCCGCGCGTCGTCTCGGCCGACGAGCCGCTGACGGCCGAGACGCTGGCCGTGGTCATCCTCGACTTCCTTCAGGGTCCTGCCACCGACAACCGCCGCTGGTGCGTGGTCGAGTCGGAGTTCGAGCTGCTCGCGCTGCGCGACCCGCGGATCGCTCCGCAGTACCGCGACTTCCGCGCCGGCTTCGACGCCTCGCTCGTGCAGATCGTGCACGGGGCGCTGCGCCAGGTGCGCCGCGAGTTCTCCCTCGAGCCCACGACCGCCGTGCGCCTGCTGGTGGCGGGCTACGACGACGCGGTCAAGCAGTCGATCCTCGAGGACGAGTCGGAGCCCGAGTCGCTCGAGCGCCTGCGGGCGACGCTGACGGCGATCGTCCTCGCGATCTCGTCCGCCGACGCCTGAGCCGGGCCGGCTCTCGCGACGGCCGCCGCCGTACCCGACGGCCGGCTCCGCACAGGCAGGCCGAGCGGCCGCTGGAGAGTGTCTGGTCCGGTCCCCGCTCCTCCGCCCGCGCGACGAGGATGGACCCATGGAACTGCGTCAGCTCGAACACTTCCTCGCCGTCGCGAAGGAGCAGCACTTCACCCGCGCCGCAAGCGCCCTGCAGATCTCGCAGTCGGGCCTCTCGGCGTCGATCCGTGCGCTCGAGAGCGAGCTGGGCAGCCCCCTCTTCACCCGCAGCACGCGCCGGGTCGAGCTGACGCCGGCCGGCCGGGCGATGCTCGCGGAGTCGGAGCGCTCGGTCGCCAGCGCGCTCGCCGCCCGCGACGCGGTGCTCGCCGTGCAGGGGGTGCTCCGCGGGAGCCTCGCGGTCGGCACGGAGGAGTGCCTCGGCGGCGTGCACCTGCCGCGCGAGCTCGCGACCTTCCGCGAGCAGCACCCGGGAGTCGCGCTCCGGCTGATCCACGAGGGGTCCGGCACGCTGCTCGACTCCGTCGCCGCCGGCCGCCTCGACCTGGCGCTGGTCGCCGACATCGGAGCCGTGCCGGGCGGCGTGCGGACGATGCCGCTGGCGAGCGAGGGCTTCGCGGTGCTCGTACGCCCGGGTCACCCGCTCGCGAGCCGCGTCGGCTGCCGCATCCCGGACCTGGCGGGCGAGACGATCGTGGGGCTGCAGGAGCACTGGGCGGCGAGTCACCTCGCGGCGCGGGCGTTCGCGGCGCACGGCCTCGCGTTCGAGGTCGAGCTCGAGGTGAACGACGTGCACACGCTGCTCGACCTGGTCGAGTACGGCATGGGGATCGCGGTCGTGCCGGCGCACTTCGCCGAGAAGCGCCCGGCCGGGCTGCGGGCGGTGGCGCTCGCCGATCCGCTCCTGGTGTGGCGGACGATGGTGGCGGTGCCGGAGCGGCCGAGCGCCGCGGCCCGCGCGTTCGTCTCGGCTCTCCCGCAGCCGCTGCAGGACGCGGTCTGAGTCGGATCGCGCTCGCAACGGAGGAGGGATCAGCGCCGAGATCCCGCGATCCGCGTCGGACCGGTGTCTCGACCGGATCCCTCCTCCGTGATGAACGGGCTCAGTCGAGCGAGGCCCGCTCCTCGGGCGTGAGCTCCAGGTCGGCCGCCGTGGCGGAGTCGCGGATGCTCTCGGGGCGGGAGGCGCCCGGGATCGGCAGCACGACCGGGGCCTTCGCCAGCTCCCAGGCGAGGCAGACGACCTGCGGGGTCACGCCGCGGGCCTCGGCGACCGCCGCGAACGCGGAGTAGCGCGAGCCGAGCTCGCCCGCCGAGGAGATGCCGCCGAGCGGGCTCCACGGCAGGAACGCAAGTCCCAGCTCGGCGCAGAGCTCGAGCTCCGGCTCGCTGGAGCGGAACGACGGCGAGAACTGGTTCTGCACCGAGACCAGGCGCTCGCCGAGGATGCCGTGCGCCTCGCGGATCTGGTCCGGGTCGGCGTTCGAGATGCCCGCGCGGAGGACGACGCCCTCGTCGAGCAGCTCGGCCAGCGCTCCGATCGAGTCGGCGTAGGGGACCGCCGGGTCGGGCCGGTGGTACTGGTAGAGGCCGATCGCATCGACGCCGAGGCGCTTCGCGGACGCGCGAGCCGCCTCCTTGAGGTACTCGGGGCGGCCGTCCTGATCCCAGGGGCCGGGCTCGCGGCGCAGGTGGCCGCCCTTGGTGGCGACGAGCACGGCGGAGGTGTCGCCGCCGTAGCTGCGCAGCGCCTCCGCGATCAGCAGCTCGTTGTGGCCGAGGTCGTCCTGGGTGGCGAGGTGGTAGGCGTCGGCCGTGTCGATCAGGGTCACGCCGGCGTCGAGGGCGGCGTGGATCGTGGCGATCGAGCGCTCGCGGTCCGGGCGGCCCTCGATCGACATCGGCATGCCGCCGAGTCCGATCGCGCCGACCTGGAGGTCGCCGAGAGTGCGCTGCTTCATGAATGCTCCTTCGCAGTGGGGTGGGTGGTCACCAGGCGTAGTCCTCGGGGGCGGTCCGGTGGCCGGGGAAGATCTCGTCGAGGCGCGCGAGGGCCTCGGCGTCGAGGGTGATGTCGACGGCGGCGACGGCGCTCTCGAGCTGCTCGAGCGTCCGCGGCCCGGTGATCGGACCGGTGACGGCGGGCTGGTGGAGGAGCCACGCCAGCGCCAGCTCGCCGGGCGCCTCGCCGCGCTCGCGGGCGAACGCCTCCCACTGCTCCAGGGCGGGGCGGTGCTCCTCGATCGCGGCGAGGGTGCGCTCGGAGGAGCGGCGCCCGCCCTCCGCGGTCTTCTCGAGCACGCCGCCCAGCAGTCCGCCCTGCAGCGGCGACCAGGGGATGACGCCGAGCCCGTAGTGCAGCGCGGCGGGCAGGACCTCGCGCTCGACGTCGCGGACGAGCAGGTTGTAGATCGACTGCTCGGAGGCGAGGCCGGTGAAGTGGCGGGCGCGCGCCGCCTCCTGCGCCTGGGCGAGGTGCCAGCCGGCGAAGTTGCTGGAGCCGACGTAGAGGACCTTGCCCTGCTGGACGGCGACCTCCATCGCCTGCCAGATCTCGTCCCAGGGCGTCGTCCGGTCGACGTGGTGGAACTGGTAGAGGTCGATGTGGTCCGTCTGCAGGCGGCGGAGGCTCTCGTCGAGCGCGCGGCGCAGGGTGAGCGCCGAGAGGCGGCCGCCGTTGGGCCAGGAGTCGCGGCCGCGCTCGGCTCCGGGAGCGGCGAACTCGCCCATGTCGCCGAAGACCTTGGTCGCGAGGACGGTGCGCTCGCGGCGCTCGCCGCCCTGCGCGAACCAGCGGCCCACGATCTCCTCGGTGGCGCCGCGGCCGGCCTCGCCTCCGTACACGTTGGCGGTGTCGAAGAAGTTGACGCCCAGCTCGTGCGCGCGGTCCATGATCGCGAACGAGTCGTTCTCCTCGGTCTGCATGCCGAAGTTCATGGTGCCGAGGACGGTGCGGGAGACGGACAGGCCGGTGCGGCCGAGGTGCGTGTACTGCATGGTCCCAGTCGACTCCGGTTCGGGCCGCGTGTCCAACAGGTGCTCGGCATGGGTGCGATCGACGGGGGAGGTCAGTCGGGGGCGCGCCGTCCAGGGGCCACCCCGCGCCCCGCCTCGGGCCTGCGCGTCGGCCGGGTCCAGCGGCCTCGACCGGATCGCCCGCAGCCCGCTGGGCGCGGTGGCGCCCGGCCGCCCGGGTGCCGGGTTAGAGTCGCGGAATGGTCCGGACGACGCAGCGCCTCGTGATCGCCCTCTCCGCCGTGGTCCTGCTCGCCGGCTGCACGGCGGAGGCGACGAGCCCCGCCGCCCCACCCGCCGAGCCGACCGCCTCCACCGCACCGCCCGCCGCCGGAGCCGAGTCCACGCCGCGGCCGGTGCCGAGCGTCTCGACCACTCCCGCACCCGTCGAGGACGTCTCGGGCGAGTGCGTCGTCCAGGCGCTCGACGAGGGGACGCTCGACGGCGTCGACCTCGAGCGCGTGCGCGACCGCGGCACCCGCGTCGGCGCGACCGGGACGGCGAGCACCGCCTCCGACGGCGCCCCGGCCTCCTATCTGGTGGCAGCGGGCGACATCAGCGAGCGGATCGCGGGCCGGTTCTGCATCAGCTCCGACTACCTCTCCGCGCTGAACTCGGTGCGCCGCGACGGCGTCGACATCGACAGCCTCTACGGCGGCGACACCCTCAACCTCCGCCCGGCGACCGTCCTGAGCGTCGGCGACCAGAACGGCCGCGTCCTCGACAACGCCGAGCCCGACGACCTCCCCGCGCAGACCGGCTGACGCCGCCGACGCCCGCCGCCACTCCTCCCGCCTCGCAGCAGCACGCGACCACCGCGGAAGGCGCGGATCCGACGGCACGTGCGCGGCACTCAGCCCAGGACGCCGATCAGGACCGCCGACACGGCGACGGTCGCCGCGAGCCCGGTCGTCCGCGAGCGGCGGCGCGCCGGATCCTCGAACCACGGCAGCCCGCCCCAGCGCAGCACGGCGCCGGCCGCCCCGGCCGCGGTGAGAGCCACCAGCGCGGCCCAGGGGAGCAGCGTCAGCGCCGACCAGTCGACGAGCGCCCGCCCGAGCAGCAGCACGGCGACGGCCTCGACGCCGCGGGCGAGCGTCCGGACGCGGTCGCGGTCGAGGAGCCCGGCCGCCCGGCGCCGGGGGACGCTCCCCAGAGCGAAGCGGCCGACGGTGAACGCGACGACGAGCAGGACGAGGATCGAGGCGATCATCACGACTCCTCCCCGGCGCGCTCCAGCAGGCGCAGGCCGAGCTCGTCGACCGAGCTCGCCGTGTCCCCGTTGACGAACACGGCCACGCCGCGCTCCCGGTCCATCGCGAGCATCGTCGAGTAGCCGGAGGTCCCTCCGTTGTGCCAGGTGACGGATCCGCCGTCCTCCGACTCCGAGGTGAACCAGCCGAGGCCGATCCGCGCCCCGTCGGCATCGAACCGCGGATCCAGGACGCTCGCCGCGGGCACCCCCAGCGCGGGGTCGTCGGTGAGGAGGGCCTGCGCGTAGCGGGCCATGTCCGCCGCCGTGGAGCGGACGCCGCCCGCCGGCGCGTAGCCCGCCATCGTCCACGCGTCGACGGACCGCCCGCTCGCCGAGAAGCCGGTCGGCGCGTCGGCGGGGAGGGCGTCCGCGGTCTCCGGGACGGAGGTCGCGGTCATCCCGAGCGGAGCGAGGACGCGCTCGCGGAGGAGGTCGGCGTAGTCGCGGCCCTCGGCGCGGGCGAGCGTCTGGCCCAGCACCGCCGCACCGAGGTTCGAGTAGGCGTGCACGTGCTCGCCCTGGTCCGCCTCGGCGGCCTGCCGGAGGACGTCGTCGGCCGACCAGCCCGAGTAGGGGTCCGTGCCGCGCAGCTGGGCGACGAGCGTCGAGGCGAGGTCGCCGACACCGGTGGGGAGGCGCGGCAGGCCGGAGCGGTGGGTCGCCAGCTCCTCGAGCGTCCCGGTGAAGCCGCCGACGTCGGCGTGCTCCGCGGCGGGGTCCTCGAGCCCGACCGTCCCGTCGGCGGCGCTCCGGGCGAGGAGGAGCGCGGTCATCGTCTTCGTGACCGATCCGATCTCGACCTCGGTCCGCTCGTCGGCTCCGAGTCCGCCGTAGCGCACGCCGTCGGGCGTGATCACGGCGGCGACGAGGTGGTTCCGCGCCCCGTCTCCGACGTCGGTCCGGAGCCACTCGGCGATCTCGGCGTCGCCCGTCGCCTCGGTCGAGAGGGTGGGAGCGGAGGGGCGGAGCAGCACTCCGCCGAGCAGGACGACGGCCGCGGCGGAGGCGGCGGCGAGGGCGAGGCGGCGGCGGGTCATCGGGGTCCTCCGGAGGCGAGCAGGATCACGAGCAGGGGGACGAGGCGCTCCGGCGGGACGCCGTAGCGGCCGCGGCCGCGCGCCTCCAGCCAGCCGGCGGCGACCAGCTGGTTGACGTGGTGGTAGATCTGCCCGGTGGTGCCTGCGCCCTCGCTCTCGGCGAGCTGCGCGACGGTCTCGACTCCGCCGGCCACCGCCTGCAGGAACCGCAGGCGCACGGGGCTGCCCAGCGCGGCGAGCGCGGTCGGCCCGGGGCTCGCTCCCCAGTCGCGCTCGAAGAACGCGTCGGTGCTGAGGCCGTACTGCCACTCGACGGGGCCGGCCGGAGTGGCGACCGAGCCGGCGAAGACGACTCCGCCGGGAGAGGGCAGGCGCTCGCGGAGAGCGGTCAGGGCCCAGAGCGGATCGTCGGCGGCGGGCGCGGCGGGAGTGTCGGCGCGCTCGAGGCGGTCCAGCCGCGCTCGGAGCTCGTCGACCTCGCCGGCGAGGTCTCGGGAGGAGGTCATGCTCCACTATTGCAAACATTCCGTAATCACGGAACTCCGGAGCGGAGCCGGTGCCGCAGGAGTCGCGGTGGTCCAGCTCGACCACCGCGACTCCTGCGGACTCGGATCGCCCGGACGCTCAGCCGAAGTGGCGCGGCAGCACGGCGCCGTTCACCGAGCGGAGCTCGTCCAGCGGCAGCGTGAAGAGGCCCTGCACCTCGACCGCGGGGGTCGCCGCGTCGGTCACGCCGATGCGCAGCACCGGGTAGCCCCGGCCCTCGCAGAGCCCGCGGAACTTCACGTCGTCCTCGCGCGGCACCGACACGAGCACGCGGCCGGTCGACTCCGAGAACAGCGCGGCCGTCGCGTCGACGCCGTCGCGCTCCATCAGCTCGTCGAGCCAGATGCGCGCCCCGACGCCGAAGCGCAGCGCCGACTCGGCCAGCGCCACCACGAGCCCGCCGTCGGCGAGGTCGTGAGCGGAGGCGATGAGCGACTCCTTCGCGCCCGCCGAGATCAGCTCGGCCAGCGCGCGCTCGGCGCCCAGGTCGAGCTGCGGGGGCAGCCCGCCGAGGTGGTCGTGGATCGTGCCGGCCCACGCCGAGCCGTCGAGCTCGTCGCGGGTGGTGCCGAGGAGGTAGAGGTTGTCGCCCTCGTCCTGCCAGCCGGAGGGGATGCGGCGCGCGACGTCGTCGATCACGCCGAGGACGCCGACGACCGGGGTCGGGAAGATCGGCACGTCGCCGGTCTGGTTGTAGAACGAGACGTTGCCGCCGGTGACGGGGATCTCGAGCTCGAGGCAGGCGTCGGCGAGCGCGCCCACGGCCTCGCGGAACTGCCACATCACCTCGGGGTTCTCAGGGCTGCCGAAGTTGAGGCAGTCCGAGACGGCGACCGGGGTCGCTCCGGTGACGGCGACGTTGCGGAACGCCTCCGCCAGCGCCAGGCGGGCGCCCTGCGCCGGGTCGAGCTGGCACCAGCGCCCGTTCGCGTCGGTCGCGACCGCGAAGCCGAGGCCCGACTCCTCGTCGACGCGGACCATGCCGCCGTCGTCGGGGTAGCTGAGCGCGGTGTTGCCGAGCACGTAGCGGTCGTACTGCGAGGTGATCCAGCTCTTGTCGGCGAGGTTCGCCGAGCCCAGGAGCGCCAGGGTCTCGGCGCGCAGCGCGTCGCCGCCGGTCGAGCGGGGCAGTCGGGAGGAGGAGTCGGCCTGCAGCGCGTCGAGCCAGGAGGGGTACTCGATCGGGCGCTCGTAGACCGGGCCGTCGACCGCGACGGTGCGCGGGTCGACGTTGACGATCTCCTCGCCGTGCCAGTTGATGATGAGGCGGCCGGAGTCGGTGACCTCGCCGAGCACGCTGGTCTCGACGTCCCACTTGCCGACGACCTCGAGGAACGCGTCGAGCTTCTCGGGCGTGACGACGGCCATCATCCGCTCCTGCGACTCCGACATGAGGATCTCCTCCGCCGTGAGCGAGGGGTCGCGCAGCAGCACCGAGTCGAGCTCGATGAACATGCCGCCGTCGCCGTTGGAGGCCAGCTCCGAGGTGGCGCACGAGATGCCCGCGGCGCCCAGGTCCTGGATGCCCTCGACGAGGTCCTTGCGGAACAGCTCGAGGCAGCACTCGATGAGCACCTTCTCGGCGAACGGGTCGCCGACCTGCACCGCGGGGCGCTTGGTCGGTCCGCCGTCGGCGAAGGTGTCGGAGGCGAGGATCGACGCGCCGCCGATGCCGTCGCCTCCGGTGCGCGCCCCGAACAGCACGACCTTGTTGCCGACGCCGCGGGCGTTCGCGAGGTGCAGGTCCTCGTGGCGGAGGACGCCGACGGCCAGCGCGTTGACGAGCGGGTTGCCCTGGTAGACCGAGTCGAAGTAGGTCTCGCCGCCGATGTTCGGCAGGCCGAGGCAGTTGCCGTAGAAGGAGATGCCGGCCACGACGCCGTGCACCACGCGCGCGGTGTCGGGGTCGTCGATCGCCCCGAAGCGCAGCGCGTCCATCACCGCGACCGGCCGGGCGCCCATCGAGATGATGTCGCGGACGATGCCGCCGACCCCTGTCGCCGCACCCTGGAAGGGCTCGATGTAGCTCGGGTGGTTGTGGCTCTCGATCTTGAAGGTGACGGCCCAGCCCTCGCCGACGTCGACCACTCCGGCGTTCTCGCCCATGCCGACCATGAGGTTCTTCTTCATGGCGGGGGAGACCTTCTGCCCGAACTGGCGGAGGTACATCTTCGACGACTTGTAGGAGCAGTGCTCGCTCCACATCACCGAGTACATCGCGAGCTCGCCGCTCGTGGGGCGGCGGCCGAGGATCTCGCGGATGCTCGCGTACTCGTCGGGCTTGAGTCCGAGGGCCGCGTAGGGCTGCTCCCGCTCGGGCGTCGCCTCCGCGTTCGCAGTGGTGTCGGGAACGGCGGTGCGGCTGTCTGCCATGTGCTGGAGGCTCCAGGGGAGGGGGACGGGATGCGCGTCGATCCTACCCGCCGCGGTCGCCGGGGTCCGGGCCCTCCGGTGGAGCGGTGCGGGCATCGGCGCCTAGGATCGGGCGGGTGAAGCGGGCGGCTCTGATCGGGACCGTGCTGTGGGGGCTCTACCAGTGCTTCGGGAACCTCGGAGCGGCGAACATCTCGTCGGACGAGCCCGTGTACCTCGCCGCGGGGTGGGACTACCTGCACGGCGACGTGAGCGCGAACCTCGAGCATCCGCCGACGGCGAAGTACCTGATCGGGCTCGCGCAGGTGCTGCTCGGCGAGGGGCTGCTCGCGGGCAGGATCGCCGCCGGCGCGGCCGCGTTCCTCACCGGGGTGGTGCTCTGGCTCTGGTTCCGGCGCGAGCTCGGCCCGACGCTCGCGCTCGTCCCGGCCGGCCTGTTCCTCCTCCTCCCGCGCACCGCCGTGGGCGCCGGCACCCGGATCGACCGCCTCGCGCTCCTGGAGCCGTTCATGGTGCTCTTCGCCGTCGCGGCGATGGCGGCGGCGTGGACCTGGTCGCGCGCCTCGCCGGGCAGGCGGAGCGGCTGGCTGATCGCGCTGGCCGGTGCACTGCTGGCGCTGTCGGTCACCTCGAAGCTGACCACCGCGGTCCTCGCGCCCGTGCTCCTGCTGCCGCTGCTGTGGTCGGGGAGCAGGGCCCGGGCTCTGCGGGGCGGTCTCGCCCTCTCCATCGCGTTCGTCGTCACCGGGGTGCTCGCCTACCTGCCGGTGCACCCGGTCGAGGCGGTCCGGTACCTGCTCGAGTTCCAGTCCGAGCACAACGCCGACGGCCACCTGATCGAGGTCGCCGGGACCGCGTACGTCTTCCCTCCGTGGTGGGCGAACCTCTGGTTCATGGTCGTCGGCATCGGGCCGGCGGCGCTCGCCGTGCTGCTCCTCGGGACCCTGCTGTCCCTGCTCGCTCCGCGGCGCCGCGCGCTGGTGCTCTACCTGGGCGCCGCGACGCTGCTCCTCCTCGTGTTCCACCTGGCGATCAGCTCGGTCGCGCTGCCGCACTACTACGCGGCGTGGGCGTGGCTCCTCTGCGCGCTGGCGGGCATCGGCATCGCGGAGGCACTGCGCGGCGGGATCGTGCTGCCCGCACCCCTCGCCCGCGGCGCCGGCGCGGTGCTGCTGGCCGCCTCCCTCGTGATCGCGATCGCCACCTCGGCGGGGATCGCCCAGGAGCGGCCGACCGGGATCGCGCGAGTGGCCGACGTGCTGCGCGAGCGCGGCCTCGACGGCGGCCTGGTCCTCGCGCAGGGCATGTCCTCGGGCGTCTACGTGCCCTACATCGGCGACCGGGTGACGACCGATCCGTCGTCCGCCGGGATCGTCGCCATCGCGATCGAGCGGTCGGCGCGCTTCCCCGTCGATCCGCGCGTGTCCGCCTACCTCGAGTCGGCGCGGCCCGAGACGGTGCGGCTCGACGACCTCACCCTCGTGCTGGTCGACGGACCGCTGCCGTGACCGCTCACTTCGAGCGGCAGGCCCCCGGATCGACGGCGTCCGTCAGCGAGGCGGCCTGCTCGACCACGGGAGTGAGGACCGAGAGCGGGATGGCGTAGCCGACGTTGTCGACGGAGGCGGCCTTGCCGAAGACGACGCCCGACACGGTGCCCTCGAGAGAGAGCAGCGGACCGCCCGAGTTGCCCTGGTTGACGATGGCGGCGAGGGTCAGCACCTCCCGTGAGGTCGGTGCTCCGTCGACCATCAGCGAGACCGTGGCGTCGGAGGAGATCTCGGCCGAGCCGAGGGTCAGCGGGCCGCCGAAGGGGTAGCCCGCGACCACCGCGTCGTCCCCGGCGGCGACGGCGTCGTCGAGCGGGAGCGGGGAGGCGTCGAGCCCGTCGACGGCGATCACGGCGAGGTCGGCGGCCGGGTCCAGGTAGACGACTCGGCCGGTGCGCGGGGCCTCGCCCGGCGCCTCGACGACCGGCTGCGAGACTCCGCCGACCACGTGCGCGTTGGTGATCACGCGGTCGTCCGAGACGACGAAGCCGCTGCCCGTCACTCCGACGTCACAGGCCCAGGCCGTGCCGGAGACGCGCACGACCGAGCGGGTGGCGGCGGCGACCTCCGGGTCGTCGGTCGAGACGTCCGGGATCGCGGGCGCCCGGGTGGGAGCGTCGAGCGCCTCGACGACCCACGACGTGCCCTCGTCGACCACGGTCGACTGCAGCTGGGCGAGGAAGGCGCGGACGGGGGAGGGGGTGAGGTCGTCGATCGTGCGGATGACCGTCGAGCCGGCGACCGAGGTCGTGACGAGGGGGACGCCGAGGAGGGAGACGGCCGAGGTGACGGCGATCCAGACCAGGCCGGAGATCGCGACGCCGGCGACGCCGCCCGCGAGTCGGTCGAGCAGGCCGAGCTTCACGCGGTCGGCTCCGCGGCCGATGACCGCGCCGAGCGTCGCTCCGATCGCGTAGCCGACGCCCAGCAGCAGCACGGCGGTGCCGATCACGGCGAGCAGGCGCCACTCGCTGCCGGCCGCCCACGACGAGACGGCGGGCACGGCGAACGAGGCGCCGATCGCGCCCGCGACGATCCCGGCGAGACCGCCGAGGGTCCGGAGCAGACCGCGCCGCAGACCGTCGACGAGCGCGCCGATGAGGCTCAGCACGACGATGACGTCGACGATCACGGATGCACCCACGCGGAACTCCTGCCGATGTCGGGGACGGGTCCTCCAGCATGACCGACGCGGGATGCGCGGACGCCCGGAGGCGGCTGGCAGTCCGCGGCGGCCGCGGATGCGCGGGGGCGGCGGCGGCGCGGGAGCCGGACACCGCCGGCCGCGCGCTGCCGCCGAGAGGGCGGTGCCGCCGGGAGGGCGGTGCCCCCTAGAAGAACGAGATGCAGTACGGCGTCGCGATCGGCGCGAACAGGCGGTCCATCCGCCCCGCCTCGCCCGTGACGCGCGCCAGCCCGGCCTTCGCCAGGATCGACGGCCGCACCGAGCCCAGCAGCAGCGAGCCCAGGTCGGCCACGTCCAGCGCGAGCTCGGCCTCGTCCCCGGTGCGCTCCACGGTGGCGGAACCGCCCGAGGCGGTGAGGCGGTAGCGGCCGTCGGCGAGCCCGAGCCCGTCGGCCACCTCGACCACGACCGAGCCGTCAGCGGTCCACGGCCGGGCCGAGAACGCGGCGGCGACGTCGAGGATCCGCAGCCAGATCAGGTCGCCCACGTGGCTCACCTGCACCACGCGCGCGTCGCGGAGCGCCCAGGTCAGCGGATCGTCCACCGGCGCCATGTCCCAGGTCACCGCGGAGGCGAGGTCGACCGCGCCGAGGTAGCCCCAGAGCGCGAGGTAGGCGTCGGCGCCGGGGGCGACGAGGTCGACGATCTCGAGGGTCTTGTCGTCCTCGGGCCCGACCGCGCGGTAGGTCACGAAGCCGTCGAGCGTCCCCTCCTCGTCGAGGTGGACGGCCGAGCGGACGTCGAGGCCGGGCGTGGTCTCGCCGGACGCGGTGCCGACGGAGTTCGCCTCGTAGCGCGACTGCCGGGTGAGCGAGCCGGGGGTCGACGCCTGGAACGCGGCGAACACCGCGGGGATGCGCGGCTGCAGCCAGCTCGTCGCGACCACCTCGACGCGGCCGGCGGGCTCGGTCTGCAGGCCGAAGCGCGGTCCGGTGTCGACGCGGATCGAGCGGGTGAAGGCCGAGCGGCCGAAGCCGAACCGGCGGTAGATGGAGGCCTCGCTCGCCGTGAGCGCGGCGACCGGGGTGCCGGCCTCCTTCGCCAGGCGCAGGTCCTCGGTGATCATCGCGCGCAGGATGCCGCGGCGCCGGTGCGTGGGCCGCACGGTCACCTGCGACACCAGGTGCGCCGGCAGCTCGCGTCCCCCGCCGACCTGCAGGGCCCCGGGGAACGCCGCGTAGGTGCCGACCGGCACGCCCGCGCCGTCGAGTCCCTCGGGGGCGGAGGAGTCGACGACCGCGGTGAGCACGCGCTGATCGGCGACCATGTGCTCGGCCCAGTCGCGCAGCTTCTCCGGCGTGAACTCCTTCTCGTGGAAGCCCGCGTTGATCGCGGTGGCCCACGCGGCGGTGGCGGCGTCGGGACCGCCCTCGTCGTTCAGGGCGGCGGGGAAGCGGCGGAGGTCGAGACCGGTGAGAGGCATCCGTCCAGCCTATTCACCCGGGGTGCGCGGGGGCTGAACCGGTGCGCGAACGGTCACCGCGACGGGCGCGCCCGTAACGCGGACCGCCGTCAGAGCACGGTCCACCGCTTCTCGAGCGCCGCGTCCACCGCCTGCGCGAGCTCGTCCAGCCGCCGGGAGTCGAGGCGCCCCGGGACCACGGCCGCCCGGATCCGCCCGCTCATCGCTGCGATCGCCGAGCGCCGCCGCGGCAGGGTCGCGGTGAACGCGCAGTCGCGCAGCAGCACCAGCAGCTCGCCCGCCCGGCCCTGCGCCTCCGCGAGGACCTCGAGCCGCCGCTCGAACGGCGACTCCGGGACCGTCACGCGCAGGAACCCGTCCGGATCCTGGAACGCCGCCGGCGGATCCGGGACCCGCGCGAGCAGCGCCAGCGCGGCGCCCAGCTCGTCCAGACCGCCCTCGTGCGCCAGCTCCCGCAGCCGCGAGTCCACGTCGTCGGCCGGCCCCGCCCCGAGCTCCACCGTCCGCAGCACGAGCGCGTCGAGCCGGCGCTCCTCCTCCTCGCCCGGGACCGACGGAGTCGCCGACCACCACGAGAGCACCGGAGTCGCGGCCACCGCGTGCTCGCCGATCCGCCGCTCCAGCGCGATCAGCAGGTCCTCCCGCGCGGCGAGCGCCACCAGCGCGTCCACGTCGAGGTGGAGCAGGGTGCCCGAGGCGGGCGGCGCCACCAGCCGGCGTCCGGAGGGAGGGACGGTCTCCGCCCGCGTCCTCGCCCCGGGTCCGCGCTCGCTCGCCCGCAGGATCTCCTCCTCGAGGGTCCGCCGGGGTCGTCGTCGTCCGCTTCCGCGCGCCATGCCGTCACGCTACCGTCGGCCGCATGACCCGGTTCCTCGCCCTCCTCCGCGGAGTGAACGTGAACGGCCGCACCGTCCGCAGCGCCGAGCTCGCCGAGACGGTCGCCGGGATCGGCGTGGACCGGGTGCGGACGGTCCTCGCGAGCGGCAACGCGGCCTTCGACTCCGACCGCCCGGCCGCCGAGCTGAAGCCCGCGCTCGAGGCGGCGCTCGCCGAGCGGTTCGGCTACGACGCCTGGATCGTGCTCGTGACGCAGGAGGCGCTCGCCGCGGTGCTCGCCGCCTACCCGTTCCCGCGGATCGACGAGGAGGCGCATCCGTACGTCGTCTTCGGCTCGGACGAGGAGGCGCTCGACGCCGCGCAGGCCGCGATCGGCGAGCCGGATCCGGCGGTCGAGCTTGTCACCCGGGGCGCCGGTGTCCTCTACTGGCGCTGCCCGCGCGGCTCCTCGACGGACACGCCGGTCGCACGGATCCTCGCCCGATCCGCCTACCGCTCGAGCACCACGACCCGGAACCTGCGCACCGTCGAGAGGCTCGCGACGGCGTGACGTCCGCGGCCGTGGCAGGGCCGTCGCCGGGCTCCGCGAGCGGCACCTCCGGGCGCCTCCGACCTCGGGAGGCGAGGAATCGGGGCTGAGAGCACGCACATTCTTTGGTTAGGCTGTCCTTAGTGCCGGTCCACTCGGACCCTGCGCCGCCTCCCGCACAGCCTCTCGAAAGGGACCCATGCCCCGCGCCACCACGCCCCTCGCCCTGCTCGCCGCCACCGCGCTGACGATCGGCCTCGCCGGCTGCAGCGGCTCGGCCGCCGGAGACGACGCCGCCGCCGACAGCGGCTTCGCGCCGATCACGATCGAGCACGCTCTCGGCACCACCACCATCGAGTCGGCGCCCGAGCGCGTGGCGACCGTCAACTGGGCCAACCACGAGGTCCCGCTCGCGCTGGGCGTGGTCCCCGTGGGCATGGCCGCCGCCAACTTCGGCGACGACGACGGCGACGGGCTCCTCCCCTGGGTGAGCGAGAAGCTCGACGAGCTCGGTGCCGAGACCCCCGTCCTCTTCGATGAGACCGACGGCATCGACTTCGAGGCCGTCTCGGACACCGACCCGGACGTCATCCTCGCCGCCTACTCCGGCCTCACGCAGGAGGACTACGACACCCTGAGCGAGATCGCCCCGGTCGTCGCCTACCCCGAGACCGCCTGGGGCACCTCCTGGCGCGACATGATCACGCTGAACAGCGAGGCGATGGGCAGGGCCGACGAGGGCGCCGCGCTGATCACCGAGCTCGAGGGCGAGATCGAGGAGAAGGTCGCCGCGCACCCGCAGCTGGCCGGCACCTCGGCGATGTTCCTCACCCACGTCGACCCGACCGACCTCAGCCAGGTCAGCTTCTACACCTCGCACGACACCCGCCCCGCGTTCTTCGAGGACCTCGGCATGGCCACCCCGGGCAGCATCGCGACCGCCTCCGCCGCGACCGACAAGTTCTCGCTCACGCAGAGCGCCGAGCAGGCCGACGCCTTCAGTGACGTCGACGTGATCGTCACCTACGGCGACGACGAGCTCGTGAGCACCCTCAAGGCCGACCCGCTGCTCTCGCAGATCCCCGCGGTCGCCGACGACGCCATCGTGCGCCTGCCCTCCACCCCGCTCGGCACCGCCGCCAACCCGACGCCGCTCTCGATCTCGTGGGTCCTCGACGACTACCTGGACCTGCTCGACGAGGCCGCCGCCAAGGCCGCGCAGAGCACTCCGGCCGCCTGAGCCGGGACCCGACCCGCGTGCCCCTCGCCGCTCCTCCCGCCGCCTCGGGCGTCGCCGCCGTGCGCCGCCCGAGGCGGCTGCGCGCCCTCTGGCTGGTCGCGGCCGTGGCCGTGCTGCTCGCCGCCGCCGTGGTCTCGGTGCTGGTGGGGTCGCGGGAGGTGGCGTGGAGCGACGTGATCGCCGCGTTCGGCGGGTCCACGGACGGGTTCGCGCAGGCCGCGGTCGCCAAGCGCATCCCGCGCACCGTGCTCGCCGCGATCGCGGGCGCGGCCCTCGGCGTCGCCGGCGTGCTGATGCAGGGGGTGACCCGCAATCCGCTGGCCGACCCCGGCATCCTCGGGGTGAACACCGGCGCCTCGCTCGCGGTCGTGACGGGCATCGTCTTCTTCGGGCTGACGAGCTCCGCCGCCTACGTCTGGGTCGCGATCGGCGGGGCCGCGGTCGCCGCGGTCTTCGTCTACACGGTCGGGTCGCTCGGGCGCGGCGGCGCGACTCCGCTCAAGCTCGCCCTGGCCGGCGCCGCCACCTCGGCCGCGCTGGTCTCGGTGATCAGCGCGATCGTCCTGCCGCGCGCCGACATCGCGGGCGGCATCCGCTCCTGGCAGATCGGCGGAGTGGGCGGCGCCACGTCCGCGAGCATCGCGCAGGTGCTCCCCTTCCTCCTGGCCGGCCTCGTCCTCTGCGTTCTCTCGGCCAAGAGCCTCAACACCCTCGCGCTCGGCGACGAGCTCGCCGCGGGCCTGGGGGAGCGGGTCGCCCTCGCGCGCGGCGGGGCCGCCCTGGGCGCGGTCGTGCTCTGCGGAGCGACGACCGCGGTCACGGGGCCCATCGGCTTCGTCGGCCTGGTCGTCCCGCACGCCTGCCGCCTCCTCGTCGGCGTCGACCACCGCTGGCTGCTGCCGTTCTCGGCGGTGACCGGCGCCGTGCTCCTGATCGCCGCCGACATCGTCGGCCGCGTCGTCGCGCGCCCGAGCGAGATCGATGTGGGCATCGTCACCGCGCTGGTCGGCGCCCCGGTGTTCATCGCGATCGTCCGCCGCCAGAAGGTGCGCGAGCTGTGACCGCGCTGGTCGAGGCGCCCGCCGCCACCGCCCGCGCCGTCGCGGCCGGCCGCCGCCGCCGCGGGGCCCGCCGCCGGATCGTCGTCGCCGTGCTCGCTGTCCTGATCGCGGCCGTCCTCGCCGTCTCCCTGCTGGTCGGCCAGACCGTCTACTCGCCCGACGAGGTGCTCCGCGTGATCCTCGGCGAGCAGGTCCCCGGGGCGAGCTTCACCGTCGGGCGCCTCCGCCTCCCGCGCGCCGTCCTCGCCCTGCTGGTGGGCCTGTGCTTCGGGCTCGGCGGAGTGAGCTTCCAGACCATGCTCCGCAACCCGCTCGCCAGCCCCGACATCATCGGGATCAGCGCCGGGGCGAGCGCCGCCGCGGCCTTCGCGATCGTGACGCTCTCGCTCGGGGCGGCGCAGGTCTCGGCCCTCGCGATCGTCGCGGGACTCGTGGTCGCCCTGCTCGTCTACGCCCTGTCCTACCGCAGCGGAGTCGCCGGCACCCGGCTGATCCTGATCGGCATCGGGGTCGCCGCGATGCTCGACTCCCTCACCGCCTACGTGCTCTCGCAGGCCGCCGCGTGGGACCTGCAGGAGGCGTCCCGCTGGCTCACCGGGAGCCTCAACGGCGCGAGCTGGAGCGAGGTCGTGCCGGTCCTCGCCGCGGTCGTCGTCCTCACCCCCGTCCTGCTCTCGCGCTCGCGCGACCTCTCCGCCACGCAGCTCGGCGACGACACCGCCTCCGCGCTCGGCATCCGCGTGAACGCCACCCGCCTCGTCGTGATCGTCGCCGCGGTCGGGCTGATCGCCTTCGCGACGGCCGCCGCCGGCCCGATCGCGTTCGTGGCCTTCCTCTCCGGCCCGATCGCCGCCCGCCTGATCGGGCCCGGCGCGTCGCTCCTCATCCCCTCGGCCCTCGTCGGCGCGCTGCTCGTGCTCGTCGCCGACTTCGTCGGGCAGTTCGGGCTGGGCCTGCGCTATCCGGTCGGAGTGGTCACCGGCGTCCTCGGGGCGCCGTACCTCGTCTACCTCATCGTCCGCAGCAACAGAGCGGGAGGCTCACTGTGACCACCGCGCATACCCTGACGGCCGAGGGGGTCACCCTCGGCTACGGCGACCGGACCGTCGTCGACGGCCTCGACCTCGTCGTCCCGCCCGGCCGCATCACCGCGATCGTCGGAGCGAACGCCTGCGGCAAGTCGACGCTCCTGCGCTCGATGTCGCGCCTGCTCGCGCCCCGCTCCGGCGCCGTGCTGCTCGACGGCAGGGCCGTGCACCGGACGCCGGCGAAGCAGCTCGCCCGCACGCTCGGCCTCCTCCCGCAGTCGCCGATCGCCCCGGAGGGCATCACCGTCGCGGATCTCGTCGGCCGCGGCCGCCATCCGCACCAGGGGATGCTGAGCCGTTGGAGCGCCCACGACGACGAGGCCGTCGCGACCGCGCTCGACGCGACCGACACCGCCGCCCTGGCCGACCGCTCCGTCGACGAGCTCAGCGGCGGGCAGCGCCAGCGCGTCTGGATCGCGATGGCCCTCGCGCAGGAGACCGACGTGCTGCTGCTGGACGAGCCGACCACCTTCCTCGACGTCAGTCACCAGATCGAGGTGCTCGACCTGCTCGTCGACCTCAACCGCACCCGCGGGACGACGGTGGTGATGGTGCTGCACGACCTCAACATGGCCGCCCGCTACGCCGACCACCTCGTGGCCATCGCGCACGGCGCGGTGCACGCCTCCGGCACCCCGGCCGCGGTGCTCACCGAGGAGACGGTGCTCGCCGTGTTCGGCCTCGACAGCCGCATCATCACCGACCCGACCTCGGGCACCCCGCTGATGCTCCCCCTCGGGCGGCACCGCCTCGCCCCCGAGCGGATCGACGCCCCCGGCGGCGCGCAGATGACGGACGTGTAAACGGTTCCACACGGCGGCCGGGGGGCGTATACGATACCTGCAGTCCGCGGCGGACGACCGTCATCGGCGGAACCGCCGAACGCCTGCCCCCGATCAGAGGTCCTCCCCGCCGTGACTGCATCCCCGACGCGCCCCGACGCCTCCGCCCTCCGCGGCGTCCGCGCGCTCCTGTTCGACCTCGACGGCGTGCTCACGCCGACCGCCGACGTCCACATGCAGGCCTGGTCGCGGCTGTTCACGGAGTACCTCTCCTCGCGCGGGATCGCCGAGGGCTACACCGACGCCGACTACTTCCGGTACATCGACGGACGCCCGCGGTACGACGGCGTCCGGGCGCTCCTCGCCTCGCGCGGCATCACCCTCCCCGAGGGCGCGCCCGAGGACGACCCGTCGCTCGAGACCGTCTGCGGGCTCGGCAACCGCAAGAACGACGCCTTCAACCGCACCCTCGCCGAGACCGGCGTCGCTCCCTACCCGGGCTCGCTCCGCTTCGTCGACGCCGCGATCGCCGCGGGCGTGCAGGTCGCCGTCGTCACCTCCTCCCGCAACGGCGTGCCGGTGCTCGAGGCGGCCGGCCTCCGCGACCGCTTCGAGGTCGTCGTGGACGGGCTCCTCGCCGCCGATCGCTCGATCGCCGGCAAGCCCGCGCCCGACACCTACCTCTACGCGGCCGAGCTCCTCGGCCTCCCGGCCGCCGAGTGCGCCGTCCTCGAGGACGCGCACTCCGGAGTCGCGGCAGGCCGCGCGGGCGGCTTCGGCCTCGTCGTCGGCGTCGACCGCGGAGTCGGGGCCGACACCCTGCTCGAGCACGGCGCCGACCTGGTCGTGGACGACCTGGCCGAGCTGCTCCCCTTCCTCCCCACCGCTCCCGCCCCCGAGGACGCCGCATGAACCCCATCACCTCCGACCCGCTCGACCGGAACCGCTTCCCGATCGACGAGTGGGCCCTCGTCGAGACCGAGTTCGCCTCCGAGCTGCAGGGCCGCACCGAGACGCTCTTCGCCACCGGCAACGGCTACCTCGGCCTCCGCGGCAACGTGGAGGAGGGGCGCGACGGCTACGCCTACGGCACCTTCATCAACGGGTTCCACGAGACCTGGCCCATCCGCCACGCGGAGGAGGCGTTCGGCTTCGCCCGCGTCGGCCAGACCATCGTCAACGTGCCGGACGCCAAGATCATCCGCCTCTACGTCGACGACGAGCCCTTCGTGCTGAGCGAGGCCGACGTCCTCGCCTACTCGCGCCGCCTCGACTTCGCGAACGGCGTGCTCACCCGCGAGCTGGAGTGGCGCACCCCCTCCGGCAAGCGCGTCCTGATCCGCTCGCGCCGCCTGGTCTCGTTCACCGACCGGCACCTCGCGATCCTCGACTACGAGGTCGAGATGCTCGACCACGACGCGTCCGTGCTGATCTCGAGCCAGATCCTCAACCGCCAGGACGGCGTGGACGAGTACCACGCCCCCTCCGGCAGCGAGGGCGCCGGCTTCGACCCGCGCAAGGCGGAGTCGTTCGAGGACCGCGTGCTCCAGCCGCGCCTCAAGCGCGTCAGCGGCACCCGCTACCTCCTCGGCTACCGGACCACCAACTCCCAGATGACCGTCGCCTGCGGCGCCGAGCACCAGCTCGAGACCGAGAACGAGTGGGACCAGACCTCCCAGATCGACGACGACCTCGCCAAGCACGTCTACCGCGTGAAGGCCAAGGCCGGCCGGCCGGTCCGCCTGGTCAAGACGCTGACCTACCACACCTCCCGCGGCGTGCCCGTGCGCGAGCTCGCCGACCGCTGCGACCGCACGCTCGACCGCGCCCGCGAAACGCCGGTCGAGGAGCAGTTCGTCAAGCAGCGCGAGTGGCTCGACGACTTCTGGACCCGCTCCGACGTGCAGCTGGACGGCCAGCCCGCCATCCAGCAGGCCACCCGCTGGAACCTCTTCCAGCTCGCCCAGTCCACCGCCCGCACCGACGGCGGCGGAGTCGCGGCCAAGGGCGTCTCGGGCTCCGGCTACGGCGGCCACTACTTCTGGGACACCGAGGTCTACGTCCTCCCGTTCCTCAGCTACACGGCGCCCCTCGTCGCCCGGAACGCCCTGCGCTTCCGGCAGAACATGCTCGAGGCCGCCCGGGCGCGCGCCTCCGAGCTCAACCAGCGCGGCGCGCTCTTCCCCTGGCGCACCATCAACGGTCAGGAGTCGTCGGCGTACTACGCCGCCGGCACCGCTCAGTACCACATCGACGCCGACATCTCCTACGCGCTCATGCAGTACGTGGGTGCCACGGGCGACGACGACTTCCTCGCCCGCGGAGCGATCGACATCCTCGTCGAGACCGCGCGGATGTGGGCCGATCTGGGCTTCTGGCGCAGCAACGGCGACGATCACTTCCACATCCACGGAGTGACGGGGCCGGACGAGTACACGACCGTCGTCAACGACAACCTGTACACGAACGTCATGGCCCGGGCGAACCTCCGCTCGGCCGCCCGCGCCGTCGAGCTGCTGAAGGCCGTCGAGCCCGCCGCGTACGAGCGGATGGCCGACCGCCTCGCTCTCGACGAGGGCGAGGTGCTCGAGTGGGCGCGCGCCGCCGAGAAGATGCACATCCCCTTCGACGCGCGGGCGGGCATCCACCCGCAGGACGCGGCCTTCCTCGAGAAGGAGCTGTGGGACCTCGAGAACACCCCCGCGAGCAAGCGCCCGCTGCTGCTGCACTTCCACCCGCTGGTGATCTACCGCTTCCAGGTGCTCAAGCAGGCCGACGTCGTGCTCGCGCTGCTGCTGCAGGGCAACGAGTTCACCGCCGAGCAGAAGCGTGCCGACTTCGAGTACTACGACGCGCTGACCACCGGCGACTCGACCCTCTCGGCCGTCGTGCAGTCGATCATCGCCGCCGAGGTCGGCTACAGCGACCTGGCCCGCCACTACTTCCTATCGGCGCTGTTCGTCGACCTCGCCGACCTGCACCGCAACACCGCGGACGGCATCCACGTCGCCTCGACGGGCGGCGTCTGGAGCGCCCTCGTCTACGGCTTCGGCGGGATGCGCGACCACGGCGGCCGGATCACGCTCGATCCGCGCCTTCCCGACGACTGGGACCGCCTCGCCTTCCGCATCACCCTCCACGGCACGCGCGTGCGCGTCGAGGTGACGCAGACCGAGGTCCTGCTGACGGTCGAGACCGGCGACTCCGCCGCGATCACCGTCCGCGACGAGCGCGTGCACGTCGCCGCCGGCAGCCCCGTGCGCGTCCCGCTCACGCACCAGGGCCGCCGCCTGCACGGCGCGCCGACCACGTCCGACATCGAGGGCACCCGCCGCTCCGACGGCACCGTGATCACCGCCTCGATCCCCACCATCTCGATGACCCCCGAGCCCGAGGTTCTGACCGGGCCCTGAGCGGCGCCGCGAACATCGCCCATCACGCACGAGACCCCCGGCCGGAACCGGGGGTCTCGTGCGTCGCGGGCGGGCGGAGCCGCCCGGACCGGATGCGTCAGGCGGAGGCGAGCAGCGACTTCAGCGCCGACGTGAAGAACGTCAGCCCGTCCACACCCGAGCGCATCGCGGCGGCCGTGTCGGGCCCGAAGCCCTCCTCGACGGCGTGCTCCGGGTGCGGCATGAGCCCCACCACGTTGCCGCGGCGGTTGCTGATGCCGGCGATGTCGTTCATCGAGCCGTTCGGGTTGTGGCCGAGGTAGCGGACGACGACGCGTCCCTCCGCCTCGAGCTCGAGCAGCGTGTCGGCCGAGGCGATGTACCCGCCCTCGCCGTTCTTCAGCGGGATCGTGATCTCCTGGCCGGGCTCGAAGCCGTTCGTCCAGGCGGTCTCGGTGCTCGCGACCATCAGGCGCTGGTCGCGGCAGACGAAGGATCCGATGTCGTTCGCGATCAGGCCGCCGGGCAGCAGGTGCGCCTCGGTGAGCATCTGGAAGCCGTTGCAGATGCCGAGGACCGGGGTCCCGGCGTTCGCCGCGTCGACGACCTCGCGCATGATCGGGGAGTGGGAGGCGATGGCGCCGCAGCGCAGGTAGTCGCCGTAGGAGAAGCCGCCGGGCAGGACGATCGCGTCGACGCCGTCGAGGTCGTGGTCGCCGTGCCACAGCGCGACCGGCTCCGCACCCGCGAACCGGACGGCGCGCTGGGCGTCGCGGTCGTCGAGCGAGCCGGGGAAGGTGATGACGCCGATCCTCATCGGGCGGCCTCCGCCGGGTAGTGGATCCCGA
Source organism: Rathayibacter sp. AY1E6 (assembly GCF_002931115.1). Taxonomy (NCBI): domain Bacteria; kingdom Bacillati; phylum Actinomycetota; class Actinomycetes; order Micrococcales; family Microbacteriaceae; genus Rathayibacter; species Rathayibacter sp. AY1E6. The sequence goes on along the minus strand of NZ_PSVK01000003.1, from coordinate 5,688 downwards.
CGACGTCCTCGATCACCGAGTTCGAGAGCATCTCGTCGGCGATGCGCTGCACCGAGGCGCGCACCTCGTCGGTCACCTCGTCGACGGTGATCTCGAAGCGCTTGCCCACCCGCACGCCGTGGAGGGCGGAGTGGCCCAGCCGCGCGAGCGCGCCGGCGACGGCCTTCCCCTGCGGGTCGAGCAGCTCGGCCTTGGGCATGACTTCAACGACGATCGTGGGCACCGTGTTCTCCGGAGTCTCGGGGGAGTGCGGTCTTCCGCGCGACCATCGTACCCGCGGGGGTCCCCGCGGTCGGCGGCGCTCAGAAGGTCGTGACGCGGATCGCGTTCGCCCAGGGGTCCTCGAAGGCGAGGGTGCGGCCGTCGTCGCGGGTGGCGACTCCGGAGCGGGCCAGCCGCTCGCCGAGCGCGCCGAGGTCGTCGGCGCCGGGCACCACGATCTCGACCTGTCCGAGGCCGAGGGCCTGCTGCCGGCGTCCGGCGCCCGCCGAGTTCCAGGTGTTCATCGCCATGTGGTGGTGGTAGCCGCCCGCCGAGACGAAGAGCGCCTGCCCGCCGTACGCGATCGTCGTCTCGAAGCCGAGCCGGTCGACGTAGAACTCCTTCGCCGTGGCGACGTCGCCCACGCTCAGGTGCACGTGGCCGACGGAGGCGCCGCCGAGGCGCGGCTGCGCGATCGACTCCTCGGTGAGGTGCTCCTGCAGGAACGCGTTCGGGTCGAGGAAGAGCGTGCTCATCTCGATCCGCCCGTGCGTCCACGACCACTGCGTGCGGTCGCGGTCCCAGTAGAGCTCGACGCCGTTGTGCTCGGGGTCGTCGAAGTAGAAGGCCTTGCTGACCAGGTGGTCGGAGCTGCCGGTGAAGGAGCCGGGGTGCCGGCTCGCGACGCTGTACACGGCCGCGGCGAGCGCCGCCTCCGATTCGAAGAGGATCGCCGTGTGGAAGAGGCCGGCGCTGCGCGGCGAGGCGTGCACCAGCTCGGGCGCGTGCTGGAGGATCACGGCCGGCACTCCGCCGCGGCCGAGCACCGCGACCGGTCCGTCGTGCGAGAGCAGCTCGAGCGTCACGGCGTCGCGGTAGTAGGCGATCATCCCGTCGAGGTCGGCGACGCGGAGGGTCACCGCGCCCATCGCGGTGTCGGGAGCGAGCAGGTCGGGGGAGGAGGTGGTCACGGCGGAGACGCTACCCGCTTTTGGTTGAAGCTACAACCATTCAGAGGGGCGAGCGCTCATAGGAACCGCATAAGCATCGTCCAGGCGGCGCCGGGAGGCCGGGCGTGGAATGGGAACCGGTCGCCGTCAGGGGCGGCCCCGGCACGAGGACGACACCATGAACGAGCGACACGAATCCGACGAGCGAGAGCTCACCGACCAGCCCGCCACCACCGAGGCGACGGGCGCCGACGAGGTGCGCGCGCTGCGCGCGGACGACCGTCGTCGTCGTCGTCGGGCACTGATCGCCGGCGGCCTCGGCCTCGCCGTGCTGATCGGAGTGACAGCAGGCGGAGTCGCCACCGCCGGCCGCACCGAGGCGGCCTCCTCCGCCTCGGCCGGCGCCGCTACGATCGTCTACCCCGGCGGCTCGCGGGGATCCTTCGGCGGCGGGTACGTGATCGTCCCCTCCTGGGGCGGATCGACGCAGGGCGGATCGACGCAGGGCGGCTCGACGCAGGGCGGCTCCTCCCCGTACGGCTCGACGCAGGGCGGCTCCTCCGCCGCCGAGCCGGCCACCGGCGCGACCGACGCCGTGGCCGCGAGCACCGCGCAGACCGCCGGCGTCGTCACGATCACCTCCGAGCTCACCTACCAGGGCGCCCGCTCGGCCGGCACCGGCATGATCCTCACCTCCGACGGCATGATCCTCACCAACAACCACGTCGTCGAGGGCGCCACCGCGATCTCGGTCACGGTGGAGTCGACGGGCCGCAGCTACACCGCCCGCGTCGTCGGCACCGACGCGACGAACGACGTCGCCGTCCTGCAGCTGGAGGACGCCTCCGGCCTCACCCCCGCCTCGCTCGACACGGACGGGGTCGCTGTGGGCGACACCGTGACCGCCGTCGGCAACGCGGGAGGGACGGGCGACCTGGTCGCCGCCACCGGCACGGTCACCGGTCTCGATCAGCAGATCACCACCCGCTCCGAGTCGGGGATCTCCGCCGAGACGCTGACCGGGCTGATCCAGACGGACGCCGACATCGTCTCCGGCGACTCCGGCGGCCCGCTCGTCGACTCCGCCGGCCGCGTCGTGGGGATGGACACCGCCGCCTCCAGCGGGACGGTCGACATCACCGGCTTCGCGATCCCGATCTCGAAGGCCCTGGACATCGTGGCCACCATCGAGGCGGGCGCCGACACGGCCACCGTCGAGATCGGCTATCCGGCCTTCCTCGGCGTCTCCCTCTCCTCCGGCACCGCGTCGCCGACCTCGCGCGCGCTCGCGACCACCGCGTCCGGCGCCGTGATCGGCGGAGTCGTCGAGGGCGGGCCGGCCGCGCAGGCGGGCCTCGAGGCGGGGGACGTCGTCACCGCGGTCGACGGGGTCACCGTCGCCTCGGCCGACCAGCTGTCCGCCTCGCTCGCGCAGCGCGAGCCCGGGGAGTCGGTGACGATCTCGTGGACCGACTCCGCGGGCGCCGCCCGCTCCGCCCAGGTCGTGCTGGTCGAGGGTCCGGTCGCCTGATCGGAGCCTCCGCGTGGCCGCCGGAGCGTTCCCGGCCGTTCACCCGGACGAGCGCGCCACGCCGCCCGTTGTTTTGATCCGCTCAAGACAACTCGGGTAGTGTCCTCGGCATGACGACAGTGGACGAGCGGCTCCGAGCCTCCGGGCTCAAGGTCACCGCCACCCGGCGCGCGGTGCTCCTCGCTCTCGAGGAGCACCCGCACTCCGGGGTGGACGCGGTCCTGGCCCGAGTGCGCGAGGGCCTCCCCGAGGCTTCGGCCCAGGCGGTCTACGGAGTGCTCTCGGCGTTCACCGACGCCGGGATCGTCCGCCGCATCGAGCCGGAGGGCCACCCCCGCCGGTTCGAGCTGCGGGTCGGCGACAACCACCACCACGTGGTGTGCCGGCGCTGCGGGGCCGTGGCCGACGTCGACTGCGTCGTCGGGGAGGCGCCGTGCCTGCATCCGCAGACCGCGAGCGGCTTCGCCGTGGACACCGCCGACGTCACGTTCTGGGGCACCTGCCCCGACTGCCTGGCCCTGGCCCACTGACCGACATCCGCTACACCGCAGCGGCGGGCCCCGTGCCCCTCGCCGACAGGAGGAACATGACCGAGGAACGATTCACCACCACGAACTCCGGAGCACCGGTCGCGAGTGACGACCACTCGCTGAGCGTCGGAGCCGACGGACCCCTCGCGCTCCACGACCACTACCTCGTCGAGAAGCTGGCCCAGTTCAACCGTGAGCGCATCCCGGAGAGGGTCGTCCACGCCAAGGGCGGCGGAGCCTTCGGACGCTTCACCACCACCGCCGACGTCAGCGCCTACACGCGTGCCGCGCTCTTCCAGCCCGGAGTCGAGACCGAGATGCTCGCGCGGTTCTCCACGGTCGCCGGCGAGCAGGGCTCGCCCGACACCTGGCGCGACCCCCGCGGCTTCGCGCTGAAGTTCTACACGAGCGAGGGCAACTACGACCTCGTCGGCAACAACACCCCCGTCTTCTTCATCCGCGACGGCATCAAGTTCCCCGACTTCATCCGCTCGCAGAAGCGCCTGCCCGGCAGCCACCTGCGCGACCACGACATGCAGTGGGACTTCTGGACCCTCTCGCCCGAGTCGGCCCACCAGGTCACATGGCTCATGGGCGACCGCGGCCTCCCCTCCTCGTGGCGGCACATGGACGGCTTCGGCTCGCACACCTACCAGTGGATCAACGCCGCCGGCGAGCGCTTCTGGGTCAAGTACCACTTCAAGACCGATCAGGGCGTCGAGATCCTGAGCCAGGAGCAGGCCGACCAGATCGCCGGTGAGGACGCGGACTTCCACATCCGCGACCTGTCCTCCGCCATCGACCGCGGCGACTTCCCCTCGTGGACGCTGTCCGTGCAGGTCATGCCGTACGAGGACGCGAAGAGCTACCGGTTCAACCCGTTCGACCTCACCAAGGTCTGGCCCCACTCGGACTACCCGCTGATCCAGGTCGGCACCATGACGCTCGACCGGAACCCCGAGAACTACTTCGCGCAGATCGAGCAGGCGGCGTTCGCCCCCTCGAACTTCGTGCCCGGGATCGCGGCCAGCCCCGACAAGATGCTCCTCGCGCGCATCTTCAGCTACGCCGACGCGCACCGCTACCGCGTGGGGACCAACCACGCGCAGCTGCCGGTGAACGCGCCGAAGTCGCCGGTGCACTCGTACTCGAAGGACGGCCCCATGCGGTTCGACTTCCAGAAGTCCGAGGTGCCCGTCTACGCGCCGAACACGATGGGCGGCGCCCACGCCGATCCCGCCCGGGCGGCGGAGTCGGCCGGCTGGGAGACCGACGGCGAGCTGACGCGCGCCGCGGCGACCCTCCACCCGGAGGACGACGACTTCGGTCAGGCGGGGACGCTCTACCGCGAGGTCCTCGACGACGACGCGCGCGCCCGCCTGGTCGCGAACATCGCCGGCCACGTGTCGAAGGTCACCCGTCCGGAGCTGCGGCAGCGCGTGCTCCAGTACTGGGCGAACGTCGACTCGTCGCTCTCGCAGCGCGTCGCCGAGGCGCTCGAGCCCTCGGCTCCCGGTGCGGACGTCTCCCCCGAGGCGGTCGGCATCGGGGCGTAGTCCCGGCATCCCCTCGAGGAGCGCGCGGTACCGGAGCGATCCGGGCCGCGCGCTCCTCGTCGTTTCCGGGGAGGGTCCTTCCACTCGGTGGAGTCGGATCCCGCGCGCGCGGGTGCCCGCCTCGGTCCGATGCAGCCGGCTCGGACCCCGGATCCGCCCGCGGAACCGGGCGCCGACGGGGAGGACCCCTGATCCCGACACGCCCGGGATGTGCGATTTCGGCCCGTCGTTTGACAGCACCGCGATCGCTGCGTAACTTATTCCGAGTCGCCACAAAGGCCGCAGGGAAACGGAAAGAGCAGCAGCTCCTACGTCCCGGCCTCAATCGGGACCATCCACTCGGCAAGACGGCTTTTCGGAGCAGGTCTGCCGCACGGATGTAAAGCCTTCGCAGGATCCCTCGGATCCAAGCAACTTCGCCGCCCGGCGCAAGACTCAAGTCCTGAACCGAGCAACGTCGGAGCGCCTATGAGCGTGACGGCATCGCGAAGAAGCCGGATTTGACACGGCCTGCGGATGTGCTAAGTTATACAAGTTGCCACGGCGACAGGGAGAAAGAAACTTCTCCTAGTCTACCGAGAAGACGCGTATGACGCAAGCAACAGCAAACTTCGATCACTTCCGTTGTGAAGCACCGTTCTGGTGTGGAGGCGGGATGTGTCCGATTCTTGAGAACTCAACAGCGTGCACTATGTTCAATGCCAATTTTATACCCCGGCCTTGATCTTCGGATCGGGTTGGGATTCCTTTGGAAATTGATGTCAGCTTCCGGCTTTCGGGTCGGAGAGATGTCTTATTTGCTAGAGGTCAAACTTGACTCTCCTTCTCTTCGGGGTTGGGGGTCGTAATTTTTTTACGGAGAGTTTGATCCTGGCTCAGGACGAACGCTGGCGGCGTGCTTAACACATGCAAGTCGAACG